>JAWLFC010000001.1:2790-24231 GCA_041685755.1 Ilumatobacteraceae bacterium
GCCGACGCCGAGTCGGCGCTCGCCGCCGCCCGGGCCTTCGAGCGCTCGGAGCTGGGCGCCGAATTCGCTGCGCTGATGGCCGCCGCCGACGTGGAGCGCTTCCACGGCGTCGACTGACCCGGGACGGCGAGCCCGGCGCTACTGCTGCACGAGCACCAGCGCGTTGCCCTCGGGATCCTCGATCGCAGCGATCGTCGGGCCGCCGGGCACGTCGAACGGCTCCGACACCACCGTCCCACCGAGTTCCGGTACCCGTGCCAACGAGTCGGTGAGGTCGCGCACCTGGACGTACAGCGCGATGCCGCTGCGGTCGGCCTGGCGCATGTGCCCGGCCGGGCCGGGCTCGGGGCCGCCGAGACCACTCGGGATGTTCATGATCGGTCCGTCGCCGATCGGCCAGTTGAACAGCTCGCCGTAGAAGCGGCGTTGCACCTCGGTGTCGCGGGCGAGGATCTCGAAGTGGACGATCGGTCGGCGCCAGTCGGCGGTCATCGAGTCAGCCTCGCGCGCGGGACCGCGCGCTCAGCGGATGTTGGTCCGAGCGGTCGGGATGGCGTCGAGGCGCTCGGGATCGATCGGCTCGCCGGTCTCCTCGTCGATGCCGTACGTGCCGTCCTCGATCCGGCGCAGGGCGGCGTCGATCTCGCCGATCGAGTGCAGCAGGTCGGAGCGCATGTTCAGGTCGTTCGTCAACTCCGTGGTGTCGGCGGCGCCGTCACCGCCGAGCATCTCGATCGGTCCGTCGTCGCTGCGGTCGTGTTCCACGCTGTCGAGTTGACGCTGCAGGTGCGCGCGCTCGTCGAGCAGGCGCTGCCGGGCGGAGTCCAGGTCGACCATGGCCGGTCATCGTTGCACCCGGTGGGCCCGGCGTCCAACAACTCAGTTCGAACTGAGGTCGTCCGGGGCGTCGGCGAGCCAGGCGAGGCGCCCGGGCTGGCGGCGCAGGACGGTGCGCCACAGCTCGTCGGGTTCGGGGGAGAACACGTCGCCCGGCTCGGAGTCGAGCACCAGCCACGCTCCGGCGTCGATCTCGCCCTCCAACTGGCCTGGCCCCCACCCGGCGTACCCCCGGAAGACCCGGACCCCCTTGACCTCGGCGGCGACGAGCGCCGGGTCGGCGGTCAGGTCGGCCGAGGCGATCGTCCCGACGATCGGGGAGAGGTACTCCTCCTCGCCCGACAGCGGCTGCGCCGTCTCGGCGAGGGCGATGAGGGCCGACTCCTCGACGGGACCGCCGCTGAACACCGACGACGGCGCCGACTGCAGGTCGATCCAGCGATCGAGCGGCTCGTCGAGCGCTTCGTAGCTCGGCCGGTTGATCACCACGCCGATCGCTCCCTCGTCGTGGTGCTCGAGGACGAAGATCACGGTGCGGTCGAAGTTGGCGTCCTCCAGCGGGGGAGTGGCCACGAGCAGGCGGCCCTTCGTCGGCGACGTTCCCGGAATCATGCCACCAGTCTGCCAGCGCGCCCGCCTGCCCACAGGTTGCATGGCCATCCGGAACTCTGTATGTTCATCCAGATGTCCCTGGAGACCCCCGTCAGCGTCGGCATCGTCGGCGCCTCCGGCTACACCGGCGCCGAGCTGCTGCGACTCGCCGCCCAGCACCCGAGCTTCGACGTGCGCATCGCCACCGGCGACTCGATGGCGGGTCGGCGAGCGGCCGAGCTCTACCCGTCGCTGGAGGTCGCCTACCCCGACCTCGTGTTCGCCGAGTTCGACATCGACACCGTTCGCGGGCTCGACCTCGTCTTCCTCGGTCTCCCTCACGGCGCGTCGATGGAGCTGGCGCCGTCACTCGTCGGCGAGGTCGGCTGCGTCGTCGACCTGTCGGCGGCGTTCCGCCTGAAGGACCCTGCTGCCTATCCCCGCTTCTACGGCTTCGAGCACACGCAACTCGACCTGCTCGCCGAGGCGGTGTTCGGCCTGCCCGAGCTGCACCGTGGCGAGCTGAAGGGCGCCCGCCTCGTCGCCACGCCCGGCTGCCACGTCACCGCGGCGACGCTGGCACTGCGGCCACTGGTCGAGGCCGGCCTCGTGGACACCGCCAGCATCGTGGTCAACACCCTCACGGGCATCACCGGTGCCGGCAGGGCGCCGACCGACACCAACGTGTTCACCAACATCGACTCCAATGCCGTCCCGTACGGCCTGCTCGCGCACCGGCACACGCCGGAGATGGAGCAGGAGATCGGTGCGCAGCTGCTGTTCACCCCGCACCTCGTGCCCATGAGCCGCGGGCTGCTCGCCACCTGCACCGCGCCGGCCGCCGACGGTTGCACCGACACCGCCGTCACCGACTCGCTCCGGGCCTTCTACGCCGACGAACCGTTCGTCGCCGTGCTCGACGCGCCACCCGCCACCAAGTCGGTGCTCGGCTCGAACGCCGCCCACGTGGCTGCCCGCTACGACGAACGCACCGGCACGGTGGTCACGATGTGCGCCATCGACAACCTCACCAAGGGCGCCTCCGGTGGCGCGGTCCAGGCCGCCAACGTCGCCCTCGGCCTCGACGAGACCGCCGGTCTCACCACGATCGGCCTGGCACCGTGACGTCGACCACCATCGCCGGGAGCGCCGGCTCGGCGGCCTCGGTCAAGGCGTCGGTCCTCGTCGAGGCCCTGCCCTACATCCGGCGCTTCGCCGGCAAGACCGTCGTCGTCAAGTACGGGGGCAACGCCCTCGCCGGAACGTCCGAGCACGACGCCCTCACCCTGTTCGCCGAGGACATCGTGCTGATGCGCCTCGTCGGGATGCGCCCGATCGTCGTCCACGGTGGCGGCCCACAGATCTCCGAGCTGATGGCGCGCCTCGGCAAACAACCCGAGTTCGTCGACGGCCTGCGTGTCACCGACGCCGAGACCGTCGACATCGCCCGGATGGTCCTCAAGGGCCAGGTCAACCCGCAGCTCGTCGCCGCCATCAACGTCCACGGCCGGTTCGCCGTGGGCATCTCCGGCGTCGATGCCGGGCTGATCAGGGCGACGGCGCGCAACGCCGAGCTCGGCTTCGTCGGCGACGTCACCGAGATCAACCCCGAGGTGATCCACGGCCTGATCGACGACGAGTTCATCCCGGTGATCGCCACGATCGGCAGCGACGAGACCGGCCAGGCGTACAACATCAACGCCGACACCGTCGCCGGGGCGATCGCCGAGGCGATCGGCGCCGAGAAGCTCGTCTACCTGACCGACATCGAGGGGTTGCGGCGCGACGTCGCCGACGCCGCCAGCCTGATCCGCCAGGTCACCGCCGACGAACTCGACCGCCTGGTCGCCGACGGCGTGATCGCCGGCGGGATGATCCCGAAGGTCGCCAGCTGCATCCACGCCGTGCGCCACGGCGTCCACCGGGCGCACATCCTCGACGGCCGCATCGCTCACGTGCTGCTGCTGGAGGTCTTCACCGACGACGGCATCGGCACGATGATCATGGACCGATACGACGACGAACCGACGGGAGCGCTGACATGACCCACGCCTTCGAGCACGCGCCGATGGCGAACTGCCCGTTCATGCCCGTGTTCGGGCCACCGGCCGTCATGTTCGAGCGCGGGCGCGGCACCGAGCTCTGGGACTCGAACGGCAAGCGGTACCTCGACTTCCTCGCTGGTATCGCCGTCGTCTCACTCGGTCACGCCAATCCGGTGGTGTCCGAAGCGGTGGGCGACCAGCTCGACCGGCTCCTGCACGTGTCGAACTTCTTCGCCAACCCCGTCGCCACCGAGGCGGCCGTCAAGGTCAACGACCTGCTCCGCGAGGCCACCGGACATCGTGGCCAGATCTTCTTCACCAACTCCGGCGCCGAGTCCAACGAGTGCGCCATCAAGCTCGCCCGCAAACACGGCGGCCGCGGTCGCCACACCGTCGTCAGCGCCCTCGGGAGCTTCCACGGCCGAACGCTGGCGACGCTCGCCGCCACCGGACAGCCGGCCAAGCACGAACCGTTCGCTCCGATGCCGGAAGGTTTCCGCCATGTCGCCTGGGACGACCTCGACGCGATGCGCCAGGCGGTCGACGGCTCGGTCGCCGCGGTGCTCATCGAGCCGATCCTGGGTGAGGGAGGCGTGCACCCCGCCACGACGGAGTATCTCCAGGGCATCCGGCAGCTCTGTGACGAGCTGGGGGCGCTGATGATCGTCGACGAGATCCAGACCGGCTTCGCCCGAACCGGTCGCTGGTTCGGCTTCGAGCACGCCGGTGTCAGCCCCGACGTCGTGACCCTGGCCAAGGCGATGGGCAACGGGATGCCGATCGGCGCCTGCTGGGCGCGCACCGAAGTCGCGGCGGCTTTCGAGCCCGGCGACCACGGCAGCACCTACTCGGGCACGGCGATCGCGACTGCCGCCGTCAACGCCGTGATCGACGAGATGCAGCGCATCGACGCCCCCGCCGTCGCCGAACGCCAGGGGCGCCGGATCGTCGACGGCCTGCGCTCCGTCGCCGGGGTCGTCGACGTCCGCGGTCGGGGCCTGATGCTCGGGGTCGAACTGGCCGAGGGCATCGACGCCAAGGCGATCTCGCTCGACCTGCTCGAGCGGGGCCTGATCGCCAACGCCGTCACGCCGTCGGCTCTGCGTCTCGTGCCGCCGATCACGGCCACCGACGCCGAGATCGACGAGGCCGTCGAGCTGATCCGCATCGCGTTGGCAGCAGCGATGGGAGCGACGCCGTGAACCGGCACCTGCTCGACATCACCGACTTCACGCCCGACGAGGTGCGCGCCGTCCTCACCCTCGCCGACGCGCCGATCGAGTCGCTCGAGCGTCCGCTCGCCGGGCGGGGCGCCGCACTGATCTTCGAGAAGCCGTCGAACCGCACGCGTCACTCGATGGAGATGGCGGTCGTGCAGTTGGGCGGGCACCCGGTGTACACCCGGGGCGAGGAGGTGGGCTTCGACACCCGCGAACCCGTCGAGGACGTCGCTCGCATCATGGAGGGCTACCACGCGCTCATCGCCGCCAGGGTGTTCGATCACCTCACGGTCACCCGGATGGCCGCGGTGGTCGACGTGCCGGTGGTCAACATGCTCTCCGACCACTCCCACCCCCTCCAGGCGTTCGCCGACGCCCTCACGATGCAGCAGTGCCTCGGCGAGCTCGCCGGCCGGACCGTCGCCTACGTCGGCGACTACAACAACGTCGCCCGGTCGCTGGCCGAGGTCTCGGCGATGCTCGGCATGCACATCCGCCTCGCCTGCCCGCACGGCTTCGACGCGCCGATCACCGAGCTCGAACGCTTCGAACTGCTCGGGGCGGCATCGGTCGAGCAGTCGAGCCGTCCGGCCGAGGCGGTCGCCGGCGCACACGCCGTCCACACCGACACCTGGGTGTCGATGGGCCAGGAAGCCGAGAAGCAGGAACGGCTCCGCCAGTTCGAGGGCTACACGGTCGACGAGGCGATGATGGCGCTCGCCGACCCGACGGCGATCTTCCTCCACTGCCTCCCGGCCTACCGGGGGATCGAAGTGGCCTCGGAGGTCATCGACGGACCGCAGTCGGTCGTCTACCAGCAGGGCCACAACCGGCTCCACGCCGCCCGTGGCGCCCTCGCGTTCCTCCTGCGGGCCGGCGGGCACGGGGTGACCGGGCGATGACGACCAAGGTGCAACGCCAGACGGTGATCAGCCGGCTGATCGGCGAGCACGAGGTGACGAGCCAGCCCCAACTGATCGACCTGCTGGCCGAGCACGGCATCGAGGCGACGCAGGCGACGGTCTCGCGTGACCTCGACGACATCGGCGCCGTCAAGGTGCGGGTGCCGAGCGGCAACACCGTGTACGCGATCCCCGAGTTCGCGCCCGATCGTCTGGCGCCGCTCGAGCAGTTGCGTCGCGTGATGGGGGAGTGGGTCGCCGAGGTCGCCTGCTCGGGCAACATCGTGATCCTGCGCACCCCACCCGGGTGCGCACACGTGGTCGCCTCGGCGCTCGACCGCAGCCGCGTCGACGGGCTGCTCGGCACCGTGGCCGGTGACGACACGCTGATGTGCGTGTCGTCGGCGACCGACGGTGCGTCGTTGGCCGCGGTGCTGCGGGACCTGGCAGGGTTGGACCGATGACCGATCCCGAGCCCGCCGAGTCCGACGAGGGCCGGACCCTGTGGCACGGGCGCTTCGCCGGCGGCCCGGCCGAGGCGCTGATGGCCTACACGGTCAGCCTGCCCTTCGACCGCACGATGTGGCGCGACGACATCGCCGGTTCGGCCGCCCACGTGCGCGGGCTGGAACGGGTCGGGCTGCTCACCGCAGCGGAGCGCGATGCCGTCTTGGCCGCGCTCGACCAGGTGGCGACGGAGATGGCGTCGGCCACGTTCGCCTTCGTCGACAGCGACGAGGACATCCACACCGCCGTCGAGCGCCGCGTGACCGAGATCGCCGGGCCGGCCGGCGGCAAGCTCCACACCGCCCGCAGCCGCAACGATCAGGTGGCGACCGACCTGCGTCTGTGGTGCAAGCGCGAGCTGCTCGACGTCGCCCGACTGCTCCACGGGCTGCAGGAGGTGCTGCTCGACCGGGCGGTCGACGCCGGCGGTACCTACCTGCCCGGCTACACGCACCTCCAGCGGGCCCAGCCGGTGCTGCTCGCCCACCATCTGCTCGCCCACGGCTGGGCGATCGCCCGCGACGTCGACCGGCTGCTCGCCACGATCGACCGGCTCGACGTGTCGCCCCTCGGTGCGGGCGCACTCGCCGGGTCGTCGTTGCCGATCGATCCGGTCGGCAACGCTGCCGACCTCGGCTTCGCCGGCGTGTTCGACAACAGCCTCGACGCGGTCAGCGACCGCGATTTCGTCGCCGAAGCGGTGTTCGACCTGGCGCTCGTCGGGATCCACCTGTCACGCATCGGCGAGGAGTGGGTGCTGTGGACCTCCGGGGAGTTCGGCTTCGCCCGCCTCGACGACGCCTATGCCACCGGCTCGTCGATGCTGCCCCAGAAGAAGAACCCCGACATCGCCGAGCTGGCTCGCGGCAAGAGCGGCCGCCTGATCGGCAACTTGACCGGACTGCTGGCGACGTTGAAGGGTCTGCCGCTCGCCTACAACCGTGACCTGCAGGAGGACAAGGAGCCGCTCTTCGACTCCGTCGAGCAGGTGTCGCTCGCCGTCACCGCACTGACCGGCATGATCGCCACGGCCACGTTCGTCCCCGAGGCGATGCAGGCCGCAGCCGACGAGGAGACCACGGCGGCGACCGACCTGGCCGAGCATCTCGTCCGCGCGGGTACCCCGTTCCGCGAGGCCCACGCCATCGTCGGGGCCCATGTTCGCGCTGCCCTGGCGGGGGAGGGGTCGCTCCGCGATCTCGTCGCCGCCGACCCCCGCCTCGGCGCCGACGCCGCAGCACTCGTCGGGCCTGGCGTCGGGGTCCGGATGCGCACCTCGCGGGGCGCCGCGGGTCCGGAGGCGCTGCCGCTGCAGCTCGACTCCTACCGGGCGATGCTGGCCCGCGACGCGGAGCGGCTGGCGCCCTGATCGGTCGAGCCTGGTTCGCTCGCGATGCAGCGGTGGTCGCCACCGAACTGCTCGGCAAGCTGCTCGTCGTCGACCGCGACGGTGAGCGCAGCAGCGGCCGGATCGTGGAAACGGAGGCCTACACCTCCGACGACCCGGCGAGTCACTCGTTCCGGGGTCGGACGCCGCGCAACTCCGTGATGTTCGGGCCCGCCGGTCACCTGTACGTCTACCGCAGCTACGGCATCCACTGGTGCGCCAACGTCGTCACCGGCCCGGCGGGTGACGGCCAGGCGGTGCTGATCCGAGCGATCGAGCCGGTCGAGGGCGCAGAGATCATGCTCCGGCGCCGAGGCCGCCTCCCGCTCGCCGACGGCCCCGGCAAGCTGTGCGCCGCCCTCGGTCTGACCGGCGGCGACGACGGCGCCGACCTCGTCGCGGCCGACTCGCCGATCCGCATCGTCGACGACGGCACGCCGCCGCCGGCGGACCCGCTCGTCGGACCTCGCATCGGCATCGGCAAGGGGGTCGACACGCCGTGGCGATTCCGTCTGCGGTGATGCACCGACGTGACCATGTGCCCTGACGATCCTGCCGGGCCGTACGTAGCGTGACATGAGAGGAGCGTCCGATCCGATGAGGTGAGCGATCGTGACCATGGACTACGAGCACTTCCTGGCCAGCCTGCTGGTCAACCTCGTGGCCATCTCGCTGCTGACGTACGGGCTGTACTTCCGGCGTCACCAGCGACGCGATCTGACCCTCGGCCTCATGGGGGTCAACGTCGGTCTGTTCGCCGTCTCGTCGTTCACCGCGACCACCACGATCAGCGTCGGATTCGGCATCGGCCTGTTCGCGTTGCTCTCGGTGATCCGTCTGCGCTCGACGACCGCCAGCCAGGAGGAGATCGGGTACTACTTCGTCGCCCTCGTCATCGGCCTCGTGAACGGGCTGTCCGTGGGGGATCAGTGGAACGTCACGATCACGTTGAACCTCGTGCTGCTCGGCGTGATGTACGTCGCCGACCACCCGCGGATGCTGCCCCACGCCGAGCGCCACCTGGTCGTGCTCAAAGGGGTCCCCCGGCCGCTGGACTCGCTGCGGGCGGAGCTGGAGGACCGGCTCGGCTACGAGGTCACCAGGCATCGGGTGCTGGAGATCGACTACGCGAACAAGCGGACTCACGTCGACGTCCGGATCGACACCGATCGCCCGGTCGAACGTCGTGCCGACCGCGTCGCGAAGCGAGTCGTCGAGCCCGACTCCGCAGCGCAGCGCGTGGTGCCTCCGGAGGAGGTCGCCCCGTGACTGCGACGATGCGGTGGATCGGACTCGGCGTGTCGGTCGGTCTGCTGGCCGTCTCCTGCGGTCCCGAGGGCGCCGCTCCGGCAACGTCGGAACCCTCGCCGGCGTCGAGCGCCCCGGTCGAGGCGCCGGTGGTCACCGACGCGCCGGTGGAGACCGCACCGCCGAGCACCACCGCGACCACCACCGCCACGATGTCGATGCCGTCGTTCTCGGAGCGCTCGGAGCAGCTGTTCGACCAGACGGTCCTGCACGAGATCGACATCGAGATCGGCAGCGAGGAACTCGCCCTCCTCGATCCGCCCACCGACGACCGTGTCCCGGCGCGCCTCACCGTCGACGGCACCACGGCCGACGACGTGGGACTGCGACTCAAGCGAGGATTCGGACAGTTCCAGCCCCTGGACGAGAAGCCCGGGTTCAGCATCGAGACCGACGAGTTCGTCGACGGTCTGACGCTGTTCGACGTCGACCGGTTCACGCTCGGGAACGCGGCGTGGGACCACTCGTTCCTCAACGAGCCGCTCGTCTACGGGCTGTATCGGGCGGCCGGCCTCCCCGCACCTCGGACCGCGCTGGCGCGAGTGACCGTCAACGGCGAGACGTTCGGGCTCTACGTCATGCGCGAGACCTACGACGAGCGGATGCTGGCGCAGCACTTCGTCGATCCCGAGGGCAACCTCTACGAATCGACGGGCGCGCACGATGCCCCGGACATGGGCCTGGAGCTGCGCACCAACAAGCGCCGAGACGACACGAGCGACCTGGCCGCCATCGTCGAGGTGGTCGCCACCGCATCGGACGAGGACTACCGTGCCGCGATCGGCGAACTCGTCGACGTCGACCAGCTGATGACCTACTGGGCCCTCGAGGCGCTGACCGCACACCACGACGGGTACGCCTACGACCTCAGCGATCCGGCGCTGTTCCCCGGCGCCGGGGACCAACTCTGGAACCCGTATCCGAACAACTTCTACGTCTACGACGACCCGACGAGCGACCGGTGGGTGTTCCTGGTCCACGGCGCCGACATGGCCCTCGGGATGGGATCGCGAAGCACCTACGACGTCGACCCGTCGACGCCGGTCCTCCTCCCGCCGAAGGTCGACGCCACGATCGCGTGGCGACTGTGGCAGGACCCGACGTTCCGCGACGACTTCGCCGAACGCGTCCGGTGGGTGCTCGACGAGGTCTGGGACGTGGCGGCGCTGAACGCACGGGCCGACATGCTCGCCGAGCTGGTGCGCGGTGACGGGCTGAGCGGATCGCGCGAGTTCGTCACGATGGGCGCGTTCGAACAGTCGTTGGCCGACCGGAAGGACTTCCTGACGCGTCGAGTCGACGCCGTGCGCGCCGAACTCGCTGCCTGGGAGCAGGCGACCGGAGAGGAGGAGTCACCGTGACCATGGACCGACGACACTTCCTGCGGCTCACCGCATCGCTCGGCACGATCGTCGCGGTCGACGGCCTCGTCGTCGCGTGCGGCAACGACGGCCCGGATGCGGGCCCGGGCCTCACCACCGAAGGGCGCGAGGTCCCGCCGACGACCGGCGCACCGCCACCGACGGCGGCGCCACCCCCGGCCGACGTGACGACGACCACCCCGGCCACGACCACCACCGACCGGCGTCAGGAGACGACGCGCTACGGCCCGCTGGCCACCACACCGGATGCGAACGGCCTCCTGCTGCCCGCCGGATTCACCTCCGAAGTGCTGGCCGTGAGTGGACAGCTCGTCGCCGGGACCTCGTATCGCTGGCACGTCTTCCCCGACGGCGGCACATGTTTCGTCCTCGACGACGGCGGTTGGGTCTACGCGAACAACAGCGAGGTGCCCGTCGACGGCGGCGGAGGCGCGGGAGCTCTCCGCTTCGATGCCGAGGGCCGCGTGGTCGACGCCTACTCGATCCTGGAGGGGACCACGTGGAACTGCGCCGGCGGTGCCACACCCTGGGGCACGTGGCTGTCGTGCGAGGAGATCCCGGCCGGCCAGGTCTGGGAGTGCGACCCGCTCGGACGGGCCCCGGCGCAGCCACGTCCGGCGATGGGCCTGTTCCGCCACGAGATGGCTGCCGCCGACACCACTCGCCAGGTGCTGTACATGACCGAGGACGAGCCCGACGGCCTCCTCTACCGATTCCGACCCCGCACCTGGGGTGACCTGTCGGAGGGCGACCTGGAGGCGCTCGCCGTCTCGCCGGCGGACGGCGGCCTGAGCTGGGTTCCCGTCCGAGGGCTCGGGGGGCCGGGCCGGACCCCGACGCGCTATGACGCTCCCGGCGCAACGGCGTTTCCGGGTGGTGAGGGCGTCGTGCTCGACGGAGACGTCCTCTACCTCGCCACCAAGGGTGACGACCGCATCTCCCGGCTGGACCTGGAGCGATCGCGACTGACGGTGTACTGGGAGGGCCCGCCCGTCGAAGGGCCGGACAACCTCGCCGTGCACGACGACACCGGCAACCTCTTCGTCTGCGAGGACGGGGGCAACATGGAGGTCGTGCTGGTCACCCCCGACGGCCATGCCGACCCCTTCCTCCGTTTCGTCGGCCACGACGGTTCCGAGGTGACCGGCGCCGCCTTCGACCCGACGGGGACGCGGCTCATCGTGAACTCCCAGCGGGCACCCACGCCGCCCACGTTCGACGGCTCCACGTACATGGTGTCCGGACCGTTCTGAGGCACCGTCGGCCGGCGGCTCAGCGCCACTGCATCCAGAACCCGTGGGGGTGCACGGTCGCGAGGTGATCGACGACGCGTTCGCCGTTGCGCCAGCGGATCATCGACAGCACGGTTCGCTCGGCTCCCTTCGGGTCGGCACGGGTCGGGAGTTCGGGGATGTGCAGCGGGGCTTCGGCGTAGACCCACGACAGATCGCGTTCGGCGCCCAGC
This sequence comes from Ilumatobacteraceae bacterium, assembly GCA_041685755.1. Lineage (GTDB taxonomy): Bacteria > Actinomycetota > Acidimicrobiia > Acidimicrobiales > Ilumatobacteraceae > Sva-07. Next base: position 14,435 of record JAWLFC010000001.1, read on the forward strand.
CGTTCGAGCGCCGAGAGGTAAGCGGAGCGCTGATCCGAGGTCAGGTAGTTGAGGACCCACGAGTTGGTCACGACGGGATGGGCCGTCCTGCCGATGCGTTCGACAGCGGGCGCGACGGACTCCACGGCGTCGCCGGCGAGGATCTCCGGTGGCGACGAACGGGCGATGTCGATGGCGGCGACGAGGCGGTGGAAGCGGTCGGCCTGATCGGGCCACACGCATGCCTCGAGCCAGTGCGCCTCATCGTCGTCGGTCACGTCGATCGGGCGACGGTCGACGCCACAGCGAACGGCGATCGTCGGCATCGTCGCCGGCACGGGGACGTCGCCGGTCGTGGCGACCGTGATCTGCACGGTCGACGGCCCACCGACGGTGCGCGACATGCCATCGCGGGCTCGGTAGTCGTAGTGGTAGCGATCGAGCAGGAGGTTCAAGCCGCCGCTCGTGCCGACGTCGAGCAGGGCGAGTGCCCCCACCTCGTCGGCGAGCAGTCCGAGCGCGGGCAGCAGGGAGCCGCAGCGTCCGACCTCGTTGGTCTGTGTCGTCCGGGTGGCGAGGAGGTGCGCGAGTCGGTCGGCGTTGGCGTGGACGAATCCGGTGAACGTCGCCGCGAGGGACCGATCGGTCGGTGAGCGGTGGTCCGGCGTCAGGTTGGGGTACCACTGCGCCAAAGCGTGGTCGGGGTGCTCCAGCAGCAGTTCGTGGACGCAGGCGAACAACAGCACGGGCAGCCGCTGGGTCGCCGGCGCGTGGAGCAGCTGGCGGTACAGCGTCGGGTCGCCGGCGATGACGACGGACAGGGCGGCGTACAGCGGCGCACGGGGCGATGCCGTGGTCGAGAAGTGTTCGAAGAGGCGTCGCAGCGCGAGATCGTCGCCGGATGCGTCAGCGGACTCGGGCACGGCGTGACAGTACCCTTGCGTGCCGTATGGCTGGAACCGACCTGATCGCCGATCTCGAAGCGCGCAACCTGATCCACGACTCGACCGATCGCGAGGCGCTCCGAGCGGCGGTCGCCGAGGGCCCGGTCGCCGTCTACTACGGCTGCGACCCGACCGCCGACAGCCTGCACGTCGGCAACCTGATCGGGCTGATCATGCTGCGCCGGTTCCAGGACGCGGGCCATCGCCCGATCGCGCTGGCCGGTGGCGCGACGGGCATGGTCGGCGACCCGAGCGGCCGCTCCGACGAACGCAACCTGCTCGACGACGACACGCTCAACCACAACGTCGCGGCGATCAAGGAGCAGCTGAGCAGGATCGTCGAGCTCGGCGCCGGTGGCGGTGAACTGGTCGACAACCGGGACTGGACCCAGCCGATCACGATCCTCGAGTTCCTCCGCGACATCGGCAAGCACGTCACCGTCAACCAGATGCTCGCCCGGGAGAGCATCAAGCTGCGGGTGAACTCCGAGCACGGCATCTCGTTCACCGAGTTCACCTACATGCTGCTGCAGGCCAACGACTACCTGTGGCTCCACGACCACCTCGGCTGCACGATCCAGATCGGCGGCTCGGACCAGTGGGGCAACATCATCGCCGGAGTCGACCTGATCCGGCGCAAGCGCGGCGAGCACGTGCACGCGTTCTCGTGGCCGCTGCTGACCGCGAGCGACGGCAGCAAGGTGGGCAAGACCACCGGAGCGCGCGTGTGGCTCGACGCGGCCAAGACCAGCCCCTACCAGTTCCGCCAGCACTGGATGCAGACGCCGGACGACCAGATCGAGGCGCAATTGCTCACGTTCTCGTTGCAGCCGATCGCACAGCTGCGCGACATCATGGCCGAGCACGTCGATGCGCCACACCTCCGGTTCGCCCAGCGAGCCCTCGCCGACGAGATGACGGCGCTCGTGCACGGAGCGCCCGCCGCCGTCGCCGCCGCCGAAGCGGCCGATCTCCTCTTCGCCGGCGACCCGACCACCGCCTCGCACGAGGCGTTCTCGATGCTCGCCGCCGAGGTGCCGTCGTCACGACTGCGAGCGGCTGATCTCGACGACCCGATCGCGGTGTTCGTGCAGACGGGGCTGGCCTCGTCGAACGGCGACGCCCGCCGTTCGTTGGCGCAGCGGTCGTTCTACGTGAACGGGGTGCAGCTCGACGCGAATGCCCAGCTCAGCGGGCACGAACTGGTGCACGGGCGGTACCTGCTGCTGCGCAAGGGGAAGAAGTCGCACCACCTCGTGGAAATTTCTTCGTGAGCCGTGTTGCAAGCCGCTTCGGATCTGCTATCTTCTAACTCCGCCTCACGGAGCGGTTCGACCCTCCGGAAAGGCCACTCGGCACCAACGCCGACCGGCTGAGATCCGCAAGGACGTCTCCCGATCATGGTGCGTGCCTGAGCTTCGGCTCCTTGAAAACGGAAGAGAAGACAGAACGCCAGTGCGGGCAGTTCGTCGTCCACCCTCGGGTGGTTGAGGAGCTGTCTGTCAATTTCTGCTGTCGTCTACCCTGACGACGGCAACCATGGTTACCGGTCGGCTCGAGCTTTGTACCTCGTGTCGGCCACACAGCAAGGACGTACCATCACACGAGTCCTTCCCGACTCCGATGGTGCGCTCGCTGACGACCGTTGCCGGCTCTGAATGCTCACTTCGGTGGGACGACGAGTCGGCCACGTTTTTGTTGGAGAGTTTGATCCTGGCTCAGGATGAACGCTGGCGGCGTGCTTAACACATGCAAGTCGAACGAGGTCCATGGAGCTTGCTCCGGACGACCTAGTGGCGAACGGGTGCGTAACACGTGAGGAACCTGCCCCGATCTCTGGGATAACAGTTGGAAACGACTGCTAATACCGGATGCCATCACACCGCTTCATGGTGGAGTGATGAAAGATTCATCGGATCGGGAGGGTCTCGCGGCCTATCAGCTAGTTGGAGAGGTAACGGCTCACCAAGGCATCGACGGGTAGCTGGTCTGAGAGGATGATCAGCCACACTGGGACTGAGACACGGCCCAGACTCCTACGGGAGGCAGCAGTGGGGAATCTTGCACAATGGGCGAAAGCCTGATGCAGCAACGCCGCGTGCGGGAAGAAGGCCCTAGGGTTGTAAACCGCTTTCAGTAGGGAAGAAAATGACGGTACCTACAGAAGAAGGTGCGGCCAACTACGTGCCAGCAGCCGCGGTGACACGTAGGCACCAAGCGTTATCCGGATTTATTGGGCGTAAAGAGCTCGTAGGCGGTTTGGTAAGTCGGGTGTGAAAACTCTGGGCTCAACCCAGAGAGGCCACCCGATACTGCTATGACTAGAGTACGGTAGGGGAGCGGGGAATTCATGGTGTAGCGGTGAAATGCGCAGATATCATGAGGAACACCAGCGGCGAAGGCGCCGCTCTGGGCCGTAACTGACGCTGAGGAGCGAAAGCGTGGGGAGCAAACAGGATTAGATACCCTGGTAGTCCACGCCGTAAACGTTGGGCACTAGGTGTGGGTCTCAACCAACGAGATCCGCGCCGTCGCTAACGCATTAAGTGCCCCGCCTGGGGAGTACGGTCGCAAGACTAAAACTCAAAGGAATTGACGGGGGCCCGCACAAGCAGCGGAGCGTGTTGCTTAATTCGATGCAACGCGAAGAACCTTACCTGGGTTTGACATGTACCGAAAAGCTCTAGAGATAGGGTGTCCTTCGGGGCGGTACACAGGTGGTGCATGGCTGTCGTCAGCTCGTGTCGTGAGATGTTGGGTTAAGTCCCGCAACGAGCGCAACCCTTATCCTGTGTTGCCAGCAAGTAATGTTGGGGACTCGCAGGAGACTGCCGGGGTCAACTCGGAGGAAGGTGGGGATGACGTCAAGTCATCATGCCCCTTATGCCCAGGGCTGCAAACACGCTACAATGGCCGGTACAGAGGGCTGCGATCCCGCGAGGGTGAGCGAATCCCACAAAGCCGGTCTCAGTTCGGATTGGAGTCTGCAACTCGACTCCATGAAGCCGGAGTTGCTAGTAATCCTGGATCAGCACGCCAGGGTGAATACGTTCCCGGGCCTTGTACACACCGCCCGTCACACCACGAAAGTCGGCAACACCCGAAGCCGGTGGCCCAACCCTTTTGGGAGGGAGCCGTCGAAGGTGGGGTCGGTGATTGGGGTGAAGTCGTAACAAGGTAGCCGTACCGGAAGGTGCGGCTGGATCACCTCCTTTCTAAGGAGTGCTTCTCCACTCGATGATCGACATACGTTCGATCCGGGTGCGAGACACACCTGTTGGTGCACTGGTGGGCTGTCGTCGAAGCGATCGACAATCGCAGGGATTCGGTCCCTCTTGTCGACACGTGCCTCGATGGCCACCGTCTTCTCTTCCGTTTTGAGGGAGTTGTTCCCTCGCACCCCAGCGTCGAGCTGGCCGCAACCTCGAGATCCTCGAGATCGTGGCCGGCACCGCTGGTCAGGTGGCTCCTTGAGAACTGCAGAGCAAGCACGAGCATCTTTTCGAAGCGACCTTCGGGTCGCTTCAATGAACGAGATAACTTGTTCTTTCCAAGCTAATAAGAGCCAACGGTGGATGCCTTGGCGCCAAGAACCGATGAAGGACGTGAGTGACTGCGAAAAGCTGCGGGGAGCCGTCTACTAGGCCTCGATCCGCAGATGTCCGAATGGGGAAACCCAGCACTCGTCATGGAGTGTTACCGCTGCCTGAACACATAGGGCAGTAGGAGGGAACCGGGGGAATTGAAACATCTCAGTACCCCGAGGAAAGGAAAGCAACCGCGACACCCTGAGTAGCGGCGAGCGAAAAGGGTAGAGACCAAACCGTGCCAGTGCCAAGCCTGATGGCGTTGCTGGTGCGGGGTAGTGGGACCAGGAGACACAGCATCAGATGTGTCACGGAGTACAAGTGCTGCATAGGAGAACGACTCAGGAAAGGGTCGACCAGAGTGGGTAACAGTCCCGTATCCGAAATGTACGTACTCTCCGCCTGTCATCCCAAGTAACGCCGGAACCGTGAAAGCCGGCGTGAATCTGTGGGGACCACCCCATAAGTCTAAGTATTCCTTGGCGACCGATAGTGAACCAGTACCGTGAGGGAAAGGTGAAAAGTACCCCGGGAGGGGAGTGAAATAGTACCTGAAACCGTTGGTTTACAAACAGTCAGAGCGTCGTCACACTTCGGTGTGGCCGCGATGGCGTGCCTTTTGAAGAATGAGCCTGCGAGTTACGGTGTGTGGCAAGGTTAACCAGTGATGGGAAGCCGGAGCGAAAGCGAGTCTGAATAGGGCGTAGAGTCGCATGCTGTAGACCCGAAGCCAAGTGATCTATCCATGGCCAGGTTGAAGCGGAGGTAAGACTCCGTGGAGGACCGAACCCACGTCAGTTAAAAATGGCGGGGATGAGCTGTGGATAGGGGTGAAAGGCCAATCAAACTTGGCGATAGCTGGTTCTCCTCGAAATGCATTTAGGTGCAGCGTCGTGTGTTCAGTACCGGAGGTAGAGCACTGAATGGGCTAGGGGACCCACAAGTTTACCGAACCCAATCAAACTCCGAATGCCGGTACTCCAGAGCACGGCAGTGAGACCACGAGGGATGAGCTTCGTTGGTCGAAAGGGAAACAGCCCAGATCATCAGCTAAGGCCCCTAATTCAGGACTAAGTGGAAAACGATGTGGAATTGCACAGACAGCCAGGAGGTTGGCTTAGAAGCAGCCACCCTTGAAAGAGTGCGTAATAGCTCACTGGTCGAGTGATTCTGCGCGGACAATGTAACGGGGCTCAAGTCCTGAGCCGAAGCTATGGGCTTCGATGAGACTTCGGTCGATTCGGAGCGGTAGAGGAGCGTCGATGGTGCAGCGAAGCGGCGGTGGAAACCAGTCGTGGAGCGCCATCGAGTGAGAATGCAGGCATGAGTAACGAGAGAGGGGTGAGAAACCCCTCCGCCGAAAGCCCAAGGGTTCCTGGGGAAGGCTAATCCCCCCAGGGTGAGTCGGGAGCTAAGGCGAGGCCGAAAGGCGTAGTCGATGCACAACTGGTTGATATTCCAGTACCACCGTGCCCGCGCCAGGTCCAAGAGCCGCAACGTTGGGGCTGTTTCCTTCGGGAAGCGAACCGACCGAGCAGCTGGCGGATAGTTGACGGGGGACGCAGGAGGATAGGTGAACCCAGGCGATGGTAGACCTGGGGTAAGCGTGTAGGCGGGTTCCGATGAGAGTTGGGGCCGTAACGCTGAGACGTGATGCCGAGCGACATACCGCGAAGTCACTGATTCCATGCTGCCAAGAAAAGCCCAGCAATGAGTTGGCACGGTGCCCGTACCCCATACCGACACAGGTGGGCGGGTAGAGAATACCAAGGCGAGCGGGAGAACTATGGTTAAGGAACTCGGCAAATTACCTCCGTAACTTCGGAAGAAGGAGGACCCTTTTTGGTGAAAGCCTTTACGGCTCGAGCTGAGGAGGGTGGCACAGACCAGGGGGTAGCGACTGTTTACCAAAAACACAGCAGCGTGCGAAGCCGCAAGGCGCTGTATACGCTGTGACGCCTGCCCAATGCTTGAAGGTCACGGGGAACGGTTAGCTCTTCGGAGCGAAGCTGTGAACCTAAGCCCAAGTGAATGGCGGCCGTAACTATAACGGTCCTAAGGTAGCGAAATTCCTTGTCGGGTAAGTTCCGACCTGCACGAATGGCGTAACGACTTCCCCACTGTCTCAACCATAGACCCGGTGAAATTGAAGTACGAGTAAAGATGCTCGTTAGCTGCGGAAGGACGGAAAGACCCCGTGGACCTTTACTATAACTTGGTGTTGAGTTTTGAATTGCGTTGTGTAGGATAGGTGGGAGGCTTGGAAGCATTGGCGCCAGCCAGTGTGGAGTCATCGTTGAAATACCACCCTGCGTACTTTGGAGCTCTAACCTCGGTCCGTGATCCGGATCAGGGACAGCGCCAGGCGGGTAGTTTGACTGGGGCGGTCGCCTCCTAAAGAGTAACGGAGGCGCCCAAAGGTTCCCTCAGACTGGTTGGCAATCAGTCGTCGAGTGCAATGACACAAGGGAGCTTGACTGCGAGACCTACAAGTCGAGCAGGTACGAAAGTAGGGCATAGTGACCCGGCCATCACGTGTGGAAGTGTGGTCGCTCAACGGATAAAAGGTACCCCGGGGATAACAGGCTAATCTTCCCCAAGAGTCCATATCGACGGGAAGGTTTGGCACCTCGATGTCGGCTCATCGCATCCTGGGGCTGAAGCAGGTCCCAAGGGTTGGGCTGTTCGCCCATTAAAGCGGTACGCGAGCTGGGTTCAGAACGTCGTGAGACAGTTCGGTCCCTATCCTCCGCAGCCGAAGGAATACTGACAACTGCTGTCCTTAGTACGAGAGGACCGGGACGGACGTAGCTCTGGTGTGTCTGTTGTTTCGCCAGAAGCATCGCAGATTTGCTACCTACGGAAGGGATAACCGCTGAAAGCATCTAAGTGGGAAACCCGGTTGAAGATGAGTATTCCCATGCGGTCAACGCAGTAAGGCCCGTGACGAGACCATCACGTTGATAGGCCGGAGGTGTAAGCGTGGCAACACGTTCAGCCGACCGGTACTAATCGGCCGAGGGCTTGGTTGTGAACAGCTCGTGCTTGCTCTGGAGTCCTCGAGGGTCACCCCTCGTTGACAACTGATTTCGGTGACCATAGCGACAGGGTCACACCCGTTCCCATCCCGAACACGGAAGTTAAGCCTGTCAGCGCCGATGGTACTTGGGGAGAGATCCCCTGGGAGAGTAGGACGTCGCCGGATTTCGCTCGAGGAACGCACCGACCGGGTCTGCCGGCGGTGCGTTCTTCGCGTTTTCGGCCCGTAGCATGGCGCGCCATGTCGAACGGCTCGTCTTCTCGTCCGCCGCGCCGTGACGACGGTCGCCGGCCCTCCAACCGCACGGGTCGGCCCGCGCCCGGGGCCACATCCGGTCGGAAGGGGGGTGGCAAGCCCGGGGGTCGCCCGGGATCGTCCAAGCGCGGCGACGACCGTCGCCCGCCGCGTCCGCAGACCGAGGCCGAGCGCCGTGCCGCAGAGGTCCGGGCCCGCCGTGCGCCCCGGGCACCGCGCGACCCAGAACTCGAACGTCAGCGCATCGAGGAGCGCAGCACCGAGCAGTGGATCGACGAGGGTTCGGTCCGGCGGGCGGCCACCGGCGCGACCAGACGGGCAGCGACGCCGGCCGGCGACTCCCGTCGAGCGCCCAAGCCCGTCGACCCCGAGGTGTCGGCGGCGCTCGTCGACGCCCTCGGCAAACAGCGCGGCTCCCGGCTCGCCGAGCGGCTGGCCCAGGCGTCGGAGGCGCTCGACCGCGAGCGGTTCCAGGAGTCCAAGCGAATCGCCACCGCCATCGCCAAGGAGGCGCCGAACGTGGCGGCCGCCCACGAGATCGTCGGGCTCTCCAACTATCGGCTCGGTCGGTACAAGCAGGCCGCTGCCGCGTTGCAGGCGGCCCAGGATCTGCACGCCGAGCCGGCGCTCCTGCCCGTGATCGCCGACTGCCACCGGGCAGAGGGGCGATGGTCGGCCGTCGAGCAGGTGTGGAACGAGATCAAGTCGGCGTCGCCGAGCCACGACGTGATGGCCGAGGGCCGCATCGTCGCTGCGGGAGCGTTGGCCGATCAGGGCGACCTGCGCGGCGCCATCGCGCTCATGGAGCCGGCGACCAAGCGTCCCAAGGCCGTCCGGGAGTTCCACCTCCGTCAGTGGTACGTCCTCGGCGATCTCTACGACCGTGTCGGGGATCCGATCGCCGCCCGCCGTTGGTTCGGCGCCGTTGCCGAACACGACGACGAGTACGCCGACGTGACCGCGCGTCTGCGCGGCCTGGGTCGCTGAGCCGAGCCGCCGAGCGGACCGCGGGTACCCTGCGACCGATGGCGAGCTGGAACTTCCGGGCCGGAGTGGTCGCTGCGGTGACCGATTCCGCCGGACGGCTGCTCGTCTTCGAACGCAGCGACATCCCGGGAGCGTGGCAACTCGCCCAGGGCGGCATCGATGTCGGTGAGTCGCCCCTGGAGGCGGCGTGGCGAGAGCTCGGTGAGGAGACCGGGCTCGGCCCCGACGACGTCGACCTCGTCGGCGAGCACCCCGACTGGGTCGTCTACGAGTTCCCCGAGGAGGTGCGCAGCGCCGGGACACGGCTCGGTCAGGCCCAGCGCTGGTACCTGTTCCGCGTGCGCGACGACGACGTCGTGCCGACACCCGACGAGGTCGAGTTCGTCTCGTGGACGTGGGCCGATCCGACGTGGCTCATCGATCACGTCGTCGGGTTCCGCCGTCCCGCGTACCGCGCCGTCTTGCCCCACCTGCTGCCCCAGATGCTCACATGAGCGGCGACCTGTTCGCCGCCGCTGCCGACGAGCAGCGGCGCTCGCGCGCTCCGCTGGCCGCTCGTCTGCGCCCGAGAACCATCGACGACGTCGTCGGCCAGGACCACCTGCTCGGGCCCGGCCGGCCGCTTCGGCGTCTGGTCGAGACCGATCGGCTGACGTCGGCGCTGCTGTGGGGGCCGCCCGGGACGGGCAAGACGACGCTGGCGCTGGCTGTCGCCGGGAGCACCGACCGCGCCTTCGACCAGCTGTCGGCCGTCTCGGCGGGCGTCAAGGACGTCCGCGAGACGATCGATCGGGCCCGGCAACGACTCGGCGAGCGCGGGCAGGGCACGATCCTGTTCCTCGACGAGATCCACCGGTTCTCCAAGTCGCAACAAGATGCGCTGCTCCCCGCCGTCGAGGACGGGACGCTGACGCTGATCGGGGCGACGACCGAGAACCCCTTCTTCGAGGTCAACGCCCCGTTGCGGAGCCGCTCGACGCTGTTCCGTCTCGAGCCGCTCGACCG
>JAWLFC010000001.1:24331-133415 GCA_041685755.1 Ilumatobacteraceae bacterium
GCACTCGAGCACGTCGGCCTGCCCGAAGCCCAGCTCAACCTCGCCGAGGCGGCGATCTATCTCGCATGCGCTCCGAAGAGCAATCGGACGGCGCTGGCGATCTGGAACGCCCGCGCCGACGTGCGCGACGGCGCGGTCGGAGAGGTGCCGGCACATCTGCGCGATGCCCACTACGAGGGAGCGGCGTCGCTCGGACACGGCGAGGGCTACGAGTATCCTCACGACCGTGACGCCGGCGCCCAACAGTACCTCCCCGACGGACTCGTCGGTCGGCGCTGGTACGAGCCCTCGCCGCACGGCGACGAGCGGGCGCACGACCGGACCGACCGATGAGGGGGCCCGCACGTGAGCGCCGGTGAACTCGTGCTGGTCGTCGCCGCCGTGCTGTGCTCGCTCGGCTTCGCCGCCCTCGTCGTGGTGCTGCTGCGCGTGCACGACACGCTCGGCGAGGTGCGCCGCGAACTCGACGACCTCCGAGCCCAGACCACGCCCTTGATCCAGGAACTCCACGACACGACCGACGAGGCCCGAGCGACGGTGACCGAGGCGCGCGCCGACCTCGAACGCTTCGACCGGGTGCTCGGCTCGGCGGAGGCGATCGGCGATGCCGTCGGCGGCACGGTGGCCCGCACGTCGTTCTCCACCCCGATGATCAAGGCCGCCGGCCTCGCTCGCGGCACGTCACGCACGATCGCCCGGCTGCGCGGAGCGCCCCGGACTCCGGTGGTCGGCCCCGTCGTGGTCGAGGGTCGGGAACGGCGCAACTCCATCGAGTCGCCCGAGCGACCGGGCGATTCCCCACGAGCACGACGGAGACGACACGCATGATGAAGCGAGTGACCTGGTTCGCCGGTGGCGTGGTCGCCGGCGTCGCGTCGGCGGGCTACGCCAAGAAGAAGGTCAAGGAGACGGCCTCGCAGATCGCTCCGTCCCAGGTGGCGCGTTCGGCCGCCGGGGTGGTCCGGGCCACGTCGCGCGAGGTGGTCGACGCGGTCCGCGACGGGCGTCAGGTGATGCGGCACACCGAGGACGAACTGCGAGCGCGCCGTGACGGCCGACTGGTGTCGCTCGACGAACATGTCGGCCCCGACGACCAGGTCTACGTCGACGGCGTCCCGGTCGAGAGCGGCCGGGTGATCGTGATGCGCCAGCACCGGGCGAAGCGGCGCAGGGCGCAGCGGTGACCCGGGTCGCACCGGCACCGGTTGTCGCCTCGTTGGCCGAGCAGCTCCGCGCCGTGCTGCGACCGGATCAGGTCCGCGACGCCGTGAGCGAGGTCGACCTGTATCGGCGCGACGCGTCGAACATGACGGGCGAGGCGTCGGTGGTGTGCTTCGCCGAGTCGACCGACGACGTACGTCGCATCGTCGAGGTGGCCAACGCCGTGGGCGTGCCGTTCGTCGCCCGGGGGTCCGGCACGGGCCTCGCCGGGGGAGCGGTCCCGCCGAGCGGGGCCATCGTCATCTCGACGGCCAAGATGAACCGGATCGTCTCGGTCGATCCGGTCAACCGGCTGGCCTGGGTCGAACCCGGCGTTCTCAACCTCGATCTGTCGACGCAGACCGCCCACCTCGGCGTGCACTTCGCTCCGGATCCGAGCAGCCAGCAGACGTGTTCGATCGGTGGCAACGTGGCCAACAACTCCGGGGGGCCGCACTGTCTGGCCGACGGTGTCACGAGCTCTCACGTCCACGCCGTCGAGGTCGTGCTGCCCGATGGGTCGGTCACGATCCTGGGGGGCGAAGAACCCGAACCCGACGGGTACGACCTGCGCGGCGCGTTCGTCGGCAGCGAGGGCATGTTCGGCGTCGCCACCAAGGTGTGCGTCAAGCTGATGCAGAATCCGCCCGGCGTCGCCACGATGCTGCTCGACTTCGCCGACGTCGCCGAGGGCGCTCAGCTGGTGAGCGACATCATCGCCGACGGGATCGTCCCGGCGGCGGTCGAGATGATGGACCAACTGTGTCTGCGCGCCGTCGAAGCGTTCATCCACGCCGGCCTTCCGGTCGACCAGGCGGCGGCGCTGCTGATCGAGGTGGTCGGTCTGCCCGCCGAGGTGGCCGCGCACGTCGAGCGGATCCGCACGCTCGCCGACCATCGCTCGGTGGGCACGATCCGGATCGCTGCCGACGACACCGAGCGGGCGCTCTTGTGGAAGGGCCGCAAGTCGGCGTTCGGCGCCATTGCCCGGATCAAGCCCAACTACTACCTCCACGACACCGTCGTCCCCCGCCACAAGCTTCCCGACGTGCTGGCGCAGGTGTACGAGATCGCCGAGCGTCACGAACTGCTCGTGCTCAACGTCTTCCACGCCGGTGACGGCAATCTGCACCCGCTGCTCGTGTACGACGCCCGAGAACCCGGTGTGGCCGACCGGGTGCGTGCTGCCGGCGACGAGATCGTGCGGGTGTCCGTCGGCGCCGGCGGTGTGCTCAGCGGTGAACACGGCATCGGCCTCGAGAAGCGCGACCTGATGCCGCTGATGTTCTCCGACGTCGACCTCGACGCCCAGGCCGCTCTGAGACGGGCGTTCGATCCACATCTCCTGTCGAACCCCGACAAGGTCCTGCCACGACCCGCCGGTTGCGGCGATCTGCACAGCGTCGCCGGCACGATGGACGGCGCATGGGTGTGAGCCTCGCAACGGCCGTCACCGAGTTCGCCGACGAGGTGGGCACCACCGATCCCGTGACGATCACCGGGACCGGAAGCCGTGGCGGTCCGGTGGCAGGCACTCGCACGGTGGTGGCACCGACGGGGATCGCGTGGATCGAACCGGCGGAGATGACGATCCGCTGCGGGGCGGGCACGACCGTTGCCGAGGTGGACGATGCCCTCGCCGAACACGGCCAGTGCGTGGCGGTCCCGACCGGGGGCACGATCGGCGGGGCGCTCGCCGTCGGCCACAGCGGGATCCGCCGCCTGGGCTGGGGACCGGTTCGCGACACCGTGCTGCAGGTCCACTACGTGTCTGCGGCCGGCGAGGTGGTGAAGGCAGGCGGGCCGACCGTGAAGAACGTCAGCGGGTTCGACCTGTGCCGCCTCCTGGTGGGCTCGCACGGCACGCTCGGGTTCCTGGCCGACGTGATCCTGCGGACCCGGCCGCTCCCGGTACACGAGTGTTGGTACCGAACCGACGGTGACCCGTGGGAACTCCTCGGTGCGCTGTATCGACCGGTGTCGGTGCTCTGGGACGGTGCCTCGACCTGGGTACTGCTCGGCGGCCATCCCGGCGACGTCGACGCCCAGGCCCGATCGGCGGGGCTGGTCGAAGCTGACGGTCCACCGGTGCTCCCGCCGTACCGGTGGTCGCTGCCACCAGCGGCGCTGGGTGAACTCCGGTCGGAGTTGCCCGGCACGTTCGTGGCCGAGATCGGCGTCGGTGTCGTCCATCACCGCCGTCCACGCCCACGACGCGAACCCGATGCCGCGATCGTCGAACTCCACCGTCGCCTCCGCGCCGAGTTCGACCCCACCGGGCGGCTCAACCCCGGTCTCGACGTCCTCGCGTCGTGACGACGAGTCCCGGCGGGGCGGCCCGCGCCTACGTGGACCGCCCCGTGACCGATCTCGCCGCGGCGCGCCGGGCGGCCGGGGTCGCCGCTGATCACTGGGGTCTCCCGGCCCCCGAACTGTTGCGAGCCGGCATGAACGCGATCCACGTCGCCGGTGAGGTCGTGCTGCGGGTCAGCACCCCGTCGGTCGACGCTGCGGCCGCGTTGGAGCTGCACCGATTCCTCGGCACGGTCGGGGTGCGCGTGCCGGTGGCCGCCCGTCCGGATGTCGTCGTCGTCGACGGCCTGAGCGTCACGTGCTGGAAGCGTCTCGCCGCATCGAGTGCGCCGATCGACTGGCGCGCCGTCGGGTCGATGGTGCGCACGGTGCACCGGCTGGAGCCGACGGCGCTGCCCGCGTCGGTTCCGTTGCCGCGACCGGCGAGCTTCCCCTGGTGGGACTTCGACGGACTCCTCGCCAGCACCGCCGACGCGATCGACGCCGACGCCCGGCGCGGGCTCGAAGCGGCGGTCGAACGTCACCGCGGCTGGCAGGACGCCACGGGCGAGGTCGTCTGCCACGGTGACGTCCACCCCGGGAACATCTTGATGAGCGATGACGGTCCCGTGCTGCTCGACTGGGACCTGTTGTGCTGGGCCCACCCGGGCTGGGACCACGGGCCCATGCTCACCTGGGCGGCCCGCTGGGGCGGCGATCCCGGCGCCTACGAGGCGTTCGCAGACGGGTACGGCCGCTCGCTCGCCGGTGACCGCCGGGCGGAGGCGTTCGCCGAGTTGCGTCTCGTCGCCGCCACGCTGATGCGCGTCGCCACCGGTCTGCGCGACCCGGGCGCGATGCCCGAGGCGCAGCGACGACTGGCCTACTGGCGCGGTGATCCCGACGCCCCGGCCTGGTCGGCACAGTGAGGCTCAGAGCAGCTTGCGGATGATCTTGCGCTTGGTCGGCGTGTAGGGCGGGTACAGCAGCGCCGGGTCCGGTCGGGTCCGCTTGGTGAGCACCGACTTGTGGTGGCTGAACGTGTCGAAACCCGCTTTGCCGTGGTAGCTGCCCATCCCGCTGGCGCCGACACCACCGAAGGGCAGGTCGGGCACGGCCAGATGGAGCACGGCGTGATTCAGCGTGACGCCGCCGGCGGAGGTGTTCGCCACCACGCGGTCGAGCACGTCGTCGTCGCTGCTGAAGGCATAGAGGGCCAACGGCTTGGCGCGGTCGTCGACGAAGCGGATCGCCTCGTCGACGTCACCGACGGGCAGGATCGGCAGGATCGGACCGAAGATCTCGTCGTCCATCACCGCAGCGTCGGGCTTCACCCCGGCGAGCACGGTGGGCGCCAGGTACCGTTCGGTGCGATCGCCCGTCCCACCGATCACGGTGGCGTCGTAGCCGCCGCCCTCGAGCAGCCGCATCAGGCGGTCGTGGTGGTGCTCGTTCACGATGCGGGCGTAGTCGGTCGACCGGTACGGGTCGGTGCCGTACATGGCGGTGACCGCGTCGGCGAGCGCAGCGACCAACTCGTCCTCGACGGCCTCCTCGACCAGCACGTAGTCGGGGGCGACACAGGTCTGGCCGGCGTTGAGGAACTTGGCCCACGCGATCCGCTTGGCCGCCACCGCGATGTCGGCGTCGGCGGCGACGATCGCCGGGCTCTTGCCCCCGAGCTCGAGGGTCACCGGGGTCAGGTGTTCCGCAGCGGCGCGCATCACGATCCGGCCGACCTTGCCGTTGCCGGTGTAGAAGATGTGGTCGAAGCGTTCGGCCAGCAGTGCGGTCGTCTCGTCGACGGCGCCGGTGACGACGGCAACGGTGCCGTCGGAGAAGTACCGGGGCACCAGTTCCTCGACCACGGCGGCGACGGTCGGGGTGACCTCCGACGGCTTCAGCACTGCGGTGTTGCCCGCGGCGAGCGCCGGGATCAGCGGAGCGAAGAGCAACTGGACCGGGTAGTTCCACGGGGCGATGATGCAGACGGTCCCGAGCGGCTCGGGGTGCAGGCGCGCCGAACCGGGCTTGAACTGGAGGGGCACCTTCACCTTGGCCGGGGTCGTCCAGGAGTCGAGGTGCTTCAGCGTGTGGTCGATCTCGTTGATCGTGAACGCGATCTCGGTCGTGTAGGCCTCGATGCGCGGCTTGCCGAGGTCGGCCACGAGCGCGTCGACCAACCGGTCCTCCTGCTCGACGAACAGGGTCCGGAGCTGGCGCAACTGCTGGCGGCGCTGGTCGACGTCACGTACTGCGCCGGCGCGGAAGCCGTCACGGAGCCGCTCGACGATGTCGGGGATTCGGTCGATGTCGGTCATGGCTCCAGGCTAGGTCCGTCTCTGCGGGGTCACGGCCCCGGCTGGTCGGTGGGGCAGTAGTAGCAGGTGCGGTTGGCGATCTCGATCCGGCGGATCTCGTCACCGCAGCGCAGGCACCGATCGCGCTTGTAGGCGTACGTGGCCTCGCGGCGGGGGATGCGGGCGTTGGGGGCGATGCCGAGCTCGTCGCGGCTGACGGTGACGATGCGTCCGTCCTTGACGCCCTGGCGCAGCATCCCCTGGACGGTGGCCCACAACGCCTCGAGTTCGGGCCGGTCGAGTTCACGACCCGGGCGGAGCGGGTGGATGCCGGTGACGAACAGCGCTTCGGCGCGGTAGACGTTGCCGACGCCGGCGATCACCGACTGGTCCATCAACAGGTCGCCGATCCCGCGCGAGCTGCGCTCGATCTTGGCGAACACCGTGTCGGGCTTCGATCCACGGCGGATCGGGTCGGGCCCGAGCCGGGCGAGGATGTCGTTCTGCACCGACGGCGGGTCGATCGTGCAGGCCGTCGGACCCGACAGATCGATCGTCACGTACCCGTCGCCCTGGTCGGCGTCGGTCTGCAGACGCATGCGCACCTGGCCGATCGGGTCGGGGGACGCCGCGGTCCGTTGCACCCGGAACCTGCCGAAGAGGCCGAGGTGGACGTGGCCGACCTCGCCGGTCGACCATTCGTAGAACAGGTGCTTGCCGTACCCCGCCACCGCTGCCAGGGTCGCGCCGTCGACGCGGGCCGCGTCGACGGCGAAGCGTCCCTGCGGGCTCGTGACGCGAACGACGCGGCCGGCGAGCAGCTTCGTGTGGTCGCGCGCGTAGCGGTGGATCGTGTGGCCCTCTGGCATGCACGTCGAGTATGCGCCGGGGCATCGCTCGGTGCCATTCGTGGGGGAGTCGATCGAGCGGAGTTCGGCAAGGTCGGGTGAAGATCGCTCACGTTGCTCCACACGGCGCCGATGCGCAGGACGTGGATCGAGAACCAGGCAACACCGTCGAACTGACACCTCCGGAGCGCTCGCGTCTCTCGACGGACTACGGGTTCGCGTGCGATCCGCACGTCTCGATGACGGCGACGTTCCCTCGCGGAATCCGCGCGAGACACCGCGGCTGTGCCGGATGGTGGCCATCGAGGTCGAACGACGGAACGGACGGATGGTGTTGTGCGTGTCCCTGTCATGCCGCCGGCGCCGGCTGGCCGGGCGCGGAGATCTTCCGAGCGGAGTCATCGGCCATGGCCGGCGTCACCTGGACCTGAGCCCGGCCTCGCCCGACACCGTACGATGGGCCGGGCATGCCCGCTGACGCCCGCTCCCTCTCCGTGCTCGGGCTCGACGCCGAGCTGCTGTCGAGTTGTGTGAGCTGCGGGCTGTGCCTGCCGCACTGTCCCACGTTCAGGGTGACGGGGGAGGAGCGGTACTCGCCACGGGGTCGAATCGACGCGATGCGAGCGGTCGACGGCGGTCGTCTGCCGGCAGATCCATCGTTCGTCGACTTCGTGGAAACCTGCGTGCAGTGCCGCGGGTGCGAGCCGGCGTGTCCGAGTGGGGTGCGGTTCGGAGCGCTGATGGAACAGACCCGCACGGCGCTGGCGAGCGACGGCACGATCACGCCGTGGTGGCAACGGGCGGGCATGCGTGTACTCGGCCACCACCGGACGCTGCTCGCCGGCTCCACCCTGCTGGCGCTCGCCCAGCGCGCCCGACTGGTGCCGCGCCGCCTCGGCCTTCCGAGACTCCCGCTGCGGCGGGGCCCGGCGATCACCTCGACGGGCATGGACGTGTGGCTCTTCACCGGCTGTGTGATGGACGCCTGGCAGCGCCGGACGCACCGCAACGCCGCCGCACTGGTGGCGTTGACGGGAGCGACCCATGCCGTACCCGGCCCGCAGGGAGCGTGCTGTGGGGCGCTGCACACCCACGCCGGTCTCCACGACGATGCCGTCGCCCTGGCGCGGCGAGTGATGGCGTCGATGCCGGGGACGGCGCCGATCCTCGTCGACTCGGCCGGTTGCGGCGCGGCGATGCTGGAGTACGGCGACCTCGTCGGTACCGAGGGCGCCCGCCGCTTCAGCGCCCGCGTCGTCGACATCTCGACGTGGCTCGCCGAGCGGATCGCCACGCTGCCGACGCCTCCGGCGCAGCGACCGACGGTGATCGTCCAGGATCCCTGCCACCTCCGCCACGTCCAGCGTGCCCACGAACCGGTGCGGATCCTGCTCGCCCACGTCGCCGAACTCGTCGAGCTCGACGACGACGGCCTGTGTTGCGGCGCCGGCGGCGCGTACTCGGCACTGCAACCGGAGCTGGCGTCGCGGATCCGCGATCGCAAGGTCGCCTCGATCGACCGGGCCCGAGCCGCTTGCGGTGCGACGCTGATCGCCAGCGCCAACCCCGGGTGTTCGATGCATCTGGCCACGGTCGTCGATGTCGACGTGCAGCACCCCGTCGACATCGTCGCCGATGCGCTGGGAGTCTCGTGAGCGGGTACGAGCACCTCGTCGAGCGCCTGGAGGCCGTTGCCGCCGATCTCGACGAGATCGCGTTCGATCGTCTCCGCGAAGCGGTCAGTGAGGGCGAACTCGCTCGGCCGGCCGACGACAAGAAGCTGATGCAGGCTCGGCGGGCGATCGAGAAAGCCGCGGGCGTGCTGCGTCAGCTCGACGCGACGTAGCCGTTGAGCACCCGGATCATCGCCACCAGATCGCTGTAGCCGCGCTTGGCGAACGCGAACGAGATCCGGTCGAGGTCGAGCTTGTCGTCGTCGCGGCGTTCGATCTTGAACGGCTCGGTCCGCTCGATCGCACCCGACACGACCAGGTGGCCGAACCGGTCGTTCAACTCCGCCAGCTGACGGTTGTTCGGGCCCTGGCGCATCCGGACGACGAGGTGGTCGCCGACGTAGCGGATCGAGTCGTAGTTGGCGTAGAAGCCGTCGATGACGTCGGCGGCCTCGTCGCAGTCGTTCGTGATCGTGTACAGGTCGACGTCGGTCGCCGACACGAGCCCGCGGGCGATCAGCTGCTCGCGCACGAACGTGTCGACGCCCTCCCAGTACGGATCGCCGGGGGCGTCGAGCAGCACGATCGGCACCGGGATGCCCTTTCCGGTCTGGGTGAGCGTCAACAGCTCGAACATCTCGTCGAGCGTGCCGAACCCACCGGGCAGGCACACGAAGCCCTTCGACTCCTTGATCAGCATCAGCTTGCGGGTGAAGAAGTACTTCATGCTGACGTGTTTGTCGTCGCCGGCGATGATCGAGTTCGCCCCGGTCTCGAACGGCAGGCGGATCGACACCCCGATCGACATCTCGCGTCCGGCGCCCTCCATGCCGGCCTCCATGATCCCCGGGCCGGCTCCGGTGACCGTCATCCATCCCCGTGCGGTCAGCTTGCTGGCGAGTCGGCGGGTGAGGTCGTAGAGCGGGTCCTCGGCGTGGGTGCGCGCCGAGCCGAAGATCGAGACCTTCGGGCGGTCCTTGTAGGGAGCGAACATGGCGTACGCGTCGCGCATCTCGGCGAGGGCAGCAGTGGCGATCTTGAGATCGAGCGTGTCAGGCTGATCCCCGATGAGCCCCAGCGTCTCCGAAACGAGTTCTTCCGCCAGTCGAACATTCTCGGAAACACCGAGCTCGGAGACGATCGAGCGGGCGCGAGCGGCGGCGTCGTCGGATACATCGGAGTCCATGGATTCCCGATCGTACGGCCAGAAGTGGCACGGACCGCTGCTCGGCCTGGTCGCCACCGGGTCCGGCCTCGCCGCCGCCGAACTCGTCGTCGGCGTGTTCGAGGGCACGTCGTCGCCGGTGGTGCCGGTCGGGCAGGTGTTCATCGACTGGGTCCCGCGGCCGCTCAAGGAGTGGGCGATCGACACCTTCGGCACCAACGACAAGGTCGTGCTGGTCGTCGGTGCCCTCGTGGTGCTGCTCGGGATCGGGATGGGCGTCGGCGTGCTCGCGATGCGCGGGGCCCGCTCGGCGGCGTATGCGCTGACCTGCGTGACGGGGTTCCTCGGTTCGTGGGCCGTGCTCACCCGGCCCGAGCCGACCCTGACCAAGCTGTTGCCGACGATCATCGGCACCGCCGTGTCGATCGCGGTGATCTGGTACCTGGCGCCCCGCCTGTCACCGCGCTCGGCGCGTCCGGGATCGACGCCGGTGGAAACGCCCGTGGCCCAGCCGATGGGCGTGGACCGGCGACGATTCGTCGGTGGTGCGGTCGGCATCGGCTCGGCGGCGGTGCTCGTCGGTGGGATCGGTCGCATCCTGCAGCGCCAGTCCGAGGTCGTCGGCGAACGGGAGGACCTCGTGCTGCCCGAGCCCGACTCGCCGAGCTCGCCGCTGCCGGCCGACGCCGATCTCGACGTCGAGGGGCTCGATCCGTTCGTGACGCCGAACGCCGACTTCTACCGCATCGACACCGCACTGGTGGTGCCGCAGGTGTCGAAGGACTCGTGGAGCCTGAAGATCGGCGGGATGGTCGACAACCCCGTCGAACTGAGCTTCGCCGACCTGCTGTCGCGACCACAGGTCGAGCGCCACGTCACCCTGTCGTGCGTGTCGAATCCGATCGGCGGTGACCTGATCGGCAACGCGCTCTGGCAGGGCGTGCTGCTCAAGGACGTGCTCGACGAGGCCGGCGTGCACCCCGACGCCACGCAGGTGGTCAGCCGGTCGATCGACGGGTGGACCGCCGGCACGCCGACCGAGGTGATCATGGACGGCCGCGACGCGATCCTGGCGATCGCGATGAACGGCGAACCGCTCCCGGCCCGGCACGGATATCCCGTGCGCATGGTGGTACCCGGCCTGTACGGGTACGTGTCGGCGACGAAGTGGGTCACCGAGATCGAGTTGACCCGCTGGGAGGACTACGACGCCTACTGGGTGCCGCGTGGCTGGTCGAAGGAGGGCCCCGTCAAGACGATGTCGCGCATCGACACCGACCGTCCGGCGTCGTCGCCGGGTGAGCGGGTCGTCGCCGGCATCGCCTGGGCGATCCACCGGGGCGTGTCACGGGTGCAGGTGCGCGTCGACGGCGGTCCGTGGATCGAGGCAGAACTCGGTGGCGTGCCGTCGAACGACACCTGGGCGCAGTGGAAGGCGACGGTCGGACTCGAACCGGGTCGGCACATGGTCGAGTCGCGGGCCTTCGACGGCGACGGGGTTCCCCAGACCGAGGAGACCGCTCCCGTCGCACCGAACGGTGCCCAGGGCTACCCCCGCCGCTGGATCGACATCTGACCCGGCGCGCACCCCACCAACCCGAAATGGCGCGGATGGGTTGCGCTGAGCGCAATCCCAGCGCGATTTTTCGGAAAGGGTCGGGGTCGCTCGGGCGGGTCAGAGGGTGTCGGCCTTGGATTCGAGGGCGGTGATCAGCTCGTCGAACGACTTCTGGAAGCTCGACACGCCCTCGCGTTCGAGCTGGGCCGCCACGTCGTCCATGTCGACGCCGACCCGGGCGAGGCCCTCCCACACCGCTCGGGCGCCGTCGACGTCGGCATCGACTCGCCGAGCGAGCGTGCCGTGGTCGGCGAACGCCTCCAAGGTGTTCTCGGGCAGGGTGTTGACCGTGTCGGGCCCGATGAGCTCGTCGACGTAGAGGGTGTCGGGGTACGCAGGGTTCTTCGTCGACGTCGACGCCCACAGCGGCCGCTGTACCCGGGCGCCACGGGCGGCGAGGGCCTCCCAGCGGGGCCCGGAGAACGCCTCGCGGAACAACTGATGGGCCAACTTGCCCTGGGCGACGGCGGCCCTGCCGCGCAGCTCCAGCGCCTCGTCGGTGCCGATCGCGTCCAACCGGCGGTCGACCTCGGAATCGACCCGGCTGATGAAGAAGCTCGCCACGCTCGCCACGCTCGACAGGTCGGCGCCGGGCTCCTCGGCACGCCGTTCGAGACCTCGCAGGTACGCCTCGATCACCTTCGAGTACCGGTCGAGGCTGAAGATCAACGTCACGTTGATGCATCGGCCCTCGGCGATCATCTGCTCGATCGGGGCCAGGCCCTCCTCGGTGCCGGGGATCTTGACCATCAGGTTGCGTCGTTCGATCCGTTCGTGGAGCTCGCGGGCGGCGCGCTCGGTACCCGGGCCGTCGTGGGCCAGGCCCGGATCGACCTCGACGCTGACGTAGCCGTCGACGCCGCGCGAGTGGTCGTACACCTTCGAGAACACGTCGCAGGCGCTGTGGATGTCACGCACGACCAGCGACCAGTAGTCGTCGATGATCGGATTCTCCTGGGCCCGCAGCTCGGCGAACTGCTCGTCGTAGTCGCGCGAGTCCTGGATCGCCTTCTGGAAGATCGACGGGTTCGAGGTCAGGCCGCGCACGCCGCGATCTCGGATGGCGACGAGTTCGCCGGAGGTGATGTAGCCCCGCTTCAGGTTGTCGAGCCAGGCGCTCTGGCCGTGCTGGTCGTAGAGGTCGGCGATCCGGTTGGTGTCGGCCATGGGGGCTCCTTGGTGATCGGGGACGGTCAGGAAACGAGTTCGAGTGCCCGCTGGACCACATGTTCGACGTTGATGCCGAGCTTGTCCAGCACGAGGCCGCCGGGAGCGCTCGCCCCGAAGCGGTCGATGCCGATGCTGACGTCGGCCCAGCGCTCCCAGCCGAAGGTGGCGGCGGCCTCGACCGAGACGACCGGGACGCCGGGCGGCAGGATCTCGTCGCGGAACGAATCGTCCTGGGCGGCGAAGCGGTCCCAGCTCGGCAGGCTGACCGCCCGGGTAGCGACACCGCGCTCGTTGAGCATCGTCGCCGCGTCGACGCACACCTCGACCTCGCTCCCGGTGCCGACGAGCACGACCTCGGGCGGTCCGTCGCCGTCGACGACGATCCCGGCACCGCGGGCGACGGCCGAGCCGTCGGTGGTCACGCGGATGTTCTGGCGGCTGAGGACCAGGGCCGACGGACCGTCGTGGCGCACGACGTCGGCCCAGGCGTGGATCGTCTCGTTGCCGTCGGCCGGGCGGATCACGTGGAGGTTCGGCATCGCCCGCAGCGTCGCCAGGTGCTCGACCGGCTGGTGGGTCGGGCCGTCCTCGCCGACGCCGACGGAGTCGTGGGTGAACACGAAGCAGCACTTCGCCCCCGACAGCGCCGCGAGGCGGATCGGCGGGCGCATGTAGTCGGCGAAGACGAGGAACGTGCCGCTGATCGGAAGGGTGCCACCGTGCTGGGCCATGCCGACGAGTGCCGCGCCCATCGCGTGCTCGCGGATGCCGTAGTGGAGGTATCGACCGGCGCGGTCGTCGGCGCTGAACGCCGTCGTGCGCTCGAGGCCCGTTCCGTTGCTGCCCGTGAGATCGGCCGAGCCGGAGATCAGGCCCGGCAGCCGGTCGTAGGTGGCGTCGAGGGCCGTCTGGATCGCCTTGCGGGTGGCGAGCGAGTCACCGAGGTCGTACGACGGCAGCTCGGCGTCCCAGCCGGCGGTCCCGGTGCCCTCCCAGGCGGCCCGCCACTCGGGCGACTCGGTGACCGATGAGCTTGCCTCGGTCCAGGCCGCGCGGGCGGCGGCGCCCCGTTCGCCGACGTGCCGACGGTACGCGCCGACGAGGTCGCCGGGTGCCCAGAACGGCTCGTTCGGGATCCCCATGATCTCCTTGGTGCGAGCGACGTCCTCGGCCGAGAACGGGTTGCCGTGCGCGGCGTGGGTGTCGGTGTGCTCCGGCGACGGCTCGGCGATGTGCGAGCGCAGCACGAGCAGCGACGGCTTGTCGGTCTGCTCCTTCGCGGCCAGCAGGGCCGCCTCGAGCCCGTCGAGGTCGTCGGCCATCTCGCCGAGTTCGACCACGTCCCAGCCGTACGCCCGGAACCGCCCGGCGACGTCGTCGCTGTTCGACAGGCTCGTCGCGCCGTCGATCGTGATCAGGTTGTCGTCGAAGACGCAGATCAGCTTGCCGAGGCCCAGGTGGCCCGCAAGGGAGGCGGCTTCGTGGCTGATGCCCTCCATCAGGCAACCGTCGCCGACGACGACGAAGGTGTGGTGGTCCTGGGCGTCGGCGCCGAAGCGGGCCCGGAGGTTCTCCTCGGCGATCGCCATGCCGACGGCGTTGGCGAACCCCTGCCCGAGCGGCCCGGTGGTCACCTCGACGCCGGCCGTGTGGCCGGCCTCGGGATGTCCCGGCGTCGCCGACTCCCACTGGCGGAACTGCCGCAGGTCGTCCAGTTCCAAGCCGTGGCCCGACAGGTACAGCAGCGAGTACTGCAGGATCGACGCGTGGCCGTTCGAGAGCACGAAGCGGTCACGGTCGGGCCAGGCCGGATCGGCGGGGTCGTGGCGCAGCACGCGGCTGAACAGCACGTGGCCGAGCGGCGCGAGCGCCATCGCGGTTCCCTGGTGACCGCTGTTGGCGGCGAGTGGGCCGTCCATCGCCATCCCCCGGATGAGCGAGACGGCGAGCTGGTCCTGTTCGGCAGTCAACGACACGCGGGCGACAGTACCCGACGACCCGCCGAGCCCAACCAACCCCGGCGATCGTCAGGCGGGGGGCAGCAGGGTGAACGGAACGAGGTGCCAGGGGCCCTGGTCGATGCGGCAATGGGCGACGACCTGGCCGTAGTCGTCGAACTCCAACTCGCCGCGTACGAGGCGGTAGGTGAACTTGCCGGGCTCGACCGTGAACGGGCTGACGTTGCGAGCGACCTGCTCGCTGTCCGGATCGACACCTCGGCGGAACACGACTTCGAACACGCCACTGCCCGACTCGTGCTCGGGGCAGAAGATCAGTCCGACGAGGTGCGGTTCGATCGTCACCGGGGCCGGCGACGGTGCCGCCATCGAGAACATCACCCCACCGAGGTCGATGCGCGTCGACGGCCCGGGGGCCTGACGCATGTCGAAGTTCTCGACGAACAGTGCGGCGACGATCTGCATGGGGACCCAGGCTACGGTCGGGACTCCGGGCTGTGAACACGAGCCGATCACCGTCGGCCGAGGAGGGAAGTGCACATGGAACTGTCGGGCAAGGCCGCGATCGTCACGGGAGCGGGAACCGGCGTCGGGCGGGCGACGGCGCTGGCGCTGGCGGCCGCGGGGTGCGACGTGGTCGTCAACTACAGCCGGTCGAAGGACGCCGCCGAGACCGTCGCCGCCGAAGCAACCGAACGGGGCGTCCGAGCGATCGCCGTGCAGGCGAACGTCGCCGACGACGGCGACTGCCGCCGCCTCGTCGCCACTGCCGCCGACGCGTTCGGGCGTCTCGACGTGCTCGTCAACAACGCCGGCACCACCAGCTTCATCCCCCACGACGACCTCGAGGCGGTCACCGCCGACACGTGGCAGTCGATCCTGGGTGTCAACCTGATCGGTCCGTTCCAGATGGCCCGAGCGGCGGCGAGCGCGCTGAAGGCCGACGGAGGCGGCCAGATCGTCAACATCTCCAGCGTTGCCGGCGTGTACGGCACGGGCAGCTCGATCCCGTACTGCGCGTCGAAGGCCGGCCTCAACAACCTGACGGTCACGCTCGCCCGGGTGATGGGACCCGAGGTCCAGGTCAACACGGTCTGCCCGGGCTTCATCGACGGGTCGTGGCTCCAGGAGGGTTTCGGCGACGCGTTCGACGCCATCAAGCAGTCGGTGGTCGATCGGACCCTGCTCGATGCGGTGTGCACCCCCGAGGACGTCAAGGACGCCGTGTTCGGGTTCCTGCTCGGCTCGAAGCTGGTGACCGGCGAGATCCTCGTCGTCGACGGCGGCTACGGAAAGGCGTTGTGATGCGCGCCGCCCTCGACGCCGTGCTCGCAGCGGGCGTCGAACGCGGTGCCGTGCCCGGCATCGCGGCGGTCGTCGTCGACCGGGCGGGCGCCCGCTACGAGGGGGCGTCCGGCGTCCGGCGCGCCGGCAGCAGCGAGGAGATGACCGTCGACTCGGTGGGAGCGCTGTTCTCGATGACGAAGGCGCTCGTCGGCGCGGCGGCGATGCAGCTCGTCGAACGCGGTGTCCTCGACCTCGACGCCCCTGCGGGCGAGGTGTGCCCCGAGCTCGACGACGTGGTCGTGCTGTGCGGCTTCGACGCCGACGACCAGCCGATCACGCGCCCAGCAGCTTCACGGGTCACGCTGCGCCAGTTGCTCACCCACACCTCGGGGTTCTCCTACGAGATGTGGGACGCCGACCTGCTGCGGTGGCACGCCGTCACCGGCACGCCGACGACGGCCTCGGGCGACCGGGCCGCGCTCTCGACCCCACTGATGTTCGACCCCGGCACCCGCTGGCGATACGGCATCGGCATCGACTGGGTCGGCGCACTGATCGAGGAGGTGACCGGCAGCCGTCTCGGCGACCGGCTCGCCGAGCACCTCACCGAACCGCTCGGGATGGTGGACACCACGTTCCACCCCGAGGGCCCGATGCTGGATCGTCGGTGCGCGATGCACATGCGCGCCGGCGACGGCGCACTGATGCCGTTCGACATGCCGCTCGCTGCGCCCGACGGCTTCCAGTCCGGCGGTGGCGGGATGCACGGCACCATGGCCGACTACGGCCGCTTCATCGCCATGCTGCTCGGCGACGGCGCACTCGACGGGACGCGCGTGCTCGAGGCCGGCACGGTCGAGCAGATGTTGACCAACCAGATCGGCGACCTGCGCGTCGAGCCGCTCGTCAGCTGTCAGCCGACCGTGACGCTCGACGCCGAGTTCTTCCCCGGCCAGCCGAAGACCTGGGGGCTGACGTTCCAGCTCAACGAGGAGCCGGCCGCCACCGGGCGCCCGGCGGGAACGGCGATGTGGGCGGGTCTCGCCAACAGCTACTTCTGGATCGACCGAGCGAACGGCATCGGCGGCGCGTCGCTCACCCAGGTGCTGCCGTTCGCCGACCCCGGAGCGTTCGCCCTCTGGGCCGACGTCGAGACCGCCGTGTACCGCGCGCTCTGAACCCTCACATCCAGCGGCCCGGCACCCGCAGCAGCACCCGGTAGGAGCCGGCGACCGGCACCGGCCCGAACGAGCGCGAGTCGGCGATCGTGGCATCGCGGTTGTCCGACAGCACCGTCATCGTGCCGTCGTCGTACACCTCGGCAACCCGCTTGACCAGCCAGAACCCGCGGCGACCGGGGTGCTCCACGCAGCGCAGCTGCCCGACACGTGCCCTCGCCGACGAGATGGCCACGAGGCCCTGGCCGTCGACGAGCGTCGGCTCCATCGAGCGATCGGCGACGACGAAGCGACGTGGCTTGGGCACGCTCACGGTCACGGAGTGTATGTTTCGACCCGACGGCCTTCGGGCACGTCCGACTGCAATCCCCACCACTTCGAGGAGCCACCATGTTCGCCAAGTTGTTCGCATCCGCCACCGTCGCCCACGCCCACTGCGACCTCTACTGCGGGGTGTACGACCCGGCCCAGGCCAAGATCGAGGCGCTCTCGGTCGTCAAGACCGCCAAGAAGTACGCCGAGTCCGACGACGAGGTGTTCCGCAACCGCTGCATCCTCATCAAGGAGCAGCGCGCCGAGGAGACCAAGCACCACCTGATGGTGCTGTGGGCCGACTTCTTCGCCCCCGACCACTTCTCCCAGTTCCCGCAGCTGCACGAGCTGTTCTGGAAGGCGATCCACCAGGCCGGCGAGGCCAAGAAGTCGATGGACCCCGCGGTCGGTGAACAGCTCGTCGCCTACATCGACGAGATCGCCGACATCTTCTGGCAGACCGACAAGGCGAAGCAGATGGGCGTGTACCCGCCGGCCTGACCCCCTCCGGCGTCGATGCGTCGGGAGGAGCGGACCTCCCGGCGCACTAACGTTCGTCGACACCATGGCCGAGCTCGAGATCGTCGTAGAGGGCATCGTTCCGGGCCGGTCCACCCGTGATCAGATCCTGGACGCCGCACTCTCGTGTTTCGCCCACGACGGCTACAGCGGGACCTCGCTCAACGACATCGCCGCCGAGGTCGGCATCCGGCGACCCAGTCTGCTCCACCACTTCGCCTCCAAGGAGGCCCTCTACGGCGAGGTGTTCGAACGTCTCCTGTCCGACTGGTTCGCACGCCTCGCCGACGCCATCGAGTCGACGGCGACCGGATGGCCCAAGGTCGAGCAGGTACTGCGGGCGGGCTTCGGCTACTTCGCCGACAACCCGACCTACGTGACGCTGATGCGCCGCGAGGCCATCGACGGCGGCTCGCACCTCGGCATCGACCTGGCGGCGGTGCTCCGGCCGATGTTCGACCAGGCCGCCGACTACTTCCGACGCGAGATGGACGCCGGCGTGTTCCGCCCGCACAACCCCGAGCAACTCCTGCTCACCGGGTACGGCGCTCTGCTCAGCTACTTCTCCGACGCGCCGTTCCTCGAGGGACTCCTCGACGAGCCCCCGTTGGCGCCGGCCGCACTCGAGCGCCGCAGCGAACACGTCATCGAGTTCTTCCGCGCCGCGCTGATCCCGTCATGATCGGTCGATGAGCCGCGCCGCCCAGTTCGATCCGCTTCCCGCCGACGCTGCCGCGCGGTGGGCCCGATTCGGTCGGTCGGAGACCGTCTACTACCCGATGCTGCTCGGCCTCGAGGTCGAAGAGACCCGGATCGACTACTGCCGGATGCGGATGCCGTTCAAGCCCGAACTGCTGCATCCGGGCGGGGTCGTGCACGGCGGAGCGATCGCGTCCCTGATGGACGCCGTGCTCGTCCCGGCTGTCGGCTCGACCCTCGCGCCGACGGACCGGTACTCGACCGTCGACCTCCACGTGCAGTACATCGGCGCCGTCCTCGACGAGGACGTCGTCGCGGAGGGATGGGTCACCACGCGCGGTCGGCGCGTGGTGTTCTGCGAGAGCGAAGCCGTCGGCGCGTCCAGCGGGAGACTGATCGCCCGGAGCCTGCTCACCTACAACGTGTCACCGGCACCCGGCTGAACGAGCCGGGGCCCGACCGCTGACCGCGACGTGGCAGGCGCCCACGGGTACCGTTGGGGCCGCATGGCGACCCCGACTCCGACCACCGATCCCACCGGCGCGCACACGACCCTGTCCGAACGGGCCTCGAAGGCCCTGCTCGCGGACCACGGCGTGCCGATCGCCGCCGAGCGCATCGCCGGCACCGCCCCAGCGGCGGCCGATGCCGCCGACGAGATCGGCTATCCGGTCGTGGCCAAGCTCAACGGCGACGCGATCGCCCACAAGACCGAGCGCGGCCTCGTCAAGCTCCGCCTCGGCGACCGCTCCGCCGTCGAGACCGCGGCCGCCGAGTTGTTGGCAGCGGCACGCCCCGAGGACGGCGAGGTGTCGGTACTCGTGGCGCCGATGATCTCGGGAAACCGGGAGCTGATCGCCGGCCTGGTCCGTGATCCCCAGTTCGGGCCGACGGTGATGCTGGGCGTCGGCGGCATCCTCGCCGAAGCGGTCGCCGACGTCGTGTTCCGGCCGGCGCCGGTCGACGCCGTCGGCGCCGGTGACATGATCGACGACCTCGCCACCCAGAAGCTCCTCGGGGCGTTCCGGGGCGAGGCGCCGGTCGACCGTGGCCAGCTCGTCGAGCTGCTCGTGGGTCTCGGACGCCTCGGCGCCGACCGGCCCGACGTCGCCAGCGTCGACATCAACCCACTGATCGTCCAGCCCGACGGCAGCGTGGTCGCCGTCGACGGGCTGGTCGAGTTGACCGAACCGGTCGCCACGTCGGCAACCGGTGGCCGGCCGCGGCCGACGCCGGCGCAGTTCCAGGCGCTGTTCAACCCCCGCGGGGTCCTCGTGACCGGCGCCTCGACGCACCCGGGCAAGTTCGGGTTCGTCTCGCTGCACAACCTGCTGGCGAGTGGCTACGAGGGCAAGGTCTTCGGCACCAACCTGAAGGGGGAGGAGGTGCTCGGTGTGCAGACCGTCGCCGACATCGCCGAGCTGCCCGACGGCGAGATCGACCTCGTGTTCGTCTGCACGCCCGCCGCCGCGAACCCCGAGCTGCTCCGGGCCTGCGCCGCGAAGGGCATCACCGCAGCGTTCCTCACCTCCGCCGGCTACGGCGAGGCCGGCGACGAGGGGCGAGCGGCCGAGGCGGAACTCGTCGCGCTCGCCGACGAACTCGGCATGCTGCTCGCCGGCCCGAACGGTCAGGGGGTCGTCAGCACACCCGTCGGACTGTGCGCCCAGATCGTGGCGCCGTACCCGCCGGCCGGCCGCATCGGCGTCGCCAGCCAGAGCGGCAACTTCGTCTCCAGCTTCATGAACCTCGCTCGCTCCACCGGCGTCGGCATCAGCCGGGCCGTCTCGGCAGGCAATGCCGCCGCCGTGACCGTTGCCGACTACCTCGACTGGTACGCCGACGACGACGCCACCGCCGTGGGCCTCGCCTACGTCGAGGGCATCGTCGACGGACGGTCGCTGATGGATCGCCTGGCGTCGGCCGCGGCTCGCAAGCCGCTCGTGCTCGTCAAGGGCGGGGCGACCGAGGGCGGCGCCCAGGCGGCCGCCAGCCACACCGGGGCACTTGCGGCCGACGACAAGGTCTTCGACGGTGAGTGTCGCGCCGCCGGCATCACCCGGGCCGCGACCGTCACCGAGGCGTTCGAGGCGGCGGCCACGTTCTCCACCCAGCCGCTGCCTGCGGGCCCGAACACGGTCGTGCTCACGACCGCCGGCGGCTGGGGGGTGGTGACCGCCGACGCGATCACGCGTGACCCCGACATCGAACTGATGGAGCTGCCGGCCGACCTGCAAGCCGCGATCGACGAGAAGCTCCCGCCCCGCTGGAGCCGCAACAATCCGGTCGACTGCGCCGGCGGCGAGACCCGCGACACGATCCCCGAGGTGATGGAGCTGATCGCCACCCACCCCGACGTCCACGCCGTGATCTACCTCGGCATCGGCATCCAGAGCAACCAGGCGCGCATGATGCGCGACGGCCGGTTCTACCCGGACCACGGCCTCGAGCGGATCGTCGCCTACCACGAGCGCCAGGACGAACGCTTCGCCGAGGCGGCGGTCGAGCTGAGCGAGCGCACGGGCAAGCCGATCCTGGTGGCCACCGAGCTCGCCGTCGCCGATCCCGACAACCCGGGCCCGGCGACGATCCGGCGGCTCGGCCGCCTCTGCTACCCGAGCGGTGGCGCCGCCGTCACCGCGCTCGGCCACCTGATGCGGTACGCGATGTTTCGTGAGGCCCGTCCGGGGTGAGCGCCGGTCGGCGACGCGGTCGGGGGCCGGGGCCCTGGATCATCCTCGTCGTGGTCGCCCTGGTGCCCGCGGCCGGGCTGTACGCACTGGTGCGCTGGGCGGCGGCGCAGACCGACGACGGCGACGCGGCACCGCCCGTCGACCCCACGGCCGTCGTCGCGCCTCCGGCGCCCGCGCTCGCCACTCCGGTGCTCGGATTCCGACGGATGCCGACGATGGTCTCGCGGGCCGTCAACGGCGAGGCGTTCCGTGGCGAGGTCCAACCGTTCCTGGCGACGATCAACGACCGATCGTGCACGGCGATCGCCGTCGACGGCCAGGAGGTCGGAGCCCGCAACGACACGATCCAGGTGATCCCCGCCAGCGCCCAGAAGCTGTTGGTCGCCGCCGTCGCGTTGGAGCAGCTCGGCGCGGACTTCACCTACACCACGACCGTGGTCGCCGGCGACGACCCGTCGGCCGGCGTCGTCGACGGTGACCTGTACCTCGTCGGCGGGGGTGATCCACTCCTGTCGTCGGACTGGTACCCCGACTCCGACCTCGAGCGCTTCCCGGTGACCTCACCGACCTCGCTCGACGACCTCGCCGACGACGTGGTGGCCGCCGGTGTCACGACGGTCACGGGCGGCGTGATCGGTGACGGCAGTCGCTACGACGACGAGTTCTTCGCGCCCGGCTGGGGCGTCGGCGTCGCCGGCCTCGAGGGTGGGCCCTACGACGCCCTGCTCGTCAACGATTCACGGGTACTCGGCGAGGAGCTGCGCGCCGGCGATCCGAACTCCGCAGCGGCACGCGAGTTCCTGCGCCTGCTGGAGGAGCGAGGTGTCGACGTGGTGGGAGCGGCGTCGGCCGGTACCGCGCCGGCGACGGCGGTCGAGCTGGCCTCGATCGAGTCGGCGCCGATGGCCGACGTGGTGGCCGAGATGCTCGGGAACAGCGACAACAACACCGCCGAACTGGTCGTCAAGGAACTCGGGACGATCGACGCGGCACCGGGCACGCGCGAAGCGGGGCTGGGTGTGATCCGCCGCCAGCTCGTCGACTGGGGCGTCGCCGTCGATGCCGTCGTGCTCGCCGACGGCTCGGGCCTCAGCCTCGACAACCGCCTGACCTGCGAGGCGCTCGCTGCCGTGCTCGCTCGCCACGACAGCAACTCGCCGATCGGACGTGGTCTGCCGGTGGCCGGACAGACAGGCACACTGTCGGATGTGTTCGTCGATCATCCCGTCCAGGGGCGCCTGCTGGGCAAGACCGGAACGCTCAACAACCCGCCGTTCAACGTCGACCCCCCTGCGGTCAAGGCGCTCGCCGGCTACCTTCCCGTCGACGGTGGGGGAGAGGTCGAGTACGTCCTCGTCCTGAACGGGCCGACGATCAGCGACCAGAGCGAGTACCGCCCGATCTGGCTCGACCTGGCCGACACGCTCGACACCTATCCGAGCGGCCCGACGCCGGCGGAGTTGGGCCCACGATGAACCAGATGCGCGTCGATGTCGTCGAGGCCCCGGTGCGGTACCCGTTGACGCCGCTGGTCGCCCTCGTCGCCGTGCTGCTCGTCCCCCTGGTCGGGCTGTCTGCGCTGTTGATCTGGAGCGATGGGCAGGCCGACGAGCACGAAGCGGCTCTGATGTCCGACTCCGGTGGCGTTCCGGCAGCACCGGTCCCGCCGCCGGACGCTGCAGCGCCGGTGCTGGCGACGCCGGTGTTGACGTATCGGCGCGCTCCCGAGCGTGTCGCCACCGCCGGCGACGACGTCCGGCTGGCGGCGGCGATGGAGGAGCTGGCCTTCTTCGTCGACGAGCGTTCCTGTCTCGCCGTGTCGGTCGACGGACGGCCGGTGATGGCCCACAACGCCGACGTTGCCGTCATTCCCGCGAGCACCGTCAAGCTGATCGTGGCCGCCGTGGCGATCGAGCAGCTCGGTGCCGACCACGTCTTCACCACGAGCGTCGCGGCACCACCGGTCGTCGACGGAGTGATCGACGGTGACGTGTACCTCGTCGGCGGCGGGGACCCGCTGCTGGTCGCCGAGGACTACCCGATCGAGGACGACCGGTTCCCGGAGTTCAACACGACATCGCTCGACGCTCTCGCCGACGCCGTGGTGGCCACGGGGGTGCAGCGCATCCGAGGGGCCGTGCTCGGCGACGGCAGCCGCTACGACGACGAGTTCGTCGTGTCGTCGTGGGGCCCCGGCGTGGCGTTCAACGACGCCGGGCCCTACGACGCGCTCGTCGTCAACGACGCCCGCACGCTCGGCCGCTTCGGCCGCCAGAGCGATCCCAACGACGCCGCGGCGAGAGAGTTCGTCCGGCTGCTGCGCAACCGCGGCGTCCAGGTCGACCGGGGCTTCGACACCGGCGTCGCCGACCCCGACGTGCCGATGCTCGCCAGCATCCAATCGAGGCCGCTGAGCGACGTCGTCGCCGAGATGCTGACCAACAGCGACAACGACACCGCCGAGATGCTGGTCAAGGAGTTCGGTGTGGCCGACGGTGGGGTCGGCACGTTGCCGGCCGGGCTCGACGTGATCGACCGGACGCTGCGGTCCTGGGGGGTCCCGATGGCGGGAGTGCGTCTGACCGACGGCTCCGGGTTGAGCAGTGACAACCGCCTCACCTGCGCAGCGATGCTGGCCGTGCTGCAGCGCGTGGGCGGCGGGCCGGTCGCCGCTGGACTGCCCGTCGCCGGGCGCAGCGGGACGTTGATCGACGAGTTCGTCGGCACCGCCGTCGACGGGCGTCTCAGCGCCAAGACCGGCACGCTCGGCAACCCGCCCGTCGACCTCGATCCGCCGGCGGTGAAGGCCCTGGCCGGCCTGCTCGGCACGACCGCCGGCGACACGATCGAGTTCGTGCTCCTGCTCAACGGGCCCGACATCTCCGAACCCGACAACTACGACGACTACTGGAGCGCCCTGGCCGAGCGTCTCGCCGCGTACCCGCAGGGACCGAATCCGGTCGGTGTCGCTCCCGACTGACCGCCGCCTCGGCGCTCCGGTGCGCGGCGTCGCATCGGCTGCCCTAGCGTCGAGGCATGGCCGTGTTGCCGATGTTCCCGCTCGGATCCGTGCTGCTGCCGGGTGGCCTGCTGCCGTTGCACGTGTTCGAGCCCCGCTACCGCGACATGATCCGCGACTGCCTGCGCGTCGACGGTGAACCCGAGTTCGGCCAGGCGCTGATCACCCGCGGCTGGGAGACCGGCGGCGGCGACGAACGCGCCATGGTCGGCACGATCGCCCAGATGCTGCAGGTCGAAGCCCTCGACGAGGATCGCTACGCCCTCGTCGCCGTCGGCACCCGCCGGATCAGGATCAACGCCTGGCTGCCCGACGACCCGTACCCGGTCGCCGACGTCGACGACTGGCCCGACGCCGAGCCCGATCCTCCGGGTCTCGACGTCCAGGTCGCAGCCGCTCACGCCCGGGTCCGGTCGGCGATGGCGATGGCCGTCGAGCTCGGCGACCTCGCCGCGACCGACGACACGGACATTTCCGACGACCCGCTCGTCGCGACCTATCACCTCGCAGCGCTGGCGCCGATCGGGCCCGCCGATCGTCTCCGTCTGCTCAGCGCCGAGGGGCCCGCGGAGCGTCTCGACGTGCTCGACGAGATCCTCGACGACGTGGAAGCGATGTTGAAGTTCCGGCTTTCGTGATAGAACGGGGTGCCGTGTCGGACTCCAGTGACCTCGAACAGCGTCTTGCCCGCCAGGCAGAGAAGGCCAAGGCCGCCGATGCCGACGCCTCCGTGGGCGAGATCGTCGACACCCTCAAGGCCTACGCCAAGCAGGAGACGCTCGGCCCGCTCAAGGGCGCCGGCACCTGGCTCGGCTTCGGCGCAGCCGGTGCGCTGACGCTCAGCGTCGGGCTGTTGCTGTTGCTGCTCGGGCTGCTGCGGCTGCTGCAGACCGAGTGGAGCCGGTCGGCGGAGGGCTCGCTGTCGTGGTTGGCCTACCTGATCACCTTCGCGGTGGCTCTGGTGTTCATCGCGTTGGCACTGCTGCGTGTCAAGAAGGCGACCCTCAACAAGGAACCGAAGTAAGGAGCTGCCGAGATGGCGAAGAAGACCACTGCCGCCGTGCCGGAGAAGATCACCCCGCAGGAGATCGAGAACCAGCTCCAGTCGCTGCAGGGCGAGATCCAGGGCAAGGTCGACGACAAGAAGACCTCGATCGCGTCCGTCGCCGCCGGCGGCGCCGTGGTGCTGCTGATCATCTTCTTCCTGCTCGGCAAGCGCTCGGGCAAGAAGCGCAGCACCGTCGTCGAGATCCGACGCATCTGATGGCGATCGTTCCGCGCACGCTGCAGCCGTCGTTCATCATCCGGCGCAAGGCGATGCGGCAGGGCGTCCTCGGTCGCAGCGTCGTCTGGAAGGTCGTCGCTGCCGTCGTGTTCGGTCGCTCGACGATGAAGAAGGTGTTCGGTCGCAACCCCGAACCGCTCGGCAAACGCACGATCGCCGCCGGCGGCATGATCTCGGTCGCCGCCAGCACCCCGCTCTCGCGTCGGCAGGCGAAGCGGGCCGGGATCACCAAGGAGGCGCTCGCTGCCCGGGCGGAGGCCGACCTCGAGGCGGTCAGCAGTTCGTCGTGAAGGTCGTGCTCCGCAATCCGCGGCGCGAGATCGAGATCGACGGACCGCGTGCGGTGAACCAGTTGCTCGACGAGCTCGGCCTGAACCGTGAGGCCCACCTCGTCATCTGCAACGGCACCCTGGTGCCCGGCGATGCACGTCTCGGCACCGCCGACGTCGTCGAGGTCCGCCCCGTGGTCTCGGGCGGGGCGGCGTGAGGACCTGCCGGGTCTGCCGCGGGACGGCGGTCATCGACCTGCCACGGCACAACGCGAGCTTCTGTGCCGAGCACCTCCAGCAGCTCTGTCGTCGCCAGTTCGCCAAGGCGATCGACGACTTCGAGATGCTTGCACCGGGCGACCGGGTGTTGGTGGCGGTCAGTGGCGGCAAGGACTCCCTCGCGGTCTGGGACCTGCTGATCGACGCCGGCTACGAGGCCGACGGGCTCTACGTCGGCCTCGGGATCGGCGACTACTCGACCGAGAGCGGCGAGTACGTCCGGCGGTTCGCGGCCGAACGGCAGCTGGTGCTGCAGACGATCGACCTGCGCGAGGAGTACGACTACGACGTCCCGACGGCGGCATCGGTGACCGGACGGGTCCCGTGCTCGGCCTGCGGGCTGTCGAAGCGCCACCTGTTCGACCGCGCCGCACTCGAGGGCGGCTACGACGCCGTGGTCACCGGCCACAACCTCGACGACGAAGCCGCCGTCCTGTTCGGCAACACGCTGCGCTGGGATCTCGACTACCTGGCCCGTCAGTTCCCGGTGCTGGCCGCCCGCGACGGGTTCCCGAAGAAGGTCAAGCCGCTCGTACGGCTGACCGAACGCGAGACCGCGGCGTGGTGCCTCGTGCGCGGGATCGACTACGTGGTCGAGGAGTGCCCGATCGCTGCCGGAAACCGCCACCTCGGCTACAAGGAGTCGCTCAACGCGGTCGAAGCGCAGTCGCCGGGGACCAAGGCCACGTTCTACC
Source organism: Ilumatobacteraceae bacterium (assembly GCA_041685755.1). Lineage (GTDB taxonomy): Bacteria > Actinomycetota > Acidimicrobiia > Acidimicrobiales > Ilumatobacteraceae > Sva-07. The sequence continues at coordinate 50,791 of JAWLFC010000001.1, forward strand.
TGGGGTTCCTCGACCGGATCGCGCCGCTGCTCGCCGATCGCCGCCTGGACGACGACGTCGAGCTCGGCGCCTGCACACGATGCGGTTCACCGACGCCCAACGAGGTCTGCGCCTTCTGCCGCCAGCTCGACACCGTTCAGGGCCACGATCCGGTCGCCGTCGACATGGTCCTCCCGCGACGGAGGCGGCGATGACCGGGCTGTTCGCCGCCGGCGAGCGAGCCCTGCTGCTCGACTCGAAGAAGCGCCGGTACCTGATCGAGCTCGCCGACGACGGCGAGTTCCACAGCCACAACGGCTTCGTCGCCCATCGCGAGGTGATCGGCCGGCGCGAAGGCGTGGTCGTGCGTTCGACCAAGGGCTCGGAGTACATCGCCCTGCGGCCGACGTTGGAGGACTTCGTCGTGGAGATGCCCCGCGGTGCCCAGGTGATCTATCCCAAGGACCTCGGCCCGATCTGCCTGCTCGCCGACATCGGTCCCGGGGTGAGGGTGTTCGAGACCGGAATCGGGTCCGGTGCGCTGTCGATGACGATGCTGCGCTACGGCGCCGACATCGTCGGGTACGAGGTGCGCGAGGACTTCGCCAACCGAGCCCGCAAGAACGTGCAGAGCTTTCTCGGCGAGGACGCGCTCGACCGCTACGACGTCCACATCGCCGACAGCTACGAGGCGATCGACCCCGAGCTCGGCATGTTCGACCGGGTCGTGCTCGACCTGCCCGAGCCGTGGCAGGTCGTGCCCCACGCCGAGGCGGTGCTGCAGCCGGGTGGGCTGCTCGTCGCCTACACGCCGTCGATCACCCAGGCCGTGCAGGTTCGCGAGGCCCTCAGGGGCAAGTGGATCGACGCCCGCACGATCGAGGTGCTCCACCGCGGGTGGTACATCGAGGGCCAGGCCGTGCGACCGGATCATCGGATGGTCGCCCACACCGCGTTCTTGAGCGTGGCCCGCTTCCTCGGGCGCAACCCGAGCTGAGCGTCAGCCCGGCGGCTCGAGGCGCAGGGCGGTGCTGAGCCCGTCGAGGAGGTCGGGGGTGTCCGGCCATGCCATGTCGGGGTGGGAGCCGCACAGGTCGACGATGCCGTGGATCCACGTGTGCACCTGGACGGCGACGAAGAAGGGGTCGCGGTCGTCGCCGAGTCGGTCGAGCATGCGGGCGACCGCATCGATCAACAGCTGGAACGCGGCGAGGCCGCCGGGGGAGTCGCCGTCACCGAGATCGACCTTGTCGGAGAAGAGCACCCGGTACTGGCCCGGGTGATCGAGGGCGTAGTCGACGTAGGCGTCGCCCATGGCCCGGAACGCCATGAACGGGTCGTCGCTGCTGTCGTGGGCATGCAAGAGCTGTTCGTAGAACGTCGACCAGCAGTGGTCGACGGTGCCGCGCAGCAGTTCGACGTGGTCGTCGAAGTGCCGGTAGACCGCCGTGGGCGAGACGCCGGCTCGCCGCGCCACGGCGCGCAGCGACACCGCCTCCATCTCGCCGTGCTCGGCGATCAGGTCGGCTGCGGCGACGACCAGATCGGTGCGCAACGAGTCGCCTTCGCCACGAGGCGACCGCGGGCGGGGGACGGTCGGTGCGCTCACGGTGTCGATGCTATCGGTTGACAACTGTTCACCTCGATGCTCCGCGCATCGTCGCCGAGACGCGACGAGGCCCCGGACACATCGTCCGGGGCCTCGTCGGTTCGGTGGGACTCGCGCTCGATCGAGCGGGTGTCAGGGTTCGATGTAGATGCACTCGCCGGGGCACTCCTCGGCGGATTCGATCACGGCTTCGAGTTGGCCGTCGGGGATCTCGGCGAGACCCTCGGCACCCTGGGGGTTGCCCTTGGCCTCGGCGAAGACCTTGTCACCTTCCACGACGTAGGCGAGGCCGTCGTCGAGCAGGGTGAAGACGTCGGGGGCGATCTCCTCGCACAGGCCGTCGCCGGTGCACAGATCCTGGTCGATCCAGACCTTCATGTCAGTTGGCTCCTCATCGAGTTCGTCGGTACAACTGCTGAACAGTTTACACGGCCGAGCACGTGCAAACACGTTCACGGCAGCCGCGTGTACATTCGACACATGGCAACCCCTGGTGACGATCGAACCGCCGACGAACCCACCGACGCCCAGCTGCTCGCACTGCAGGAGGAGGTGGCGCACCTGCGCTCACGCCTCGCCGAGGCCCCCAAGCGGGTGCACTCCCTCGAGGAGCGCCTGCTCGAGACCAAGGGGCAGCTCGCCGCTGCGATCGGTCAGAACGAGAAGCTGTCCTACACGTTGCGAGAGGCCCGCGAACACATCGCCACGCTGCGTGACGAGGTCGACAAGCTGTCGCAGCCACCGTCGGCGTACGGCATCGTCGTCGGCAAGAACGACGACGAGACCGTCGACATCCTCACCAGCGGGCGCAAGATGCGCGTCGCGCTGCACCCCGAGATCGACCACGAACTGCTCGACCGGGGCGCCGAGGTCGTGCTCAACGAGAGCTACAACGTCGTGATGGCACGGACACCCGAGATCACCGGCGAGGTGGTGACGGTGAAGGAAGTCATGGACGACGGCATCCGCATCGTCGTCGTCGGCCGGGCCGACGAGGAACGCGTGTGCGAACTCGCCGACTCGATCCGCGGCACCCACATCCGCGCCGGCGACCACCTTCGCCTCGACACCCGCTCCAACCTCCTGCTGGAGAAGCTGCCCCGCCCCGAGGTCGAGCACCTGCTGCTCGAGGAGGTGCCCGACATCTCCTACACCGACATCGGTGGCCTCGACGACCAGATCGAGCAGATCGCCGATGCCGTCGAGTTGCCGTTCCTGCACCAGGACCTGTTCGCCGAACACCAGCTGCCGGCGCCGAAGGGGATCCTGCTCTACGGGCCTCCGGGCTGCGGCAAGACGCTGATCGCCAAGGCGGTCGCCAACAGCCTGGCCAAGAAGGTCGCCGAGACCATCGGCGAGGGCAAGGGCCGCAGCTACTTCATCAACATCAAGGGTCCGGAGCTGCTCAACAAGTACGTCGGTGAAACCGAACGGCAGATCCGTCTGGTGTTCCAACGCGCACGCGAGAAGAGCGACGAGGGCTGGCCGGTGATCGTCTTCTTCGACGAGATGGACTCGATGTTCCGGACCCGCGGGTCGGGCATCAGCTCCGACATGGAGTCGACCATCGTGCCGCAGTTGCTCTCGGAGATCGACGGAGTCGAGGGCCTGAAGAACGTCATCGTGATCGGTGCGACGAACCGGGAGGACCTGATCGACCCGGCGATCCTGCGCCCCGGCCGCCTCGACGTCAAGATCAAGATCGAACGTCCCAATGCCGCTGCCGCCAAGGCGATCTTCGCCCGCTACCTCACCGACGAGATCCCGATCATGGACACCGAGTCGATCCCCGACATGATCGACGCCACCGTCGCCGAGATGTACCGCGACGACGAGGCCAACCGGTTCCTCGAGGTGACCTACCAGAACGGCGACAAGGAGATCCTCTACTACAAGGACTTCGCGTCGGGCGCCATGATCGAGAACGTGGTGCGGCGGGCCAAGAAACTCGCCATCAAGCGCGTCATCGACGGCGGTGCCAAGGGTGTCTGCACCGAGGATCTGCTCGCCTCGATCAAGCAGGAGTACAAGGAACACGAGGACCTGCCGAACACGACCAACCCCGACGACTGGGCGAAGATCTCCGGCAAGAAGGGCGAGCGCATCGTGTTCATCCGCACCCTGGTGTCGGAGACCACGGCGACCGACGTCGCCGGCGGACGCGCCATCGAACGGGTGGCGACCGGGCAGTACCTGTGAGCGCCGAGCCTGCCCACGACGTCGTCGTCTACGGCGCGACGAGCTTCGTCGGCCAGATCCTGTGCCGGTACATGGCGCGCCGGCACGGCACCGCCGGTCCGCTGCGGTGGGCGATCGCGGGGCGCAGTGCGTCGAAGCTCGACGACGTGGCCCGTCGGACCGGCGCCGACGTGCCGCGGATCGTGGCCGACGCTGCCGATCGATCGGCGCTCGACGAGATGGTGGGGTCGACCAGGGTGATCGCCTCGACCGTCGGACCGTACGCGTTGCACGGTTCGGAGCTCGTGGCGTCGGTCGTCGAGGCCGGCATCGACTACTGCGACCTGACCGGCGAGGTCCAGTGGATGCGGCGGATGATCGACGCCCACCAGGCGCGCGCCGAGGAGACGGGAGCGCGCGTCGTGCACGCCTGCGGGTTCGACTCGGTCCCGTCCGACCTCGGGACCTGGTTCACCCAGCAACGGGCGATCGAGGCCTTCGGCGAACCGTGCACCGAGGTCCGCATGGCGGTCAAGGGCGCGAAGGGCGGGGTCAGCGGTGGCACGGCGGCCAGCGGCATGCAGATGTTCGAGGAGTTGGCGGAGGACCCGTCGTTGCGCAAGGTGGTCGGCGACCCGTACGCCCTGGCCCCGGTCGACCTGCGCCAGGGACCGAGACAGCCGGGAATGGGCCGCCCCACCCGTGACGACCGCTTCGGGAGCTGGGTCGCGCCGTTCGTGATGGCGCCGACGAACTCGGCGGTCGTGTTGCGCAGCCACGCCCTGCTGGGCCAGCCCTGGGGCCGGGACTTCACCTACGGCGAGACGATGATGACCGGTGACGGCCTCGCCGGGGGAGTGGCGGCGTGGGGGATGACCGCCGGGCTGGCCGCCTTCGCCGGCGCCGCCAGTTTCGGCCCCACGCGCACCGTGCTCGGCAAGGTGATCCCGAAACCCGGCGAGGGCCCGAGCGAGGCCAAGCAGCAGGCGGGCTGGTTCGACCTGCGTTTCGTCGGCCGCACAGCGAGCGGCCGCGAGATGCGCACCAAGGTGACCGGCGACGCCGATCCGGGGTACGGCTCGACGGCCAAGATGCTCGGCGAGGCGGCGGTGGCGTTGCGCGATCTCGACCGCGCCGACGTCGCCGGGGGATTCTGGACGCCCGCGAGCGCGTTCGGCGACGCCCTCGTCGAACGCCTCGAGGAACACGCCGGCGTCCGTTTCGACGTGATCGACTGAACCAGTCGATCACGTCCCGTTTGCGGTGCAATCCGGTTGGAGTGGGTCAACACAACCTCGCCGCAAACGCCTGGTGCGATCTGCATCGGCGAGCTGAACGTCACCCGCAGCGGTGGCTCCGATAGGTTCTGGACATGGCGCTGACCAAGGTCTGCGGAATCGAGACCGAGTACGGCATCGTCGTGCGCGGGGGCGACAACAATCCGGTCTCCGCGTCATCGATGCTGATCAACGCCTACATCGCCGCGACCAACCGTGATCGGGGCCGGATCGGGTGGGACTTCGAAGACGAGCAGCCGGCCAACGACGCCCGCGGCTTCTCCCTCGACGAGTCGCTCGCCCCCGAGGTCGAGACGATGCTGGTCAACGCCGTGCTCACCAACGGGGCGCGCTACTACGTCGACCACGCCCATCCCGAGATCTCCACCCCGGAGGTCACCACCGCCCGCGAGGCGCTCGTGTGGGACCGCGCCGCCGAGGAGATCGTGCGGGCCTCGATGGGCCACGTGGTGTCGCTGCTGCCCGAGGGCGGCGAGATCATCATCCACAAGAACAACTCCGACGGCAAGGGCAACAGCTACGGCTGCCACGAGAACTACCTGCTCGCCCGCGAGACCCCCTTCGGTCGTCTCGCCGGCCAGATCACGCCGCACTTCGTGACCCGCCAGGTGTTCTGCGGGGCCGGCAAGGTGGGCTGCGAGTTGCCCGGACGCCCCCACGACCACGTGCCGTACCAGCTGAGCCAGCGCGCCGACTTCTTCGAAGAGGAGATCGGCCTCGAGACGACGCTCAAACGACCGATCGTCAACACCCGTGACGAACCCCACGCCGACGCCCAGAAGTACCGTCGCCTCCACGTGATCGTCGGCGACGCCAACATGAGCGAGACCGCCACGTACCTCAAGGTGGCCACGACCGCCGTCGTGCTGGCGATGATCGAGGACGACGAGCTCGGCGACGACTGGCTGCTCGGCAATCCCGTCGCCGCGATCCGCCAGGTCAGCCACGACCCGACGCTGCGCCAGACGATCATGTTGCGCGACGGCAGCCGGGCCACGGCGCTCGAGGTGCAGTTCGGGCTGCTCGAGCGGGCCCGCAAGTACGAGCAGTCGCACGGCCTCGCCTGTGTCGGCGAGGCGGTCGCCGTCGACATCCTCGACCGCTGGGAGGCGGTGCTCACCGGGCTCGAGTCCGACCCGGCGTCGGTGGCGTCACAGGTCGACTGGGTCGCCAAGCAGCGTCTCGTCGACGGCTACGCGGCCCGACACGACGTCCAACCGGGCTCGGCGCGGTTGAAGGCGATCGATCTGCAGTACCACGACCTGCGACCGGAGCGGTGCCTGGCCCTTCGTGCCGGTCTCGACACCTTGGTCTCCGCTGACGAGGTCGCCTCGGCGATGACCGAACCCCCCACCACGACTCGGGCGTACTTCCGGGGACGCTGCCTGCAGAAGTACCCCGACGACGTGGTCGCCGCCAACTGGGACTCGCTCGTGTTCGACATCGGACGAGACCCGTTGCGCCGGGTGCCGATGATGGAACCACTGCGCGGCACGGCCGATCACGTTGGTACCTTGATCGACGACAGCGAGACGGCTCGGGACCTGCTCGACCGTCTCGGCCAGTGACGACAGCATCTTCGAACCCGACCCCGAAGGGAATCCCCACCGATGGCAGAGCGCACCCAGAAGCCGAAGTCGACCACGGGCCGCGAGGCCGACACGACCGCGGAGGCGACGCCGGCGGTCACCGAGACCGGTGAGAAGCTGAAGGCCGAGCTCGACGACCTGCTCGACGAGATCGACGAAGTGCTCGAGACCAACGCCGAGGACTTCGTCAAGTCCTACGTCCAGAAGGGCGGGCAGTGACCCGTGACGATGCCGTTGTTCGGCACCGGTGACGATCCGGGCTCCAGCTTCCCCGAACTCCTCCGCCGTGTCGGGCTCACGACGCCGACGCCGGCCGGTCTCTCCACCGACGTGATGCGCGACCTCGCCGTTCCCCACGCCACCACCTGTGTCGCGCTCACCTACGCCGACGGCGTGGTCATGGCCGGCGACCGCCGTGCGACGGCGGGCAACCTCATCTCACACCGTTCGATGGAGAAGGTGGTCGAGGCCGACCGGTACAGCGGTGTGGCGATCGCCGGCGCCGCCGGGCCGGCGATGGAGATGATCCGGCTGTTCCAGCTGCAGCTCGAACACTACGAGAAGGTCGAAGGCACGACCTTGAGCCTCGAGGGCAAGGCCAACCAGCTGTCGATGATGGTCCGTGCGAACCTGCAGGCGGCGATGATGGGCATGGTGGTGGTGCCGATCTTCGGCGGCTACGACCTGCGGCGCGAGTGCGGGCGGCTGTGGGACTACGACGCCACCGGGGGCCGCTACGAGGAACGCAGCCACGTCGCCACCGGTTCGGGCAGCCTCCACGCCGGCACCGTGATCAAGGTCGGCTACCGCCCCGACATGAGTCGTGACGATGCGGTCAACCTCGCCGTGCGGGCACTGTGGGAGGCCGCCGACGCCGATTCGGCCACCGGCGGGCCCGATGCGCTGCGAGGGATCTATCCCGTCGTCGCCGCGATCGACGCCACCGGCTGGGAACGTCTCGCGGACGACGATCTCGCCCCACGCTTCGACGCGATCGTCGAGGAGGTGCGGTCGCGATGAGCATGCCGTTCTACGTCGCCCCCGAACAGATGATGAAGGACCGGGCGGACTTCGCCCGCAAGGGCATCGCCCGGGGCCGGGCCCTGGCTGCGGTCCGCTACCACGAGGGCATCGTCATCGTCGCCGAGAACGCGTCGGAGACCCTGCGCAAGGTGAGCGAGATCTACGACCGCATCGCATTCGCCGGGGTCGGCAAGTACAACGAGTTCGACCAGCTGCGCGTCGCCGGCGTCCGAGCCGCCGACCTCAAGGGATTCCAGTACTCGCGTGACGACGTCGACGCCCGCAGCCTGGCCAACAGCTACGCCCAGATGCTCGGCACGATCTTCACCCACGAGATGAAGCCGATGGAGGTGGAGATCCTCGTCGCCGAGGTCGGTCTCGCCCCCGAGGGTGACCAGATGTTCCACATCCTCTACGACGGCACCGTCGTCGACGAGCGCGACTTCGCCGCCATCGGCGGCGATGCCGAGGCGATCAACGCCCGTCTCGGCGAATCGTGGACCGACGGCCTCGAACGCTCGGCGGCGATCGCCCTCGGCCGTGCAGCGCTGAGCGGGCCCGATCGGGAGATCCCCGACCACGACCTCGAGGTCGCCGACCTCTCGCGCACCAACGGCCGCCGGTGCTTCCACCGGCTCACCGCGGCCGATCTCGGCACCTGAGCGTCAGTCGCGTCGCCAGCGGGCGAGGTAACCGAGCACGGCACCGATGGCGGCCGATGCGACGATCACGACCCAGAGTGACGTGTCGATGTCGTCGAACAGCCAGTCGACGGTGACGTCCTGGGTGTTCACGATCGCCAGCGCGGCGAGCACCGCGGCGACGACGACCCAGACGATGATCCGGATCGTCTGGCGGGCCCTGATGGAACGTTGATTGGAGTCGTCAGCCATGTGCAGGCGGTACCCCTCGGCAGCGACGATCAACCGTGCGGCACCGACGCTCCCGGCGTCGTCAGGAACCACCGCCGATCATCCGCTCGATCTCGTCGACGATGACGTCGGCCTTGTCGTCGGTCCGGTGACCGCCGGGGAAGGTCTCGAACGCGACCTCGAGACCGGCGACCGCCAGTCGTTCGCTGAGCAGTGCCGCCGCATCGGCGTAGTCCACGATCCCGTCATCGATCCGACCCAGACGATCGAGGTCGGCGCGGATCGATCCGTCCGGATCCCGCTGAGCGAGCCAGTGCTCTCCCGGCTCGTCGAGTGGGCGCGGGGCCGTTCCCTCCTCGGCGGCCCACACGTAGAACTCGGCCTGCAGCTCTGCCGGCCAGTGGTCAGGATCGATCCATGCACCGACGCGGTCCTGCATCTCCACCGGATTCGCGGCGAAGGCGCCGTCGAACGGTGCCGAGTGGAAGAAGTACTCACCGTCGCTGAGCGCGACCGCCGAGACCCGGGACGGAACGAGGCCGGAGACGCATCCGGGAGTCGACGTCACGGGTGGGTCGATCGCCACGGAGTGGGCCGGTCCGGCACCGGCGGAGAAGCCGTGGACAGCGGTCCTGGCGGGGTCGCCACCGAACTCCGGGGCCATCTCGTGGGCGACGGCAACCGCACACCGGCCCGCCGCCGTGAGATCCTCGATGTCGTCGTAGCCCAACGGGAACGGGTCGGGCGGAATCCACGACGGTGCGAACACCAGCATGCCCCGTCGCGCTGCTTCCTCGGCAATGACGGTGTTGCTCGGTGAGTTCTGGGCCTCGGCGGAGTTGCCGTGGAACGTCACGAGGATCGGCCAGGGGCCGTCGCCGGTCGGCACGTAGACGTCCATGTCCAGCACGTCGCCGTCGAGGTCGAGGTACTCGAGCCCGGACACCTCGGTGAACTCGAAGCGCTGGTCGGTGTCGGCACACGCGGCGGCGAGCAGGGCCACACCGCCTACTGCGGCACAGCAGCCGACGGAGCGAAGCGAACGGGCCATGCGCGCACGATAGGTGCCCGTCCGGGTGCCGTAGCATCGCCGTATGGTCGCCATCGACGTCAACAGTGACCTGGGAGAGTCCTACGGCGTGTGGACCCTCGGCGACGACGCCGCGATGCTCGGCATCGTCACGAGTGCGAACGTCGCGTGCGGCTTCCACGCCGGTGACCCGTCGGTGCTGCGAGCAGCGTGCTCGCTCGCCGTGCGCAACGGCGTCGCGATCGGCGCTCAGGTCTCGTTTCCCGACCTCCCCGGATTCGGGCGACGCCATCTCGACATGGCCCCCGACGAGCTGCGCGACGCCGTCCTGTACCAGCTCGGCGCCCTCGACGCGTTCGCCCAGGTGGCCGGCGCCGAGATCGCCTACGTCAAGCCCCACGGGGCGCTCTACCACGCGACGGCGACGCATCGCTCGGCGGCCCAGGCGTTGGTGGCAGCAGCGGCGGAATACGACCCGACGCTCGCGGTGCTCGGCCTGCCGGGCTCGGAGTTGCTCGCCGCTGCCGACGACGCCGGCCTCGAAGCCGTGCCCGAGGCCTTCGCCGACCGCGCCTACACCCCAGATGGCGGGCTGGTTTCGCGGCGTGAGGTCGACAGTGTGCTGACCGACGTCGACGTGGTCGCCGAGCGGGCGGTACGCATCGCCACCGACAACGAGGTCGTGGCCGTCGACGGCAGCGTGGTGAGAGTCCAGGCCCGGTCGATCTGCGTCCACGGCGACACGCCGGGCGCCGTCGATCTCGCTCGCGCCGTGCGAGCAGCGCTCGACGCTGCCGGCGTCGGCGTCTACCGGTTCACCGACTGAGACACGAGGACCGACGAACATGCATCGACGGCCCTACGGACCCATGGCGTGGCTGATCGACGACGTCGAGTCACCCGCGGCGTGGGCCGACGCGCTCGCAGCGATGGAGGTGCCCGGCGTCGAGGAGATCGTGCCGGCGGAGTCGACCGTCGTCGTGCGCTGTACCCGTGAACGCCATGACGCGATCGGCGACGTACTCGACATCGTGGTACCGACCGACCGGGTCGATCGGGCCAACCGGGCCAATCGGGCCGAGTTGACCCTCGACGTCGTGTACGACGGCCCCGACATCGCCGAGCTGGCGCACGCGGCCCAGGTGTCGATCGACGACGTCGTCCGCCTCCACGTCACCGGTCGCTACGAGGTCGCGTTCTGCGGGTTCAGCCCCGGCTTCGGGTACCTGCGCGGCATCGACCCGCGCCTCCACGTGCCCCGGCGATCGACGCCGCGCACCTCGGTCCCCGCCGGCTCCATCGGCGTCGCCGCCGGCTACACCTGCGTCTACCCGTCGGCATCACCGGGAGGCTGGTACCTCATCGGGCACACGACGACCACGCTGTGGGACGCCGCGAGCGATCCACCGGCCACGCTGCGACCGGGTCGAGCGGTCCGGTTCCGTCGGGTGGGATCGTGACGCCAGCGCTGCGCATCGTCCAGGTCGGCTTCGCCACGACGGTGCAGGACCGGGGCCGAACCGGACTCGCCCACCTCGGCGTGCCGTCGGCCGGCGCCGTCGACCGACCCACCCACGACCTCGTGAACCGCCTCGTCGGCAACCCGCCCGACGCCGCGACGATCGAGACGATGGGGGCGCTGGTGGTGGAGGCACTGCGACCGGTCGTCGTGGCCATGAGCACCGACGCCAGCCGTCGGACCATCACCGCCGGAACCCGGATCCGCGTCGACGCTGCACCGGGTTCGGTCTGGGCGTATCTCGCCGTCCGTGGCGGTGTGACGGTCGAGCCGGTCCTCGGCTCACGCAGCCACGACACCCTCGGTGGCGTGGGCCCCGCACCACTGGTCACCGACTCGTTCGTCCCCATCGGACCGGACCCCGACACACCGCTCACCGCCGATCACGCACCGCAGCCGGCGCCGGTGGCACACCGAGTGCGGATCTGGGACGGACCCCAGCACGACTGGTTCGTCGGTGGTGTCCAGAACCTGATCGACCGCGGGTGGCGGGTGACGAACGAACTCAGCCGCGTCGGTGTGCGCCTCGAGACAGGCGACTTCCCGCGCAGCACGCGGGCGCGCCCACGGATGCCGAGCATCGGCCTCGCCACCGGTGCGGTCCAGATCACCCCCGCCGGCGAGCCGATCGTGATGCTCGCCAACCATCCGACGACCGGTGGCTATCCGGTCATCGGTGTGGTCGATCCCGACGATCTCGCCGTCCTGGCACAGACCCGGCCGGGGGCAGCGGTACGGTTCCGGCGCGCCTGACGGAGCGCTGCCCACCCCGCCTCGCTAGGTTGCGGGCCATGGAGCGACGCATCTACGGACTCGAGAACGAGTACGGCGTCACGTGCACGCTGCGGGGCCAGCGTCGCCTGAGCCCCGACGAGGTCGCCCGCTACCTGTTCCGACGCGTCGTCTCGTGGGGTCGCAGCTCCAACGTCTTCCTCCAGAACGGAGCCCGACTCTACCTCGACGTCGGATCGCACCCCGAATACGCCACCCCCGAGTGCGACTCGCTCTACGAGGTCATCGTCCACGACAAGGCGGGGGAGAGGATCCTCGAACAGCTCGTCGAGTCGGCCGAACAGCGCCTCGCCGAGGAATCCATCCGCGGCACGATCTACCTGTTCAAGAACAACACCGACTCCGCCGGCAACTCCTACGGCTGCCACGAGAACTACCTCACCAGCCGCGACGACGATCTCGGCCACTACGCCGAGGTGCTGATCCCGTTCCTCGTCTCGCGCCAGATCTACACCGGCGCCGGCAAGGTGCTGCAGACGGCGAGGGGGGCGACCTACTCGATCGCCCAGCGCGCCGAGCACATCTGGGAGGGCGTGTCGTCGGCCACCACCCGCAGCCGCCCGATCATCAACACACGCGACGAACCCCACGCCGACGCCGAGAAGTACCGGCGACTGCACGTGATCGTCGGCGACTCGAACATGAGCGAGTACACCGGCTTCGTCAAGGTCGGCGCCGCCGCGTGCATGCTGCGGATGCTCGAGGACGACAACGTCGTGCTGCGCGACATGACACTCGAGAACCCCATCCGTGCGATCCGCGAGATCAGCCACGACATCACCTGTCGCCGCACGGTCCGCCTCGCCAACGGCCGCGAGGTGTCTGCCCTCGACATCCAACGCGAGTACCTCGACCGGGCGCTGCGCTACGCCGACACCCAGGGCTTCCCGCCCCTCGAGCAGAAGGCGCTCGAGATGTGGGAGCACTGCATCACCACGATCGAGAAGGACCCGCTCCTGCTCGACCGAGAGGTCGACTGGGTGATCAAGTACAAGCTGCTCGAGTCGTACCGGGAGCGTCACGACCTGCCCTTCGGCCACCCTCGCGTCCAGCTGCTCGACCTGCAGTACCACGACGTGTCGCGGGCGCGCAGCCCGTTCTACAAACTGCAGGACCGCGGCATGATCGAGCGGATCTGCACCGACGACGACATCACCACGGCCATCGACGTGCCACCCCAGACCACGCGTGCACGCCTGCGGGGCGACTTCGTCAAGCGGGCCAAGGAGCGCAAGCGTGACTACACCGTCGACTGGGTGCACCTGAAGCTCAACGATCAGGCCCAGCGCACCGTGTTGTGCAAGGACCCGTTCAAGAGTCGCGACGAACGCGTCGAGCGGCTCATCGAATCGCTCTGAACCCGTTACCGTTGGCGCAGCGTGACCTCAGAGACGACCACTCCACCAGCGGCCGGGCCGCCGCCGGAGCCGGTACCCGCGCCCCAGGAGTCGAAGCTGCCCGCGGGGGCGAGGGCGTTCTTCGACTGGATGATCGTCATCGTCGTGGCACTGCTCGTCGCGTTCGTGGTGCGGACGTTCGTGCTGGCGCACTTCGTCGTCGAGGGCTCGTCGATGTACTCGACGCTCGAGACCGGCGACCGGGTGTTCGTCAACAAGCTCTCCTATCGCCTGCACGACCCCAACCGCGGCGATGTCGTGGTGCTGCACCAGATCACCGGGGCGTCCGAGCGCGACCTGATCAAACGGGTGATCGGCCTGCCCGGCGAGGTCGTCGAGGTCCGCAACTGCACGGTGCTGATCGACGGCCGTGTGCTCAACGAGCCATATCTCGATCCCGAGGTCGTCACCCCGACCGACTGCGGCGGCGACTACAGCGCCAACGGCCCCGTGCCGACCGACCACGTGTTCGTCATGGGCGACAACCGGGGCGGCTCGCAGGACTCCCGGGTGATCGGCCCGATCAGTGAGGACGACCTCGTCGGACGGGCCTTCGTCGTGTTCTGGCCCCAGAGCCACTGGCAGTGGCTCTGAGGCGACCGCTCGTCCCTACGGGTAGCCGATCTCGGCGATGAACGCGTCGGTCATCACGTCGACGTAATCGCTGTAGACGGCGTCGAGACCCATGCGCAGACCCGAGCGGAGGTCGTGTTCGTGCTGGAGGTCCCACCCGAACGCCACGAGGTCGAACCGGTGGAACAGCGTGGTCAGACCACCGTTCCAGTCGGTCCGGTGGAGATTGATGCCGTCGATGCCGTGGCGGGCCAGGCGGTCGGCGCGCTGCTCCGGGGTGCCCTTGATCCGCTCGAGCCGGGTGGTCTGCAGCAGGCGCACGGGGGCCTCGGTCATCGTGCGCAGCTCGAGCACCCGTTCCAGACTCGGCTCGCACAGCCACACCCGCTCCAGCATCGACTCGTCGACGGCAGCGACCGCGTCGACGATCGGCAGCGCCGAGTCGGCGTCCTTGAGGTCGAGCGAGAGGTGGAACCCGGTGCCGAGCTCGGCCAGCAACTCCGTCAGCGACGGGATGTGACCGGGGAGCTCCTCACGCCGGAAGTCCGAGATCGGACGCTTGCGGACACCGCGCTTGACCACGCCGTCGTGATCGAGCACCGCGACGCCGTCAGCCGTCATCCAGACGTCACTCTCGAGGCCGCTCGCGCCCAGCTTGAGTGCCAGCGCGAAGGCCTCGATCGTGTTCTCGGGCGCATGGGCACGAGCGCCCCGGTGGGCAAAGGTGATCGGGGGGTCGAGACGGGAGGGGAGTCGCTGTTGCACTCCGGACCATGATGGCAGCCCCGTAGACTCGGCCCCGTGTTCAATCTGCAGGGCAGCGAGATCATCGTCATCCTGCTGATCGCGCTCGTGGTGCTCGGCCCGGAGCGCCTTCCCGACGCCGTGCGCCGCTTCATGCACACCTACAACGAGCTCAAGAAGATGGGCAGCGGGTTCCAGTCCGAGATCCGCTCCGCCTTCGACGAACCGATGAACGAGATGCGCAAGACCGCCGACATGGTCCGCGATGCCGCCGATCCGAACAAGATCGTGGCCGAAGCCGAAGCCGAGCAGCGGCTCCGCGACGACGCGGCCGCCGCGACGCCGGTCGTCGGCTCCTCGGCCAACGGCGATCACGGCGACACCGTCGCCGACGAGCAGCCACCCGACACGCCCGCCGTGGACCCCGGTTCCGAGACCGTTGCCACGCCCGGATCGGCGTCGACTCCACCTGGTGCCCGGCCGCGAATCGAACAGAGCTCGACGCCGCCACCGCCGCCACCGCCGTTCTCGGCGTCGAAGCCCGCCGAACCCTCGACCTCCACGTCAGCTTCGGACAACGGTGCGGTCGAGGACGCCACACCGGCACCGCCACCCCCGCCGGTCGTGGCGCCGGTGACCGTCATCGACCCGCCGCCGCTGCCGCGACGTCGACCCGAGGACGGCTGACGTGACCACCGACGAACAGGAGATCGCGGGCACCGACACGATGACGCTCACCGAGCATCTCGCTGAGCTCCGGGTTCGCATCATCCGCAGCGCCCTCGCGGTCGCGATCGGGATGGTGCTGATCATCGCCTTCTACGACCAGGTGCTCGAGTTCCTGATCCAGCCCTATGTCGAGCTGTGTGCCCGCAAAGCCGAGGAGTTCTGTGATCCGACCCTGAACACCTTCAGCCCGACCGAGGGGCTCGCCACCCGCATCCGTGTCGGCATGTACGGCGGCATCATCGCCGCGCTGCCGGTGCTGTTGTGGCAGGTGTGGCGGTTCACGGTGCCGGCGCTCAACGCCAAGGAGAAGAAGTACGCCGTCCCGTTCGTGGCCGCCTCGGTCGTGCTGTTCGCTGCCGGTGGCATCCTCGCCTACTTCGCCGTCGGCCAGGCCCTCGAGTTCCTGATCGCCTGGTCGGGCGAGGAGGTCGACCAGATCTTCTCGGTCAGCAGCTACGTGGCGCTGATCGGGTTGATGATCTTCGCGTTCGGGATCGGGTTCCTGCTGCCGGTGTTCATCGTGGCCCTCCAGCTCGTCGGGGCCGTGACACCGCGGCGTCTGCTCAAGAGCTGGCGGATCGCGATCGTGGCGATCGCCGTCCTCTCGGCGGTGATCACCCCGTCGGGCGACCCGGTGACGATGGGGATGCTCGGGATACCGATGGTGCTGCTGTACTTCCTGGCGATCCTGATCGGCTGGACGGCGGTCCGCAAACGCCCGGCCGAGCAGTGACCGACGCCGAGTTCCGGGACGCGTTCGTCGCCCGCTACCCGTTCGGGCTCGACCGCTTCCAGACCGAGTCGTTCGAGGCGCTCGACCGTGGTGACCACGTCGTGGTCGCCGTGCCGACCGGCAGCGGCAAGACCGTCGTCGCCGAGTACGGCATCGAGCTGACCCGCCGCCACGGCCGGCGAGCGTTCTACACGGCTCCCGTCAAGGCGCTGTCGAACCAGAAGTACCGAGACCTCGTGGAGGTCCACGGCGACGATGCCGTGGGGTTGCTGACCGGCGACAACTCGATCAACGGCGACGCTCCGATCGTCGTGATGACGACCGAGGTGCTGCGCAACATGATCTACGGCAGATCGTCGTTGCTGCACGATCTCGGCGTCGTCGTGTTGGACGAGGTGCACTTCCTGCAGGACTCCTACCGGGGCCCGGTGTGGGAGGAGGTCATCATCCACCTGCCCCAGCACGTGCAGCTGGTGTGCCTGTCGGCGACGGTCAGCAACGTCGAGGAGTTGGCGGAATGGATCACGACCGTGCGTGGCCCCACCGCCGCCGTGGTCGAACGCCGACGACCGGTCCGACTGGACAACGAGTACCTCGTCGCCGACCGGACGAACGACCGCCTGCGAATGATGCCCGTGTTCGTCGACGGCCACGTCAACCGCGACGCCGTCACCCTCGACGAGTCGGCCCATCGGCGCGGTGACGACCGACGGCGAGAGCGCCGCGGCAGCGGGCGCAGCGACGACCGACGCCACCGACGAACACTCGCACCGCCCGGCAGGGTCGAGACGGTCGAACTCCTCGATCGGCGTCGCCTGTTGCCGGCGATCTACTTCATCTTCAGCCGCGCCCAGTGCGACGCCGCGGCGAAGTCGTGTGTCGACGCCGGACTCGATCTGACGACAGCCGAGGAGCGAGCACGGATCGCGGCGCTGGTCGACGCCCGTCTCGGCGGCCTCGACGACACCGATCTCCAGGTGCTCGGTTTCACCCAGTTCCTGGCCCAGCTCGAACGCGGTATCGCCGCCCACCACGCCGGGATGGTGCCGCCGATGAAGGAGGTCGTCGAGACCTGCTTCGTCGAGGGGCTCGTCAAGGTGGTGTTCGCCACCGAGACACTGGCGGTGGGGATCAACATGCCGGCGCGGACGGTCGTGATCGAGAAGCTGACCAAGTTCACCGGTGAACACCACGAGCGGCTGACCCCCGGCCAGTACACCCAGCTGACCGGCCGCGCGGGGCGGCGCGGCATCGACGACCTGGGCACGGCAGTGGTGCTGTGGTCGCCCTGGGTGCGCTTCGACGAGGTCGCCGAGCTGGCGGGAAGTTCGTCGTTCCACCTGCGCTCGGCGTTCCACCCGACCTACAACATGGCGGCCAACCTGATCCGCACCTACACCAGCGACGAGGCGCACCACCTCCTGAACCTCTCCTTCGCCCAGTTCCAGGCCGATCGGGACGTCGTGCGGCTCGAGGCCCGCCTCGAACGACGCCGGCGGGCCGCAGCCGACCTGCGCAGCATCGCGGCGAGCGAGTACGGCGACATCGAGGAGTACCGGCGTCTGCGCGAGCAGCAGCGGGGCCGGGACGCCGCCGGGCGCATCGAACGCCGCCGCTCGATCGACGAGGCCATCACCGGGCTGCGCCCGGGCAACGTCATTCACGTCGCGAAGGGCGCCTACCGCGGAGCAGCGGCGGTCGTGGCGACGGCCGACCGCAAGCACGGCCCGCGCCTGACGCTGGTGACCAAGTCGGCCAAGAGCCTGTACGCCACCGCTGACGACTTCGACGACGTCCCGCGCCCGATCGGATCGGTGGCGCTGCCGGCGAACTACGCACCGAACCGCAAGGAGTACCGCAACGATGTCGCCCGCCGCCTCCGCAAGGCCAAGTTGGCACCGGGCCCGACCTCTCGACGACCGCGACGGGACGGTGTCGACGCCGAGCGCCACCCGGTCGCCGCCGACCCCGACGTGCGCGAGAAGCTGGCCGCTGCCGGACAGGCGGAGCGGATCGAGCGCGAGATCGACGACCTCGAGCGACGCGTGAGCGGCAAGAACCTGTCGCTCGGCCAGGAGTTCGACCGGGTGCTCGACGTCCTGCACACCTACGACTACATCGACCCCCGGGCCTGGCAACTCACCGAGGCCGGGGAAATGCTGGCGCGTACGTTCCACGAGAGCGATCTCCTGGTGACCGAGGTCGTTCGCTCGGGCGTGTTGGACGGCGTCGACGCCGCCGACCTGGCGGCCCTCGTGTCGATGCTGGTGTACGAACATCGCAGTTCCGATGCGCCTGCGGCACCGTGGTTCGCGTCGGACGACATCCGCTCTCGGGCCCGTCGGATCACGGCGATCAGCGAGGACCTCCGGGCCACCGAGCGATCCGTCGGGCTCGCCGAGCATCGGCCGCCGGATCCGACGTTCGCGGCCGTCGCCCACGCCTGGGTGGCAGGGGAGGGGTTCGCCGAGGTCGTCGGCGACGAAGAGCTCACCGGCGGCGACTTCGTGCGCACCACCAAGCAGCTGGTCGACCTGCTCCGCCAACTGGCGATCGTCGCTCCCGAGACCGGAACCCGGCGAGCGGCGGCGACAGCGGCCGAGCGGGCGTTCCGGGGCGTCGTCGCCGACAGTGCCGCCCCGCGACCGGGCGAAGCCGACCCGGCGTCATGACGATCGGCAAGGGAACGCCATGGGGACGCACGGTCGAGCCCCCCGACGATCTGCTCGTCGTCGACACCGACGCCGAGCTCGCCGCCCGGCTCGACGCCCGTCGCCGGGATCCGGCAGCGCCGCCGGTGGCCGCCCGCGCCGGCGACATGGCCCGCACGGTCGGCGTCTCCGCCCCGGGGGGTCGCCCGACGCTGAACGAGCTGCCGATCGACCTGTTCGAGCTGCGCCTCGGGGGCATCGACGACGAGTCGCGCACCCTGATCGGCTGTGCCCACGCCGTGATGCGCTCGCCGGTGTGGCGAGGCGGCTGGTGGCGCGGACCCGCCGTGGTGGTCATGAACGCCGAGTTCATCGGCGACTGGGACGTGGCGCCTCGTGGGCACCCCAACGACGGCCGCGTCGAGGTGTTCGAGCTCGACGAGGACCTCGCCGTTCGACAACGACTGGCGGCGCGCCGCAGAGTGCGCACGGGTACCCACGTGCCGCACCCCCTGATCAGGACACGCTCGGTGCGGCGGGCGTCGTGGTCGTTCGCGGCCCCGATGGCCGTCGTCGTCGACGGCGTCGGCGTGGGCACGGCGCGCCGGGTGGAGCTCGAGGTGATCGCCGACGCAGCGACGGTGCTCGCCTGACGATGGGCGTCACGCCTGATCACGGCCACGGAGGATCCCGGGGGCCCGGGGCCGGCTCTTCTAGAGTGGCTTCTCGTGGCTGTGTACGTCCCTGAGACCTTCGCCGACGACGAAGCCGATGTCCTGCGCCGGTACTTCACGAACCTCGACGGCCCGGTGTTCGCGCTCGTCAACCTCCCCGAGGTGGTCAAGGGCGCCCTGTTCGCCCGCTACAGCCGGAGCCACAAGTCGTTGCGCCGGCTGTTCCTCGACGAGTTCGTCGGCGACCTCGACGTGAGCGGCGACCACTCCGTCGACGCCACGGTCGGCCTCGATCGGGCCGAGCAGCTCTACGAGCGTGTGTTCTTCGATTACGGCGACGACTCGGTCGCCCAGCTCGGCGGCGTGCACCTGGCGTGCGAACAGGCCTCCAACCTGCTCACGAAGATCCTGGAGTGGGGTCGGCTGATGAGCTACCTGGAGCAGAGCACGCGCTACATCGCCTACGACACCCGCCTCGGTGGCCGCTACCGCTACTACCGCGACCCCGCGGTGCTCGCCGGGCCCCTCGGGACCCGCTACGTCGGCGACATCGACCGGATCTTCGACGCCTACAGCCGTGCTGTCGACGCGGCCACCGAACACGTGCGCTCGACCATCGAACGTGGGCCCGACGACAGCGAGTTCATCTACCGCACGGCGACGCGGGCGAAAGCGCTCGATGCGGTGCGTGGGATCCTCCCGGCCGCAGCGACGTCGAACGTGGGCATCTACGGAACCGGACAGGCGTTCGAAGCCCTGCTGCTGCGCATGCGGGCGAACCCGCTGCCGGAATCGCAGGAGTACGCCGAGCTGATGCTGCACGAGCTGCGCAAGGTCATCCCCAGCTTCCTGCGTCGCGTCGACATCCCCGAGCGCGGCGGCCGCTGGAGCGACTACCTCGCGACGACGCGCAGCGACACCGCCGCGCTGGTCGACGAGTTGTTCGGGCAGACACCGGTCGAACCGACCGCGGAGGTCGAGCTGGTCGACTTCGATCCCGACGCCGAGGACAAGCTGCTCGCGGCCATCTGCTACTCGCACTCGACACTGCCCGAACACCAGCTGATGGAGCGGGTCCGTCGGTTGGGCGCCGACGAACGGGTGGCGCTGCTGCGCGCGTACGTGGGCGAACGCGAGAACCGGCGCCACAAGCCCGGCCGAGCGTTCGAGCGTTCCTTCTACCGCTTCGACATCCTGAGCGACTACGGGGCGTTCCGGGACATGCAGCGCCATCGCATGCTCACCATCGAGTGGCAGCGTCTCACCCCGAATCACGGTTACACCCGGCCCGACCTGGTCGACGAGGCCGGCCTGGGCAGCGAGTTCGACGAGGCGATGCACCGCTCAGCAGCGCTGTACGACGCGCTGAACGACGACTATCCGGCACAGGCGTCCTATGCGGTCTCGATGGCGTATCGCATGCGCTACATGATGCAGTTCAACGCTCGCGAGGCGATCCACATGCTCGAGCTGCGTTCGGCGCCGCAGGGGCACCCCTCCTACCGCCGGGTGGCGATCGAGATGCACCGACTGATCGCGGAGCGCGCCGGACACCATGCGATCGCCGCTGCGATGACGCACATGACCACCGAGGCACCCGAACTCGAACGGCTCGAAGCCGAGCGCCGAGCCGAAGCACGGCGCGGCACGTCCTGACCCCCGCCGCAGGCGGCACCGGCGCACTGTGACGGTTGTCACACCGACGGCCTCCCGGTCGATCGGTCACCCACGCCTATGCTCCCGCCGCAAGCGCCCATTCGTTCGGTGACTGCCGTACGACGAGATCGAAACGACGACATGGCTGACGACGACACGAACGACATCGACACCGACACCGACGAGACCGGCGAGGAGACCGACGACGACCTCGAGATCGACGACGCCGAGATCGACCTGGACGGCGATGACGACGACCTTCCGGCCGACGACGATGATGACGACGATGACGACGACGTCAGCGATGACGACGACGAGGAAGAGGAGGAGGCAGCTGCCGAGACACCGCGCACCAAGCGCAAGAAGCGTGCCACCGACGACGACGAGGACGACGAGGACGACGAACTCCTCGCCGACGACGACGTCGAGGAGGACCTCGACAAGATCCTCAAGGATCGCCTGGTCGCCGCCGACGAGGACGACGACGACGAGGAAGAGGAGGACGAACCCGACGTGCGCGGCGAGGGGGGCGAACGACTGCAGCCCAAGCAACAGAACGAACAGCTGTGCCCCTCGTGTTTCCTGCTCGTCAAGGCGAACGCTCCCGGCTGCCCCGTCGGCGACGACGACTGCCCGATCTTCTCCTCCTGACGGCCCCGACGTGATGGTGACGCCGTTCGACCAGGTCCCTGCTGTGGTCGAGCGTGTCCAGCGTGAGCTCGTACTGGCGCGGTTCCTGGGCAAGATCGCCGTCGACCAGGGCCTGGCCGAGCTGCGATCGCGGATCGAGTCGGCGATCTTCGCGTCGGTGCCGGGCGACGACCAACCGTCCCGGGAACGGCCCACCGCGGACGACGCCGGGCAGGACACCGCGACGACAGCGACGCCCGGCGATGCTCATGGCGAGACGTCCATCGATCTGGTCGACGCCGAGGAGTTGGCACTGGCGGATTACGACCACCTGCCGGCCTCGGACATCGTGGCCAAGCTCGGCGGTCTGGAGCCCGACGAACTCGACGCCATCGAGCGCTACGAGCTCGCCCGCCGGCAGCGCCGCACCGTACTCGGCAAGATCCGTCAGTTGCGGGCATCGTGATCGACCCGACGGTCAGGGTGGCCGACCCCGCCAGCGACCTCGATCAATTGGGGCTGCTCGAGACCGAGGCGCGCGCTGCCCTCGTCGGCCAGCGCGGTGGCGATCGATGGCTGGTCGAACATCCGCTCGTCGGTGACCGGTGGGCCGAGCGTTGCGCCGAGAGCGACGTCTACGTGGCCGCCATCGGCGAGGTCCTCGTCGGGTACCTCGTTGCCGACCTCGGCGACGATGCGATCGTGCGCATCGACCAGGTGTGGGTCACACCCGAGGCGCGCGAGCTCGGTTTCGGCGACGGGCTGCTCGCCGCGGCGATCGCCGCGGCACGGGCGAGGGGGGCGACGGCGATCGAGGGCCAGGCGTTGCCCGGCGATCGGCACACCAAGAACCTCTACGAGCGGGCGGGGATCGTCGCTCGACTGATCACGACGTTCCGTCAGCTCTGACGCTGCGTCGTCAGCGTCCCTTCCACTGGGGCGGACGCTTCTCGATGAAGGCCGTGAGCCCCTCACCGATGTCCTCGGAACTCATCACGACGCCCATTGCGGCGTCGGTCATCTTCTTCAGCGTCTCGTCGTCCTCGGTCGCTGCTGCCAGCACCACCTTGCGGCTCTCCCACACTGCCAGGGGTGCAGCGGCGGTGATCTGGCCGGCGAGCCGGAGTGCCTCGTCGGTCGCCTCGCCGGGCTCGACGAGACGGTTCACGAGACCGAGGTCGTGGGCTCGAGTCGCGCTCAGCGGCTCGCCGGTCAGGATCAGCTCCATGGCTGCGTTGCGCCCGATCGCACGGGGGAGGCGGAACAGCCCGCCGGCGCCGGCCACCAGGTTGCGCTTCACCTCGGCGAGGCCGAACGACGAGCGCGTCGTCGCCACGACCATGTCGGCGGCGAGCACGATCTCGCAGCCGCCGGCGGTGGCGAGACCGTCGACGGCGACGATCACCGGCTTCTTGCGATCACGGTAGGCGAACCCGGCGAAGCCGCCGCGCTCGGTCATCAGCGACGCCCCCTGGCCGGAGTTGATCGCCTTCAGGTCGGCGCCGGCGCAGAACACGGGACGCTCCTGACCCTCGGTGTTGGCCTGGAGGACGCCGACCCAGATCCCGTCGTCGTTCTCCATCTGGTCGATGGCCGCTTCCATGGCGAGCGCCACGTCGCCGTTGACGGCATTGCGGGCATCGGGGCGGTTGAGCGTGATGACGGCGACCTGGTCGCGAGTCTCGTAGGTGACGATGTCGGACATGGCCCCGGATCGTACGCCTCACCGCCCCCCAACCGAAATTTCGCGCCCGGGTTGCGCTGAGCGCAACCGGAGCGCGCCATTTCGGGGTGACGGGGCGGAATCGGGCGGGTCAGGTGTCGGTGGGCGTGTCCGGGGGAGCGCCGCGGCCGGACTTCCTCGGGCCTGACTTGCGGGCGTCCTTGCGTGGTGGGCCGGCGCGCAGGGGCTTGGGCTTCGGGGTGCCCTCGGGCACGTCGACGCCGAGCAGAGCAGCGATCTGGGGGAGTGCCGGACCGAGTCGCAGCGCCGTGGCCTTCAGCTCGTCGGTCACGACGCTCGGGGGAGCCGTCGGCGCCACCAACGTGCGAACCGGCGAGAACGCCGCCGCCTCGAGTACGGCGATCCAGCGGTCGGCGAGGTCGTCGGGACCCAGTGCGGCCGTGGCGGCCTCGCCGAGCTTGCGGGCGAGGTCCGGTGGGAACATGACACCGGCCTTGGGCGGCTGCGACGACAGGCGCAACGCCCTGATGACCCGACCGACACCGACTGCGGCGTCGATGTCGCCGAACCAGAGTGCCAGCTCCTCTTCCTGCTTGCGCACGAGCGCTTGCTTGAGATCGTCGGCGACCGCTCGCGTCGACTCGTCGCGGGCGACGATCGGATCCTCGCCGGCAGCCACGACGCTGCGCAGGTCGCGCAGATCGAGGTGCTCCATCTGCCGCTGGGCGGCCTCGGCACGGTCGAGCCACTCGGCGACGCGGAGCTTCGGCAGCAGATCCTCGGCCATCTTGACCACCGACTGCTCCGGCATCGTCGGCTGACCGGCCGCTTCGAGCTTGGCGTTCTCCTCCTTCACCCGGGCGCGGACCGCACTCAGCCCCTGCAGCGCCAGCTCGGCGATCGGCCGCTGCTCTTCGGGGAGATCGGCGAGCACCGCCTGGCGACGAGCCTTGCCGGGGCGCAAGCGCTTCGGCTTGGGGCGCTGCGGGAGCTCCGGCGGCGCCTCGAAGTGCGGACGCTGACGGCGCTGCGGGGAGCGTCCCGTGCCATCGCGGTCACCACCCTCGCGCCGACCGCGACCGGCGTCGCCCCGACCGTCGCCGCCGCGACCATCGCGCTTGGGGCCGCGTCCCTTTCGGTCGCCGTCGCGCCCGCCTCGACGTTCGCCCCGGTCGCGCTTGGCGCGGGTCTCGATCACGGCTTCGAACGGCTTCTCGTCGGGCAGCAGTTCGAGCACGTTGGCGTCGGTCGGCTTCTCTCGCCCCTTGACGATCGACTGCACCTCGATGCCGTCGAGCATCTGCTCGACCTCCACCTTGAGCACGTCACCCACGGCGGAACCGGCCGGGAGGATGCTCCCGTCCACGTTGCCCTTGGGCTGACGGGCGCCAGCGGCGCGCCAGGTCCACGAGCCGTCGGGGAGCGCGCTCGTGAGCTCGATGTCGATCCTTCGGGACATTGTGGCAACGGTACCGGGTTGCGGGCGGAGAACTCCAACGAGTCGGCGGGGAGGGACACCGGCCGGTACCGTGCGGACGATGGCTGTGTACGCGCTCGGCGATCTCGTTCCGACCATCCACGATCGTGCCTTCGTCCACCCCGACGCCACGATCATCGGCGACGTCACCATCGGCGCCGACTCCTCGATCTGGCCCGGCGCGGTCCTGCGCGGTGACGGCGGGCAGATCCGCATCGGCGCCCGCACGAGCGTGCAGGACAACGCCGTGCTCCACACGACTCCCGAGTGGCCGACCGTCGTCGGTGACGGCTGCGTGCTCGGCCACCTGATCCACCTGGAGGGCTGCACGATCGACGACGACGTGCTGATCGGCAATGCGGCGATGGTCCTGCACCGATCGGTCGTGCACTCCGGGGCCATCGTCGCGGCGAACTCGGTGGTGCTGACCGACATCGACGTACCGTCGGGCGCCCTGGCGGCCGGATCCCCGGCGGTCGTGAAGCCCGACCGAGCCGACATCGAACTGATCCGGTCGAGCTCCGCTGCCTACGTCGAACGGATCGAGGCGTACCGTCGCGGCCTGCGGCGTCTCGACTGAACGTGTTCGTGGTCACGGTCGCGGCGACCGAGGTCGACCTCGTCTCCGACGTGCTGTGGGGCCTCGGGGTCCGGGCGATCGAGGAACGGTCGGCACCCGACGGCCGCGTCGAGCTGTGGACGGCGGTCGGCGACGAGCCGGCTGCGGTCGAGCGGGCGACGTCGGCGCTCGCCGGTCGCTGGCCGTCGCGCCGCGTGGAGGTCGACACCGCGGCGAGCGAGACGTGGCGCGACTTCGCGGTGCCGATGTGGGTCGACGACACCCTCGTGGTCGTCCCGGCCTGGCAGGAGCACGTGTTCGCGCCCGACGTGACGGTCGTGGCCATCGAGCCGGCCGGCGCGTTCGGCCTCGGCGACCACCCGACGACTGCGCTGTCGCTCGGTGCGGTGCGACGCGCGATCCGTCCCGGCGCCGATGTGCTCGACGTCGGGTGCGGAACCGGCGTGCTGTCGATTGCCGCAGCGCTGCTCGGAGCCCGGTCGGTCCGCGCCGTCGACCTCGCGTCGGCTGCGGTGGAGGCAACCATCGACAATGCCCACCGCAACGGCGTCGCACCACGGATCGCTGTCGACACGGCGAGGCTGGACGAGCTCGAGGGTGGTTTCGACCTCGTGGTGGCGAACATCCTGGCTCCGACGCTCGTCGAATTGGCCGACGAACTACGGCGCGTGACGGCGCCCGGGGGAGTGCTGGTGGTGAGCGGTGTCCTCGCCGACCGCCACGACCACGTGCTCGCGGCCCTGCACCCGATGGTGGTCGTCCGCACCGACGTACGCGACGGCTGGGCCGCGGTCACGCTCCGGCACGATGGGGGCGCCTCAGCGCTGGACGCGACCGGAGGCTGACAGCAGCTCCCCGACGGTGCCGGCGTCGGGCAGCGACGGCACCGCACCGGCGACCGTGGTGGCGAGTGCCCCGGCTGCCGCAGCGAAACGAACGGCGTCACGGAGATCGTCGCCGGCGGCGAGCCGGGCGGCGAGGGCGCCGCAGAATGCATCGCCGGCACCGGTCGTGTCGAGGGGCTCCACCGGGAACGAGGGCTGTGTCCACGCCCGACCGCCGGCATCGACGACCTCGACGCCCGCGGCGCCTCGGGTCGTGACCACGGTCGGCACACCACGAGAGCGAAGGGCATCGACACCGCCGAGCAGCGCCAGTTCGTGTTCGTTGGGCACGACGATGTCGCACACTCCGAGCAGCTCGTCCGGCAGGGGTGCCGCCGGTGCCGGGTTCAGAACGGTGATGGCCCCCCGGGAGCGCGCGATGAGCAAGGCGGCGAGCACCTCGGTGAGCGGCACTTCCAACTGGGCGATGACGACCGTCGCCTCCGGCATCTCGTCGATGTGCGTCCGGGCGTTGGCGCCGGCGACGACGACGATCGAGTTCTCGGCGTGTTCGTCGACGGTGATCAGCGCCCGCCCGGTCGAGACGTGGTCCACGACCGCAACCGCGGAGATGTCGATGCCCTCCTCGGCGGCGAGCGACCGGAGTCGTGAACCGGCCTCGTCATCGCCGACGGCGGCGATCAGGGCCACACGGGCACCGTTGCGAGAGGCTGCGATGGCCTGGTTCAGTCCCTTGCCGCCCGGGTGTTCGGCATAGCCGGTTCCCGAGACGGTCTCACCGGGCCGGGGGAGGCGGGGCGTCGTCGCGACGAGATCGAGGTTGACGCTGCCGACGACGGCGACGTCGAACACTCAGCTCGCTCGGGCGCGGATGCCGATCGGTGCGATCAGCCGGTAGCCGGCGGCGTGGCGCTCGTCCTCGGACTCGCCGCCCCAGAACCCGTACTCGTGGTTCTCGCGGGCGAACGAGACGCACTGCGTCTGCACCGAGCACCCTGCGCAGACCTCCCTGGCAGCTGCTTCGCGCCGTTCGCGAGCCTGGGGACGTTCGGCGGCGGTGGGGAAGAAGAGGTGCGTGAGGCCCTTGCAGGCGCCACGTCGCATCCAGTCGTCTTCCGTTGCGATGTGGTCGATGGAGATCTCGATGGCGGACATGTGCACACCCCCGTGCGTTGTTGCTTCCCCCGGCTGGTCGGAGTTGTTCAAGCTCCGGAGCACCGAATCGTAGAGCGAATCAACTCCCGAGTCAATTGCATGTGCCAACTAAATGTCAGCCGTTCAGCTCTGCCCCGACGATCGCTTCGACGCCGTCGGCGAAGGCGGTGACGTCGTCGGCAGTCGTGTCCCATGCCGTCATCCAGCGCACCTCGTGGCGGCTCGTGTCCCAGTCCCAGAAGAAGCACCAGTCACGCAGGGGAGCGATCGCGGCGGGTGGCAGGCGGGGAAAGACGCTGTTGACCGCTGGTGCCGCCTGGATGTCGACACCGGGGAGTTCGACGGTGCGCCGGTACAGCTCGTCCGCCATGGCGTTGGCGTGCGCTGCCAGCCGGATCCAGAGGTCGTCGTGGAGCACGGCGTTGAACTGCGCCGCCAGGAAGCGCATCTTCGAGGGCAGCTGCGTGACCTGTTTGCGGACGAACTGCGAGCCGATCGCCACCTCCGGGTTCAGGAACACGACCGCCTCGGCGCCGAGGAGACCGTTCTTGGTGCCACCGAAGCTGACGGCGTCGACGCCGGCGTCGATCGTGAACGATCGCAGCGCCTGGGGTGTGCCGCCGAGCGCGGCGGTGGCGTTCGCGATCCGGGCGCCGTCGAGGTGCACGAGCATGCCGAGGGCGTGGGCCTGGTCGCACAAGGCGGCGATCTCGTCGGCGCTGTAGAGAGTGCCGAGCTCGGTCGCCTGGGTGATCGACACGATCCCGGGCTGCACGTGGTGCTGGACGCCGCGGGCGGCGGCGACCTCGACGAGTTGTTCGGGCACCAGCTTGGCGCCCGGCGAGACGAGTTCGATCAGCTTGGTGGCCAGCACCCGCTCCGGCGCCCCGGTCTCGTCGACGGCGATGTGGGCCCAGTCGGTGCAGACGATGCCGTGGTGCCCGCCCGGCAGCGACGACATGAGCGTCGCCAGCGCCATCACGTTGGCGCCGGTGCCGTTGAAGGCCAGTCGGGTGATGACGTCGGCGCCGAACAACTCGCGGAAGCGGGCCTCGCACTCGCGGGTGTGGTCGTCGTCGCCGTAGGCGAGGGCGTGGCCGGCGTTGGCAGCGGCGACGGCGTCGAGGACGGTGGGGTGGGCACCAGCGGCGTTGTCGCTGGCGAAGGCGCGTCGGGGCGGAGGGGGCAGGTTCACGGCAACGCAGTCTCCCAGACCGCTCGATCCTGCGCACCAACGAGTCGAGTACTATTCCGTCATGACGAAATCAAGGACACCTGCCGGGAACGGGGGATCGACGGCGCACTCGACCCCGACCTCCGACGGTCACTGCCGGTGGTGTCGCCGGGCGTTGCCCGAACGTCGCGGCCCGGGCCGTCCCCGACAGTTCTGCTCACAGCGCTGTCGCCAGTGGGACTGGGTGGCGCGCCAGCGGGCGCGTGAACTCGAGCTCAGCGACGACGAACTCGTGGTGGCCCGCGAGGAACTCGATGCGCTGCACGACGAGTTGTACGTGTTGGCATGCGCGGTCGACGACGTCGAGCGCGACCTGGCCGACGGACGACCGACGGTCACCGAGCTGCGCGACGCGCTCGACTGGCTGCTGGCGGCGGCGCGGCCGCTGCGCGACCGGGAGATCACGCCGGCGGGCTGACGATCCCGCTCCGTCGATCCCGCCCCGCTCCACCGCAACGCCCATAATCCTCGTTATGTCATTTACTGGAAGCCTGACGGAGATTGGCTCCGAACGCAGCACCAGCGGTGCGCTTCCCCGCTCCGGCGCCGTGCGCTGGGCCTTCACGGAACCCAGACGGTCGAGTTCGGGGAACAGAGGATCTCCATCTCCCGACGGGATTTCAGCTGTCCACCGGGCGGACCGATCAGTTCTTCGTGCTGGGAGTGAATCCGTCCATGTCCTGCGTGCCGCCGACCCGCCGAACGTCTGCGCGCACGCGCGCCGTCCGTGCGCTGCTCGTCGCGGCGCTGGGAGGCCTCAGCCTCGCCGCCCTGCCCACCAATGCGGTGTCGGCCTCACCGCTCGTGACGCAGACCCCGATCGCCCCCACGATCGTCGGAATGGGCGAGGGAGCTCGCGGCAACGACGTCAAGACGGTGCAGAGTGCGCTGCTGGAGGCCGGCGTCCCCGTGCCGGGTGGCGCCGACGGCATCTTCGGCCCCAAGACGAAGTCGGCCTTGACCGCGTTCCAGGCGCGCAAGGGTCTGCCGGCAACGGGTTCCGTCGACGGCCCGACGGCAGCAGCGCTCGGCCTCGCCCAGGCGGCGGCCACGCCGGCGGCGACGTCGGGAACCGACGAGCTCGTGACGGGAGCGCGTGGGCCGGCGGTCGCCGAACTCCAGCGGGCGCTGATGGCGACGGGCGTCTACGTGCTCGGTGGCGCCGACGGCATCTTCGGGCCGGCCACCCGGGCGGCGGTGTCCAACTTCCAGCGCTGGAACGAGCTCCCGGTGACCGGTGAGGTCGACGCCGCGACCGCGTCCAAGCTGAAGCTCGGCTCGACACCTGCTGCCACACCCACGCCGACGACGACTGCTCCGACGCCACCGCCCGCTCCCGCGCCATCGCCCGCTCCGACCGCACCGACCGACTCGGGCTTCTCCGGTCTGGCGATCGGTGCTCGGGGCGACAACGTGAAGGCCCTGCAGCGGGCGCTGATCGCTGCCGGCATCACCGTTCGTGGTGGCGCCGACGGCGTCTTCGGACCGATGACGCAAGCGGCCCTGAAGTCCTACCAGCGAGCCCAGGGCATCTCGGCCAACGGCGTCCTCGGCGACGCGACCATCGCAAAACTGGGTCTCGGCTCGGGGGCCGCCCCGGCACCGGCGCCGGCACCCGCGCCGGCCCCGACACCACCTCCCAGTCCGTCGGCCGAGTACGTCGGCATGAAGATCGGGGCGAACGGCGACCTGGTGAAGGACCTGCAGCGGGCGCTGATGCGTACCGGGCTGACGCTGCGCGGTGGCGCCGACGGCGTGTTCGGCAACGCCACTCGCAGCACGTTGATCCTCTTCCAGGGCACGAACGACACGCCCCAGACCGGTGTGGTCTCCGCCAAGGACGCCAGCGTGCTCGGCCTCGGCAGCGCGAACCCACCCGCTGCTCCCCCGGCGGCGAACCCGCAGGGGGTCTCCTCCACTGCCGGTTTCCCGGTCTTCGGAGAGCGCGGGAGCCGCGTGACCTCGTTGCAGAAGTCGCTGCTGGCCGCCGGGATCACGTTCGCCGGTGGCGCCGACGGCGTGTTCGGGGCAGCCACCGCCGGCGCCATCATGGAGTTCCAGCGGCGCAACGGGCTGACCCCGACCGGAAAGATGAACGAGGCGACCGCCAACCGTCTCGGCAGTGCACCCGCACCCGCTCCCTCTCCCCCGTCCGCTGCCGGCGTCACGATCGACGTCTTCCCCGTCCAGGGTCGATGCTGGTTCGGCGACACCTGGCACGCACCGCGCAGCGGCGGCCGACTGCACCTCGGCGTCGACATCATCGCTCCCAAGGGCAAGCTGCTCTACGCCGCGGTCTCCGGCACGATCTCGAAGATGTACTGGGATCGCCCCGGGGCGCTCGCCGGCAACGGCCTGCGCATCCAGCAGGACAACGGCACCTACTTCACGTACCTGCACATGGACACCTTCGCCGATGGCATCGAGGTCGGCGCCGAGGTGAGCGCCGGGCAGGTCGTCGGCACGGTCGGCAACACCGGCAACAGCGCCACGCCGCACCTGCACTTCGAAGTGCATCCCCGTGGTGGAGCCGCCGTCAACCCGTACCCGCTGGTCAAGGCGATCGACGCCTGCAGCGTGACCACCCCGCGCGGCTGACACGATCCCGCAGCGGGCGGTGATCGACCGCTACGCTGCTCGGACAACCGAATCGCCGTTCCACCCGAGCGGGAGAGCCGTCGAGATCGAGGCGGCGCCGAAGGAGCAACCTCCCCGGAATCTCTCAGGCAACCGGACCGCCCGGGTCAGGCACGCTGGAAAGCGCCACCGCGTGAGCGTCGAATCGTTCGCACGGTGGTCACCGACGGGGAAAGACGGGTCGATGGCCCGCCGAAACTCTCAGGTACCGATGACAGCCGGGGAACCCCCACCGACCCTGGAGGATCTCCCGTGCCCGCAACGAGTTCCGCACACCGCCATCCCACGCCACTCGCCCGACTGGTGGAGCGTGACGAGTTCACCCGACGCCATGTCGGGCCGACGCCCGCCGACGTCAGCCGCATGCTCGCCGCCGTCGGGGCCGACTCGACCGAGCAGCTGCTGGCGGAGACGATGCCGGACTCGATCGTGGCCGACGGTCCGCTCGACCTGCCGGGCGGGGTCCCCGAGACCGAGGCGCTGGCGCGGCTGCGAGCGATGGCGGCTCGCAACACCAGCGTCACCAGCCTGATCGGGATGGGCTACACCGGCACGATCACGCCACCGGTCATCGCCCGCAACGTGCTCGAGAACCCCGCCTGGTACACGGCCTACACGCCCTATCAGCCCGAGATCAGCCAGGGCCGCCTCGAAGCGCTGCTCAACTTCCAGACCCTCGTCACCGAACTCACCGGCCTCGACGTCGCCAACGCCTCGCTGCTCGACGAGGCGACCGCGGCTGCCGAGGCGATGACGATGGCCCGACGCCAGTCGAAGTCGCCGTCGGCGCGCTTCGTGGTCCACCACGACACCCATCCCCAGACGATCGCCGTGCTGCGGACGCGGGCCGAACCGGTCGGCATCGACCTCGTCGTCGGCGACACCGACTCGCTCGCCCACGACGACGGGCTGTTCGGCGCGCTGTTCAGCCTGCCGGGGTCGTCGGGAACGGTGGTCGACTGGAGCGACGCCATCGAGCGGGTCCACGACGCCGGCGGGATCGCCGTGGTCGTCACCGATCCCCTGGCATGCGTGCTCACCACTCCCCCGGGCCGCCTCGGCGCCGACATCGCCGTCGGCTCCGCGCAGCGCTTCGGGGTCCCGATGGGCTTCGGTGGCCCCCACGCCGCGTTCATCGCCGCCCACGACCGGGCCGCACGCGCCATGCCCGGCCGCATCGTCGGCGTCAGCACCGACACCGCCGGCCGACCGGCGCTGCGGCTGGCACTGCAGACCCGCGAGCAGCACATCCGTCGCGAGAAGGCGACGTCGAACATCTGTACCGCCCAGGTGCTCCTGGCCAACATCGCCGGGTTGTACGCGGCGTGGCACGGCCGGGGCGGACTGACCCAGATCGCCGAGCGGGTGCAGCGGCTGACGTCGATCGCCGCTGCGGGCCTGCGCGCCGGTGGGGTCGAGATCGTCAACGACACCTGGTTCGACACGCTGAGGCTCAGTGTGACCTCGGCCGACACCGCCGTCGCCGACGCGCTGGCGGCGGGCTACAACATCCGCGGCGTCGACGAGACCACCGTGTCGATCACCTTCGACGAGACCTCGGGACTCGACGACGTCACCGCCATCGTCGGGGCGCTCGGCGGCGCGGCGATCGACGACGTCGACGGGGCCCCCGACGGGTTGCCCGAGACGATGCGGCGCGACGACGAGTTCCTGACCCAGTCGGTGTTCGAGCGCTACCACAGCGAACACGAGATGCTGCGGTACCTGCGCCGCCTGAGCGACCGGGATCTCGCGCTCGATCGCACGATGATCCCGCTGGGGTCGTGCACGATGAAGCTCAACGCCACCTCGGAGATGGTGCCGATCACGTGGCCGGAGTTCGCCGACATCCATCCATTCGCTCCCGACGACCAGGTCGAGGGCTACCACCAGCTCATCGCCGAGCTCGAACACCGTCTGGCCACGATCACCGGCTACGACGCCGTCAGCCTGCAACCCAACGCCGGCAGTCAGGGCGAGTACGCCGGCCTGCTCGCGATCCGCGCCTATCACCGTGCTCGTGGCGACGAGCAGCGCACCGTGTGCCTCATCCCGTCGAGCGCCCACGGCACCAACGCCGCCAGCGCGGTGATGGCCGGTATGGACGTCGTGGTCGTGGCCTGTGACGACCACGGCAACGTCGACCTCGACGACGTCGCCGCCAAGATCGCCGAGGTCGGCGACCGGCTGGCGGCGACGATGATCACCTATCCGTCGACTCACGGGGTGTTCGAGGCCGAGGTCGGACGGTTGTGCCAGATGATCCACGCCGCCGGCGGTCAGGTGTACGTCGACGGTGCCAACCTGAATGCGCTGGTCGGTCATGCCCGCCCCGGCGAGTTCGGCGCCGACGTCAGCCACCTCAACCTCCACAAGACGTTCTGCATCCCCCACGGCGGTGGCGGGCCCGGCGTCGGCCCGATCGGCGTGCGCTCGCACCTGGCGCCGTTCCTGCCCGGTCACCCGTTGCGCGACGACCAGCCCGTCGGAGCCGTGTCGGCGGCACCGTTCGGCTCGGCGGGGATCCTGCCGATCCCGTGGATGTACATCGAGATGATGGGCGGCGCCGGCCTCACCACGGCCACCACCGTGGCGATCCTGGCCGCCAACTACGTCGCCGAGCGACTCGACGCGTCGTACCCGATCCTGTACCGCGGGGACGACGGTCGAGTCGCCCACGAGTGCATCCTCGACCTGCGCCCGATCACCAAGGCCACGGGGGTCACCGTCGACGACGTCGCCAAACGGTTGATGGACTACGGCTTCCACGCGCCGACGATGAGCTTCCCGGTCGCCGGCACGCTGATGGTCGAGCCGACCGAGAGCGAGTCGCTGCGCGAGCTCGACCGGTTCTGCGACGCGATGATCGCCATCCGCGCCGAGATCGATCGGGTTGCCTCCGGCGAGTGGTCGGTCGACGACAACCCGCTCCGCCACGCCCCCCACACCGCCGAGGACCTGCTCGGCGACTGGGACCGGCCGTACCCCCGTGAGCTGGGTGCGTTCCCGGTGACCGGGCTCCGAGCGACGAAGTACTTCCCGGCGGTGTCGCGCATCGACGGCGCCCAGGGCGACCGCAACCTCGTCTGCTCGTGTGAGCCGCTCGAGGCCCATGCCGCGGCCAACCGATGACCGTCACACCGTCACGGGTAGGTTGAGCGCCATGGCCGAGGACCGCACCGACCCGCTCGCCGACCTGTTCACGCTGTTCGCCACGCCCCTGACCGGGACGGTGCGCTCGCTCGAACAGTTCCGCAAGGGCGTCGACGAGTTCCTCGCCGGCGTGGAGAACTTCAACCGCACGATGGCCAACCTCAACGAGACCAGCGAGCGGATCAACCGGCTGCTCGCCGACGTCGAGGGGCCGATCCGCGCCGCCGTGCCGCAGGCAACCCGGACGGTGAAGGCGGCCGACGAGATGATGCAGGTCGTGTCGGGTCCTGCGATGGCGGTGGCGCCGGGTCTCAACCGGCTCGCCGAGACGCTGAGCACACCGGCGTTCGCCCAGCTCCCCCAGCAGATCGGTCAGTTCTCCGAGTTGCTCGGCGAGATGTCGCACCGCCTCGCTCCCCTGAGCCAGCTGGCAGGGTCGGCAGGTGGCCTGTTCGGCGGATTCCGGGTCCCGGGCATGCGCGCTCCAGCGGAGTCGACGACGCCCGACATCGCGGCGACGACCGCCGACGAGCCGACGGCGACGCCCGACGAGCCGACGGCGACGCCCGACGAGCAACCGGCGTCGACGTCCACCACGTCGACGGCCAAGAAGGCCACCGCCAAGAAGCCGACGGCGAAGAAGGCGACGACCAAGAAGTCGACGGCCAAGAAGGCCACCGCCAAGAAGCCGTCGACCGCCAGGAAATCAACGGCCAAGAAGACGGCGACGAAGACGTCGACCACCGAGAAGCCGACGCCGACGTAGGTCGCCTCAGGGGGCGACGAAGGGGGTGACGGTGACCGCCCCGGCGAGCGGCTTGCCCCTCACGTCGATCTCGACTGGCGTGCCGATCTCGACCTCGGGAGGGACGAACGCCAGCGCGATGCCGTGGCCGAGCACGGGTGAGAAGTTGCCGCTGGTGACGACGCCGACCGTGACGCCGTCGACGGCGACGGGGCAACCGGCTCGGGCCGGGCGCCGCCCGTCGGTCTCGATGCCGACGAGGCGACGGCTGATGCCTCGCTCGCGTTCGGCGAGCGCCGGAGCCTTGCCGACGAAGCTCGGCTTGTCCCATGCGACGACCCAGCCGAGGCCGGCCTGCAGCGAGGTGATCCCGGGGCCCAGCTCGTGGCCGTGCAGCGGTAGCGCTGCCTCGAGTCGCAGCGTGTCGCGGGCGCCGAGGCCGGCCGGTGTGATCCCGACGGCCAGGAGTTCTCGCCACAACCCGGCGGCCGCGTCGGCGGGCACCGCGATCTCGACGCCGACCTCCCCCGTGTAGCCGGTTCCGGCGACGGTGCAGGCCACGCCTCTCCAGTCGCAGTGGGCCACCCGGAACCGACCGACGCCGGCTGCCCCCGGGAAGACCTCGGCCAGCAACAGCGTCGCCTGCGGGCCCTGCACGGCAATCACCGCCCGGGTCGCCGTCGTGTCGGGGCCGCCGACGGCCGCCGTCACCCGGCCGGTGTTCGAGGCGTTCGGCATCACGTCGAACACGTCGACGCCACTGTCGTCGCCGCGGTCGGCGTGAGGGTGCCACCACACGATGATGTCGTCGACGACCGAGGCGTCGTCCGCATCGAGGAGGTGGGTGTACTGCGCCCGCCCCGGCCCGATCTTGGCCAGGTCGTTGGTGAGGGTCGTCTGCAGGGCGTCGAATGCGCCGGCACCCTCGACGCGCACCGTGCCGAGGTGCGACACGTCGAACATCACCGCCGACCGCCGGCAACGCAGGTGTTCCTCGATGGTGCCGGAGGGATACGCGATCGGCATCTCCCAGCCGCCGAACTCGACCATCGTCGCACCGAGCGCCCGGTGCTCTGCGTCGAGCGGCGAGCGCTGCAGCGTCATCCGGTTCGGCGACGGACGTCGATGTCGAGCACCGTGTCGGCAGCGGCGTCGGCGGCCGGCGCGAGGTCGGCTTCGAGTTCTTCGCGCACCCCGCCGAGCGACAGCACGTTGAGCACCCCCTGGCCGTTCTTGAGCACGTCGACGAGTTGATCGCCGTCGCACAGCATGACGCTGCCACCGTCGATGACGATGTGGGCGCTGGCGATGTCGGTGCTCACGTGCTCACGGAGGTACTCGAACACCTTGCGGACCTGCTCGAGCTTGATGCCGGCGTCGAGCAGCTTCTTGATCGTCTTCAACTCCAACAGATCGTTGTAGGAGTACGAGCGTCGGCTGCCGCTGCCGGTCGCGTCGCTCAGCGACGGTCGGATCAGGTCGGTACGGGCCCAGTAGTCGAGCTGGCGGTAGGAGATTCCCACCACCTTGGCCGTCTGGGTGCCGCTGTAGCCGATCGCCGCCGAAGCGGCACGGGGGACGTCTGGTGTGTTCTGCACGGAATGCCTCCGGTTCGTTTCGCCCAACATCACGACCGTGTCCGAGCACGTCGCACGTTCTCACTCCCGCAGCTCACAGGTGCGTAGTTACGGAGATGTGAGGTGGCGAACACTACGGGAGTTCCCGGCCGGTCGTCAACACTGGCTAAGGTCCCGCCTACCGACGAGACGCAGTGGTGAGGATTCGCAATGAAGGTCGACCCCAAGGTGGTTGCAGCACTCAAGAACATCAGCCTGTTCAAGGCGTTGGACGAGTCGAGTCTGGCCAGTATCGCCCAGCAGATGAAGACCTATCGCTTCGCCGCCGGGGCGTCGGTCATCGACGAGGAGGCCTCCGGCAAGTTCGGCCGTCTCTATTCGGTGGTCAGCGGAACCGCCGAGGCGCGAGTCCACGACCAAGCGGTGGCCACGTTCGGCCCGGGCGACTCCTTCGGAGAGATGAGCGTGCTCGACGGCCAACCGCGCTCGGCGGCTGTCGTGGCGACGAGTGAGCTCGAAACGCTCGGCCTGTCGTCGTGGAACATGCGGGCGTTGCTGCGTGAGGAACCCGAGATCGCCATGAGCGTCATCACCGAGTTGGTCGGCCGACTGCGTGCATCCGACCAGGAGCTCATCGACTGAGCGTCGCCGCCCTCAGCTGCCGAAGTCCTCGGGGCTGACGTTCTCGATGAAGTCCTTGAACTCGTCGATGATCTCGGCGGCGTCGTCGTCGGCCTCGACCACCGGTTCCTGACCGACCTCGTCGATCAGTTCTTCCGACGCGAACATCGGCGCCGCACAGCGCACGGCGATGGCGACGGCGTCGGAGGGCCGAGCGGAGATCACCTTGTCGCCCGACGGTGTCGCCAGGTGGAGTTCGGCGAAGTAGGTGCGGTCACGCATCTCGGTCACCACGACGCGGGTGACGGAGGCGTCGAGCTCGCCGAGCAACGTCAGCAGCAGATCGTGCGTGAGCGGGCGGGGCGGAACGACACCCTCGAGCGCATAGTGGATCGCCGACGCCTCGGGACTGCCGATGTAGATCGGGAGCAACCGGTGACGGCCATCGGCCTCGCGCAGCAGGAGCATCGGCGTGTTGGCGGGAATCTCGACCCGAACTCCGATCAGCTCCAAGGGGACCACGACGTCACTGTACCGGCGACGGCCGCGCCCCGTGACGCGGGAGGGAGTCCGAGCGGGAGATCAGTGCTGGCGCAGTGCCGAACGCATCAGCGCCGCCCGCAGACGCCCGCCGATCTGCTCGAACTCCTGCAACCGGGCGATCGCCTCGGCTCGGGCTTCGGGGTTGCGCTGGCGCAGCAGTGGTTGGATCAGCTGTTCGAGCAGACCCGCCTCGCGATCGGCAGCCACCCGCCACCCCCGGAGGTGCCGGGCCTCGAGGCCGGCGTCGAGCAGACGCTTCGAGATCGTCGCGATCTCGACGGCGTCCTCGTCGAAGGGACCCTCGGTCCGGTTCGACTGCGACACCACCACCCCGTAGGACTGCAGGTCGTCGAGTTGGTCGCGTGTCAGACCGGCCATGGCGCACAGCTCGTCGGCGTTCAACAACAGCCCCGGCAGGACCGCGCCGGCCGGCCCGGCTGCCCTGGTCGACTCGACCGGCGACGCCGGCGGTGCAGCCGGCTCAGCGGCGACCACCGGTTCGGGTGTGGCGTCGGGGTCCGATGGCGGTGGGGCGACGTCGGTGCGCTGGAACAGCAGCGCCGCCCCGGACAGCTCCTCCTCGCCCGTCGCCCTGTCGTCGGTGGCAGTGCGACCGACGCCTCCGGCGCTCGGGTGACTGCGGGGCTGGGGCTCGGTCTGGTCGGAGACGTTCTTGATGCCGCGCGGCCGGGGGTTCTCGTTGGTCGGGTCGATCTCGCCGGAGTCGATGCGGTCCTTGATCACCCTCAGCGGGAGGTAGTTCTCGCGCTGTTCGTGCAGGATGCGGCGCAGCAGTTCGACGTCGTCGCCGTAGAACTTGCGATAGCCCGACGCCGTTCGCTCGGGATCGATCAGGCCCTGGCTCTCCAGGAACCGGATCTTGGAGATCGTGACGTCGGGGAACTCCTCGAGCAGCAGCGCCAGCACCTCGCCGATCGAGAGGTGCACACCGGCAGGTGGCGCCGCCGGTGTGGCCGTCGGGTGCGCCGAGTCAGGCATCGTGCCGTTCGAAGAAGACGAGGCGGAACTTGCCGATCTGGAGTTCGTCGCCGTGGCGGAGCACCACCTTGTCGATGCGCTCCTGGTTGACGTAGGTGCCGTTGAGCGAGCCGGCATCGCTGACGACGTAGCCGTCGGGGGTCCGCTCGATCTCGGCATGGCGACGCGACACGGTGATGTCGTCGAGGCTGATCTCCGACTCCGGATGGCGTCCGAGACGCGTGACGGGCTCGACGAGGGGAAACCGCGATCCGGCCTGGGCGCCCGCCCGGACGATCAGCACCCCGATCTCGGTGGGCAGCTCGCCGACGGGGACGACGACGTCGTCGTCGGTGCCGGGCGCGTCCTGGAGCGGATCGACCGTCGTGAGCGTGATCGTGCGATCGTCGAGGGAGTCGAGCGGGGAGCCGCAGCTCGAACAGAAGCTGCTCGTCGGCGGGTTGCGGTGTCCGCACTGGTTGCAGAACACGTAGGAACTCATCTCAGCCCTCGGTGAGCGTGCGGTAGGCGTCGGCGTCCATCAACGCATCGAGCTCGGCGGGGTCCTCGAACCTGATGCGACAGATCCATCCCTCGCCGTACGGGTCACTGTTGAGCAGTTCGGGCTGCGACTCCAGGGCGTCGTTGACCGCGGCGACCGAACCGGACACCGGGGCGTAGATGTCGCTGACCGACTTGGTGCTCTCCACCTCGGAGAAGCTGTCGCCGGCAGAGACCGACGTGCCGGTCTCGGGCATCTCCACGAACACGACGTCGCCGAGCGCGTCCTGCGCGTACTCGGTGATCCCGATCGTGGCCGTGTCGCCGTCGACCCTCACCCATTCGTGATCGGTCGAGTAGCGGAGTTCGGCGGGGATGTTCATGGCGCAACGGTACCTGGCTTCACTGGTCGACTCGAACGGCGTCGGCGGACAACGTCCCGGCGAGGGCTCGACGCACCTGGGGAATATAGGCGATCGCGGTCCAGTAGCTCAGGATCAGCCCGGGGATGCCGAGGACCCATGCAACCACCTCGAACCAGTCGGCGCCGGGCATCTCGCTGTTGCCCATCAGGAAACCGGGGACGGCGAACATCAACAGGAACGTGGCGAGCTTGCCCCAGTAGGTGACGTCGATGCGCGGCATCTTGTACAGGAGGGTGGCGATCGCCATCATCAGCCCGACGAGCACCTCTCTGGCCAGGACGGCGAGCGCGAACCACAGCGGGATGGAACCGTCGACGATGATGGCGGTGATGGCGACGAGGAACAGGAGCCGGTCGACCGTCGGGTCGAACACCTTGCCGAACTCGCTGACCTGTCCGAGCCGGCGGGCCAGGTAGCCGTCGACCCAGTCGGTGGCGCCCAGCGCGCCGAGCATCCACGCTGCTGCCGCCCGGTGCTCGAGGCCGAACAGCACGTAGAGGAACACGGGCAGGCACAGCAGTCGGGCCAGGGTGAACGCATTGGGGATCGTCCAGAGCCCGTCGAACATCGACACCGACGACGATCCGGACGCCGCCGTGCCAGGGGTCGACGGGGTGTCGTGGGTCACGGCTCACAGCGTAGGGTGCCCGCATGAGCACGGTGTTCACGAAGATCATCGACGGCGAGTTCCCCGGCACGTTCGTGTGGCGTGACGAGCAGTGCGTCGCGTTCATGTCGATCAACCCGATGGCTCCCGGCCACGTGCTGGTCGTGCCGATCGACGAGGTCGACCACTGGGTCGACGCCTCCCCCGAGCTCACGGCCCACCTGTTCGCCGTGACGCACACGATCGGCCGCGCCCAACAGGCGGCGTTCGACTGCGAGCGCGTCGGGGTGATCGTCGCCGGCTACGAGGTGCCGCACACCCACATCCACGTGCTCCCGACGAACTCGATGAGCCAGCTCAGCTTCGCAAATGCCGCGGCGTCGGTCGACCGCGCCGATCTCGACGCCTGGGCGGAGGCGATCCGAGCCGAACTCCGTCGTGGCGGTGCGAGTGGTGTGAGCGACGAGTAGTCGGGGGCGCTTCACGTCGAACGGCTCCACGGGACGTCAGTCGTCGTGGCGGTGGTGGAGATCCGGTACGTGGAGGTGGTCATGGACCACCTGGCGATGCCGGTGGATGTGGGAGTGCCGCCCGGCGACGCCCCCGTCGTGGAGGTGATCGTGATGTCCGTCGTCGTGGCGGTGCTCGTGCTCGTGGACCGTGTCGCGATGACGATGTGTGTGCTGGTGCGCGGATCGCAGCGACACCGCCACGCCGCTCGCGGCGACCATCGCGGCGACGACCTCGATGGCCGAGATGTCGTCACCGAGGAAGCTCCAGGCGATCGCCGCCCCGATGAACGGCGCTGTCGCGAAGATCGCCTGGCCTCTCGCCGCCCCGAGATCGCGGGCTCCCTTGACCCACAGCGTGATCGAGAGGCCGTACCCGCCGGCACCGATTGCCAGGGCGGCGATCACGTCGGACGGCGTCGTGTTCGCACCCCACCCGGTTGCGAGCAGACCGATCGCGACGTTCGCGCTGCCGGCGATCAGGCCTTTGAGCATGACGACGTGTTCAGGAGCGAGGCGCTCGATGCTCGCGGTCACGCCGTTGTCGAACCCCCACGCGACGCAGGCGGCGACGACGAGCAACGCACCGACATCGACGGTCGCACCCGGTTGCCAGGCGAGCATCCCGCCAGCGACGGTGATCAACCCCGCCGCCGTCCACATCCGCGCCCCGATGTGCTCGCGGAACACGACGGCCGCCAGCACCACCGTCGCCGCGAGTTCGGCGTTGAGCAGGATCGACGCCGTCGCTGCGTTGGTGCGTGCGAGGCCGGCGACGAGCAACACCGGCCCGACGGCGCCGCCCGTCACCACCGCCGCCATGGCCGGCCGCCATTCCGCTCGCAGCGCACCCGCCGTGGGTGGCCGGCGGACCGTGGCCGGCGCCGCGGCCGCCGCCGCCCCGACGTACAACAGGCCGGCCAGCGTGAACGGCGGCACCGAGCCGGCCAACTGTGACGCGAGCGGCGTCGATGCTCCGAACAGCACGGCGGCCACCAGGCACCGAAGGACCCCGACCCGGCTCACGACCGATCTGATCAGATCGGCTCGACGAGGTCGGGCCGGTTGTTGCGCACGTTGTTGACGTCGGTCGACACGGCGTGCATGTCGAGCAGGTCGGGTGGGCCGCCGTCGAGGAGGCGGGCCAGTGCGTCGGTGTCGTGATCGGTGGGGTCGAGCCACTCGGCCCAGTGCTCGGGCACCAGGATCGCCGGCATCCGGTCGTGCACCGGTCGCATCGCCTCGTTGGCGGCGGTGGTGACGAGGGTCGTGCTGTGGAGGAATCGGCCCTCGGGGTCGTCGGGGTCCTTCCAGGCCGCCCACAGCGCCGCGACGGCGAGCGGTTCACCGTCGGACCGGTGGATGAACCAGGGCTGCTTGAGCGGCGCGCCCTTGGCGTTGAGGGGCCCGTCGGGCGAGCCGGGTGTCCACTCGTAGAAGCCGTCCATCGGGACGATGCACCGCTTCGAGGCGAACAGGCGCTTGAAGGCCGGCTTCTCGGCCAGCGTCTCGGCGCGAGCGTTGATCATGCGCGAGGCGATCTTGCGGTCCTTCGCCCAGCTCGGCACCAGGCCCCAGTGGAACGCATCGAGGCGAGCCGAGCCCTCCCCCGTGCCCACGACCGCGTAGATGTCCTGCGTCGGCGCGACGTTGAAGTTCTCGCCGAGCGATTCGGCGACCGGTTCGGTCGGCATCACGGTGTCGAAGTAGGCGGCGATGCGGTCGGGGCCGGCGGTGGAGACGAAGCGGCCGCACATGAACGCCAGGTTACGTCGGCTCCCGACGGCTGACGTGGGCCCGGCCCGATGCCAGACTGACGTCGTGGCCGACCTGCTCACGCACTGTTCCGAACTGCCCCGGCGCACGATCGAGGCCGGCGGGACGATCATCGAACAGGGCTCACCGGGCGGCACCGTGCTCGTCCTGGTGGAGGGCACGGTGGCGGTCGAGCGCGACGGAGCCGGTCTGGCCGTGATCGACACGCCCGGCGCGCTGCTCGGTGAGATGTCGACCGTGCTCGATCGGCCCGCGTCGGCGTCGGTGCGTGCCGTCACCGACGTGGCGGTCCTCGAGGCGGCCGACGGCGCAGCGTTCCTGCACGAGCACCCCGAGGTACTGCTCGAGGTGGCACGCACCCTCGCGACCCGGCTCGACAACCTGACCGGACACCTCGTCGACGTCAAGCGGCAGTACGGGGGCGACGGCGGCCACCTCGGCATGCTCGACGAGGTGCTCAGCACGCTGATGCACCATCAGGGACGCCAGGTGAGCCCGG
This sequence comes from Ilumatobacteraceae bacterium, assembly GCA_041685755.1. Classification (GTDB taxonomy): domain Bacteria; phylum Actinomycetota; class Acidimicrobiia; order Acidimicrobiales; family Ilumatobacteraceae; genus Sva-07. The sequence goes on from JAWLFC010000001.1 coordinate 94,013, forward strand.
GCTCGGCCCGGCTGCCCGAACCCGAGTACTGACCGCGCTGGTCAGCCGGCGAAGGGCATGTCGACCCGATCGCGGTCGGGCAGGGCGACCCATTCGGCGTCGGCTCGCTCGAGCGATGGGTCGAGGTCGATCACCACGTGCGCCGGCATCGGGCCGGGCTGGTGGCCGGCGTTGACCATCCAGGTCGAGCCCCGCTGGTCGACCCACGCCCCTCCGGCGGCCCACGGCGCCTGGTGGATGTGGCCGCACACGACGAGATCCGGGCTCCATCGATCGATCCATGCCGCCAGATCAGGATCGGGATACGAACGTTCGCCGGCGTTGCACAGGGGCGAGTCAGACGGCGGTGAGTGGTACACCCACACCCAGCGGCGCGGGCGGTCGACGGCAGCAGCAGCGAGCTGTTCCTCGACGAGGCGCTTCGTCTCGGGTCCGTCCCACCAGGGGCACACCGTGAACCGGACATCGTCGATGTCGATCGAGTGTCCGTCGACCACGAGACGATCCGAGGCCAACTCGCGCAGCCAGGTCGTCGTTTGCTCGCCCGTCTCGCCGGGTCCGTCGAGGTCGTGGTTACCGGACGACGCCAGGACGACGGTGCGTCCGGCGAGGCGCTGGAGATACTTCGACACGACGACGATCTGCACCTCCAGCGGCGCGGCCCCGACGACCTGCAGCAGATCGCCGGGGATCACCACCACGTCGACGTCGTCGGTCTGCTCGAGCAGCCAGTCGAGTTGCGGGAGGCGATAGTGGAGGTCCGCCGTGCAGAGCAGCCTCACGCGACGGGTACGGCCCCGCGGTAGAGCGCCTCGAAGTTGGCGCGGTAGAAGTTGTCGAGCGTCGCCTCGTCGCTGGTGTCCATCGTCGCCTCGAACCGCTCGATCGGGTTCTTCGTCCCCTCCGGGTGGGGGTAGTCGGAGGAGAACATGAACAGCTCGGCGCCGGCCTGCTCGATCATCCAGCCGACGGGTTCGCCGGCGAACGGCGTGACGCGGAGGTGCTCGCGCACGTACTCGCTCGGGAGCTTGGTGAGCTGGCGCAGCGGCGGTTCGGTCTTGGCGAACTGCATCGCGCGGTCGAGGCGCCGGATCCACGACGGCACCCAGAGCGCTCCCTCCTCGACCGACGCGCCGCGCAGGCCCGGGAACTGCTCGAACATGCCGTCGAGGACCATCGCCGCCCAGAACACCTCGGGGCGCTGGTGGATCGCCATGAAGTCCTTCGCGCGGACGTTCTCCCCACCACCCAGGAAGTCCGACACGGTGTGGCCGTTGTCGTGGAAGCCGGGTCGCACCGGGCGCCCTCCCCCGCCGATGTGGCTCACGACCGGCACGTTCTCGGCCTCGAGCAGCGCCCACAGCCGATGGTGGTCGGGATGCGTCGGCGAGACGACGCCGCGGGGCAGGTCGGTCGGCACCATCACGGCGCGGCAACCCTCCTCGATCGCCCGACGAGCGGTGGTGATCGTCCGTTCGGGATCGGCCCAGGGCACCGATGCCACGGCCAACAGGCGTGGGTCGTCGGCGCAGAACGCGGCCATGGCCCGGTTGAGGGCGTCGGCGCCGCCGTAGGAGAGGTCGAGGTCGGCGCCGGCGAACTGGGTGGCGGCGAAGGTCGGGAAGACGAGCTGGGCGGCGAAGCCGAGCTGGTCGAGTACGAACGAGCGCTCGACCGAGTCGAACGCGCCGACCGCGCCCCAGCCCTTCGAGCGCAGCAGCTCGATCGGGTCGGGGTCGAGCGTCGCCACGCCTGCGGAGCTGCGCGCTGCCGCGTCAGCCACGGCCTTGTCGGCGAGTGCGCCGGCGCCGCCGAGGGCGAGTGGCCGCAGGTGCTCGGCGGTCGCCGCGTCGGCGAACTGTTCGAGCCAACCCGGCAGTTCCATGACGTGGCTGTCGGCGTCGTACACCAACCGGTCCCCGACGTAACGGTCCCCTGCGCTCGTCATGGAGCGAGCGTAGCTGCGCTCGGATGCCAAGCTGAGCGTCGGAGGAACGAATCATGGAGCACGACCGAGGACTGAGCGCCACCTACGACGAGTCGCGACGGCGATTCCTCGACACCGCCCGCGAGGTGGGTGCCGATGTCGAATCGCACACCCATCCGTCGGTGGGAATGGCCGGCGAGGAACTCGCGCTCGACGTGGCCACGCTCGGCCCGGCCGACGCCGACGCGGTGTTGCTGGTCGTGTCGGGCACCCACGGCGTCGAGGGGTTCACGGGCTCGGCGCTGCAGCACCACTGGCTCGACCGTCACGCCACCGAGCGTCCCGACGACGTGCGGGTGGCGCTGCTGCACGCGTTCAACCCGCACGGCTTCGCCTGGGTGCGGAGGGTGAACGAGGACAACGTCGACCTCAACCGCAACTTCGTCGACTGGAGCCACCCGCCGCCCGCCAACGAGGACTACGGCGGCATCGCGCAGCTGCTCGTGCCCGAGTCATGGGACGACGACACCCAGCAGTCGACGACGATGGCGCTGCTGGCGTACGCGGAAGAACACGGCTTCGAGCGTCTCCAGGCCGTGGTGAGCGGCGGGCAGTACTCCCACCCCACCGGCGTGTTCTACGGCGGATCCGGACCGGTCTGGTCGCACCGCTGGCTCGTCGAGCACCTGCGCCCGATCGTGGGCGCTGCCAGGCGGGTCGGGATCGTCGACCTGCACACCGGGCTCGGCCCGTGGGGGCACGGCGAGCTGATCTCCCACGTGGCCCGCGATCGGCCCAACTACCAGCGGGGCTCCGACTGGTGGGGGGAGGTCCGGTCGATGGTCGACGGCGAGAGCGTGTCGGCCGAACTGAGCGGCGACTGGTTGGCCGCTGCGGACGAACTGCTCGCGGATGTCGAGGTCACGAGCGCCGCACTCGAGTTCGGGACGGTCGACACCGTGTCGGTCCTGCAGGCACTGCGCGCCGACGCCGTGCTGTATGCGTCGGGCGATCCGCTCGACTCGGGTGCCGATGCCGTGCGCGCCCAGGTGCGAGCTGCGTTCGCCGACGACGACCCGGCGTGGTTCGACGCAGTCGCCGCGCGCTTCGACGACGTGATCGGTTCCGCACTTCGTCATCTCTCCGGGGTTCCCTCCGGCGCCGATACCCCATAGGGTGTCAGGCGTGCTGGAACTCGATGTCGCTGCACCCCGAGCGGGCGCCCTCGCGGCCCTTCGTCGCTGGCAGCCACGACAGTTCGCCGTCGCCGCTGCGGGCGCCGTCGCCGTCGCCCTGCTCATCGGGGTGCCGACCGACGTGATCCCCAACCCGGTGTTCGGTCGCCCCGTCCCGGTCACGTGGTGGTCGTATCCGACGCTGATCGTCACCGCCGTCCTCGCCGGCCTGCTGATCGGCACCTATGTGCGCCGGGGCGACGCTGCCCCGCTCGACGAACTCGATCGGCCGACCCGCAACGGCGGGATCGCCGGCCTGTTGTCGTTCTTCGCCGTCGGCTGTCCGGTGTGCAACAAGCTCGTGATCGTCGCGCTCGGCACCACGGGAGCGCGCCAGTGGTTCGAACCGGTCCAGCCGCTGCTCGCCGTCGCCTCCATCGTGCTGCTCGCGTGGGCGCTGCGCAGTCGTCTGCGCTCGGCCGACGCCTGCCGGGTCGCCTGACGTCGGCGTCGCCGGCAGTCGGCCGCGCCGCTCCGGGTCGCTGCCGGAAGGGTCCGGCCTGGCACGCTACCGACGATGGCCATCGAGACCGAGCCGACGCCGTCGGAGCACCCGGCCGATCCGGTTCGCCCGCCGAATCCCCTGCGGACGGGGTCGTTCCGCTACCTGTGGCTGACCAACGTCACGTTCTTCCTCGTGGCCAACGCCCAGCGATTCGTCTTCGGATGGCTGGTGCTCGACGGACTGCAGCGCGGCGAGGGCCAGCAGGGCCTCGTCGTGTTCACCCTCGGGCTGCCCGCAGCGTTGCTCGTGTTGCAGGCCGGCGCGTGGGCCGACCGCTGGGACCGTCGTCGGATGCTGATCGCCACGCAGGCCGCCGGTGCCGCAGTCATGGCGGCCACGGCGCTCCTCGTCGGGGCCGACCGGATCGGCCTCGGCTGGGTGATCGCGCTCACGTTGCTCGCCGGATCGGCTGCGGCGATCGGCTCGCCGGTGCGGGCGTCGCTGATCCCGGCCCTCGTGCCGAGAGAGCAGCTGTTCGGCGCCATCGCCCTCAACGCCATCGCCATGACGCTGTCGCTGATCCTCGGTCCGGTGCTCGCCAAGCTGGTCGGCGACCGATTCGGGTTCGAGGGCGCCTTCTGGTTCCAGGCTGCACTGCTCGCACTCGGCGTGCTGTTCCTGCTGCGACTGCGGGTGCCGCCGCACGACGAGGTCGTCGAGCGGCGCTCGGTGTGGACCGAGACGAAGACGGCGTTGCGCCACGTCCTCGACGACACGCATCTGCGCACGCTGTTCGGTCTGCTGCTGACGGCCAGTTTCACGATCAACCCGGCGGTGATGGTCACGATCCAGGCCCACGTCAAGGAGGACCTCGGGCGCACCGCCGGCGACGCCGCCATCCCGTTCGCCCTGATGGGACTCGGCATGGCGATCACGTCGTTCGTCGTGATGCGCAAGGGCGACATGAGGAACAAGGGGGCGGTGTTCCAGCGGGCGATGATGTGTGGCAGCGTCATCACGCTGCTCTCGGGGCTGTCGAACAGCTTCGCCGTCGTGGTCGCGCTGGCGTTCACGATGGGGCTCGCCGGAGGGTTCTTCATCAACATGAACCAGGGTCTCATCCAGGCCAACACGCCCCAGGCCGTGATGGGCCGGGTGATGGGGTTGTACACGCTGGTGACACTCGGCCTGATGCCGTTCGGGGCACTGGCGCTCGGGGTGCTCGGCGCCGCCATCGGCCCGGGGGCGGCGATGAGCGTTGCCGCGGTGGTCGCGCTGACGGTCGTGTCGGTGACCTACGTGCGCAACGCCGAGCTGCGCCGGCTCTCCTGATGGCGGACCGTTCGCCGGGCTGACATGATCGCGAGATGACCTCGCGGACCGCCGTTCGCCGTCGCGGCGCGTTCCTCGTGGCTCTCGCACTCTCCGCCGGCGCCTGCGGCACGGCGGCCGAGACGCAGGAACCCGCCCCGACGGTCGCCGACTCCGACGACTGCACCCAGGACGCGCTGAGCGGTGACGACCCGGAGTTCGTGTTCACCTCGGCGTACCGGGTCGTCGACGGCCGGCTCGGCGAGCGCTGCCTCGGCGAGGACGACCCGACGATCGTCGAGGCCTGGGAGGCGCTCGCGGCGATCGCGCCGGCGGCGCAGCTGTCCGACCTCGCGCTGTTCGCCGGGTTTCGACCCGAGGGCGACGTCGCCGCCGAGACGCTGGCCTTCGTCAACGCGCTCGACGCCGACGGCGCCCAGTTCCAGATGTCGGTGAACACCGTCGAAGCCGACGTCGATCCCGACGAGTTGCTGCTGACGCTGGCCCACGAGTTCACGCACGTGTTCGCCAGCACGTCGACGCAACTCGACCGGACCGACGAGGCGATCGACGCCTGCACGACGTACTTCAACGGGGAGGGCTGCTATCTCCCCGACTCGCTGATGCTGGCCTGGATCGACGCGTTCTGGGACGACGAGCTGCTCGCCTCGGTCGACCCGTTCGAGGACTCCCCCGACGACGCCGACGCCCGCTGTGCGATCGAGGACGGGTTCTTCGGCCCGTACGCAGCGACCAACCCGGAGGAGGACTTCGCCGAGGCCTTCAGCGCGTTCGTGTTCCGTCTCGACGCCGACACCGACGGCCAGGCCGACCGTCTCGACTGGATCGTCGACCAGCCCGGCCTCGTCGAGTTCCGCGATCGCGCCGACTCCGCCGGATTGACGCCGCTGGCCAACAACTTCGAGATCTGCGGACCGTGACCCGGAAGTCGCTGGCCCGGCGACGTCACCCGCCGAGCCGGTGGATGGGCGGCGTCACCCCTTCGCCGATGGTGATCAGGCCGTCGGCAACGAACGCGACGGCTTCGCCCTGGTCCTCCGGGGCGGTCTGCACCCGGCATGGCTCGCCGCCGAACACCTCGGCGACGGAGTGCCCGGGAGGGCGCGGCCACACCCACACGGCTTCGTAGGTGCGCAGCGCGACGAGTGTTCCGTCGGCGGAGACGTCGCCGCCGGTGGCCACGCCGCCGAATCCGAGGAACGTGGCCGGGTGGGGCGTCGGGTCGTCGACGCGTTCCTCGAGGAGTTCGGTGTCGACGATGCCGACGGAAGCCAGCTCGACCGGTGCGCCGTTCGGGGCGTCGAGCGGCGCCTCGAACACCAGCGACAGGGCGGTGGCACCGAGCGGATTCGGCCGACCGTCGGGGCCGGACGCCTGCTCCTTGGTGACGATGACGACGCGTCCGTTGGCCTCGTCGACGAACAGTGCCTCGGCGTTGTGGGGACGGTCGGGGTAGACGAACTCGAATCTCTCGACGGTCGGGATCGGGCCGGGCGCCGCCGGGTCGGGCTCCGGGAAACGGAACACGGCGATCGAGGACCGCACCTCGCGGTTGTCGCCGATGTCGCCGAGATACAGCTCGTCACCGGTGACGCCACCGGCGATCGCCATGTCCTCGACGTCGAGTGCGTCCTGCCGGAGCTGGTGGAAGCCCAGGTCTGCACCGTCGGGTCCGATGGCGTACACGCCGGGCCGCTCTCCCCCGTCGTTGTGGGCCCACAGCACTCCGGGATGGACTCGACTGGCGGCGAGTCCGGACGTCTCGTCGAGCGACCTGGCCGTGACCTGTCCGATGACCTCGACACCGGTGCGCGAGCACAACAGCTCGGCGCGCTGCTCGGCCGACACGGTGGACGTCACGGTGGTCGCTGTGGAGGTCGGCGCCGTCGAGTCAGACGTCGGGACCGGGGTGGTGGTGGCGACGGTGGTGGCGGCGGTCGCGGTGGTGGTCCCGCCGGCAGGCGCGGTCGGTGCCGGGGCGCTCAGGTCGGGATCGTCCGCCGATCTGCCGGCACTCGTACAGGCCGATGCCAGGGCCAACGACGCAACGGTCGCCCACCGGATCCACATGATGCGAGCGTACGAGTCGTCGGGCCCGGCGCTGCGGCCCGTACCATCCCGGCGGTGTCCGATCCCGCGCCCACCACGCTCGTCCTCGTCCGGCACGGCGAGTCGAACGTCACCGTCAAACGGGTGATCGGCGGTCACCGCACGTGCAACGGGCTGTCCGAGCTCGGACGTCGCCAGGCCGAGCGGCTCGGCGAACGGCTCGCTGCGACCGGCGAGCTGACGCCGGCGGTGCTGATCTCCAGCAACTTCCAGCGGGCGATCGAGACCGCCGAGATCATCGCGCCGGCCATCGGTGATGCACCGATCGAGATCGATCCGGGGTTCGGCGAGCACGATCCCGGCCCCGACATCGACGGCATGACGTTCGCCGCCTTCGTCGAGCGCTTCGGCCAACCGGACTGGCACGGCGACCCCCACTTCGAGGTCTTCCCCGGCGGGGAGACGACGGCGCAGTTCCACCTCCGCGTCGGCGAGGCGTTGTCGCGAGCCATTCGGGCCCACGCCGGCGGAACGGTGGTCGTGTCGTGCCACGGAGGCGTCGTCGACGCCACGTTCCGACACCTGCTGCGGACCGCGCCCACCGGCAACTTCGAGCTGCAGACGCTGAACACCTCCATCACCGAGTTCCGTCGCCCGGCGCCGGGAACCTGGCGACTCGTCCGCTACAACGATGCCGCCCATCTGCACGGCCTGCCCGGCGAGACCCCGCGCCCGGTCTCGCCGTAGCCCGTCAGTCGCTCACCGCGTGGCGTAGGGGTCGTGCGGGTCGGGAGGGAGGTGCTCGAGTTCGATGTCGGTCCCGACGCCGTGGATCTCGGCCAGTTCGACGGCGAGGCGCAGCGCCACGTCGTCCTCGACGGCCCAGCCGGTGGAGTCGAAGACCGTGATCTCGTCGCGACGGTGTTCCTCGGGCTGTTGCACCAGCTCGCTCAACGACGGGCCGATCCGGTCGGCGGGCACCTGCTGACACTCCCCTTCGACGATGCACTGGGCGAGGATGTCGGGCACGACCCACGCCCGCTCGACGAGGGTCCGGGGCAGCTCGATCTTGCCGGGGAAGTCGGCGCCGACGGCGTTGACGTGCAGCCAGGGGCGGGTGGTGACGTCGGCGACCACCGCGTCGGCGCCGATGTCGACCGACGTGCACGTGCACAGCACGTCGACCTCGCCGAGGATCGTCGCCGCTCGCGCCGGTTCGACGACCTCGACCGGGACGCCGATGAACGCGGTGCGGCGGGCGAACGAGGCGGCGGCGTCGGGGTCGGTGTCGAGGCCGATGATCCGCTCGATCGGGCGAACCCGGCTGATGGCGTGGACCTGCGTGACCGCTTGCGCCCCGAGCCCGACGACGCCGACGGTGACCGGGCCGCGACGGGCGAGCAGCTCGGTCGCCAGGCCGGATGCTGCGCCGGTGCGCAGGGCCGTGAGCAGCGTGGCGTCGGCGATGGCGACCAGGTGCCCCGACTCGGTGTCCCACATCGACGAGGTGGCGATCACCGACGGAAGCGCCCGCTGCAGCGGATTGGTCGGGTGGTACCCGACCATCTTGATCACGACCGGGCCACCGCGCTCGTGGGTCGGCATCCACTCGATCAGGCCGAGGTCGGGCTTGTCGTAGCGGAATCCGTCGCGGGTTCTGACCTCGACGGTGTCGTCGTCGTGCTCGGCGAAGCGCCGCCGGAGCGCGTCGAGCGTCAGGTCCATGAGACGGTCGGGGCCGACGGTGCGCAGCAGGGTCGCCATGTCCTCGGCGCCGAGGATCTTCGTCTTCATCCCATTCCCTTCCGAAACGACGGCTCACTGTCGCGCAGCAGCCACAGACGGGGCGCATCGAGCCCGCATCTCACGGCGCCGAGAGCAGTACCACGGTGCCGACGCGGTCGTCGGTGACGGAGTCACTGCCGGCGATCGTCGCCAGAGCGCTGCGGGTCTCCTCGCGATCGCAGGCGCCGGCGAGCACGACCGCTGCGGAGCCCTCGACCGCGTCCACCATGGCCATCACGTTCGAGTCGCCCGACCAGCGACATCCGATGTCGCGGACCACCACCTCGGTGCCGCCGAGGAGTACGAGATGCAGCTCGACGAGGCGGGTCGAGTCGGTCAGCACCTCGTCGACGCCGGCGTCGGCCACCGCGTCGAAGAGCACGGTGTCCTGGTACCGCACCTCGTTCAACTCGATGCCCTCGTCGGCCCGGGTGACGACGAAGGAGAGCACGAGACCGAGGTTGACCACCGCGACGACCCCGGCGATGCCACCGGCGACCCGCCGCCACCGGGCGTGGTCGAGGGTGCCGAGTTCGGCAAGGGCGCGAGCGACGATCACCACACCGACGGCCACGTAGGGGACCCAATAGCGATCGATGATCTCACGGTCGATCCACCACCGTTGGGCGGCGATCAGCGCGGTGTAGGCGATGAGGAACAGCAGCCACGGTGACAGTCCGGGCGATTCCAGGACGCCGAGTCGAGATTCCTCGGGGCGCAAGTCGTCCTTCCTGCGTCGGCTCAGCAGCACGGCGGCGGCGAGGGGTGCGGCGAGCGTTGCCGCACCGAGCAGCAGGTAGAGCGGGTCGGCGAACCCCGTCGACGGTGGTGCGACGATCGCGTAGCCCGCTTCGATGACGCTGTCGACGGCCTCGGCGAGGCCGCCTCGTGACTCGGCGTCGAGGTGGGTCGAGGTCGTCGTGGCCGGTGCTGCCAGCGCCCACACGGCCGTGGGCGCGAGTGTGATCACGGTGACGACCGCCGTGTCGACCGCACGGCGCAGCCCGTTCGGCGCGGTCCGCCACGCCGCGACGGCGAGGGGCACGACCAGCACGGCGCCGGCGAACCGGGTCGACACGGCCAGCGCCGCCACCACAGCAGCCGCGATCAGGACGCGGCGCGACCGGCGATCGACAGCCACGTCGACGAGCAGCAGGGCGGCGAGCACGAGCACGACGAACAGCGGCTCGGTCAGCGCCCGCACCGACAGCCGGAACAGGCCGAACAGGACGGCGACCACGGCAGCGGCGAGCACGCCCCACCAGGCCGGTGCTGCCGCCGAGCGGCGCACGGACAGGTAGACGAGAACCGGGATCGCTGCGGCGAGGAGTGCGTTCAGAACGCGCCCGATTCCGAGCAGATCGTCGACACCGGTCACCGCAGCGGTGGCGCCGACGACGACCGCCCAGAGCGGCGCGTAGTGGGTGGCACTGGGGGCGAGGGTGGCGTACGGCGAGCCGCCCGTGCGGAGCTCCTCAGCGAGGGACAGGTATGCCACCCCGTCGGGCGACACCCCCAGCCCGGACGCGGTCGCCACCAGCACGGCCAGAGCGACGAACAGGCCCAGCGACGCCACGGCGACGATGATCGGCCGGGTCGATCGACCGTCGGGTGCGTCGGCGCGGCGAAGCATGACGGTCAGGTCTACCAGCCGAGGGCCCTCCAACTCGGCCGTCGGCGCCGCGGGAACATCCGCACGGAGCCGGTCGGCCGGGTCGCACGTTGATCAGGTCCAGGTGACTCCTCGGTTCATGTCTTGTTCATCGACGTCGCGGCCGAGAAGTCAAGTCAAGACTTCGTCGGGCTGGGGAGATTCGAACTCCCGACCTCTTGTCCCCCAGACAAGCGCGCTAACCAAGCTGCGCCACAGCCCGTGTGCATGTGGACCGGTGATGCTACCCGCGCGTCGTTGATCTGCGACGTGACTTCTCGTCCACTGTTCGCCGTTCATCGAACGTTCGTCCGTCGTCCATTCGTACGTGATCTGCCGTTGATCTCACCCTGCTACGGTCCCATGCCGTGACACGTCGACGACTGACCCCACTCGCCCTCGCCGCCGGACTCGCCACCGGCGTGCTGGTCGCCACCCCGATCGCCACCGCGACCGCCACCGGCGACGTCCCGACGACCGTCGAGGAGCTGACCGGGCCGACCTACGTCCCGAGCGACGTGCGACGCGTCGTCGACAGTCGCGACGACGGTGACGCCCCGATCCTCAGCGGCAAGCTCACCCCCGGCCAGCCGGCCGAGATCGACGTCACAGAGCTCGACGACGACATCCCGGCGCCCGGCGAGACCGCCGCGTACGTGTTCAACGTCGTGGCGACCGAGGGCGAGGGCCCGGGGTTCGTGTCGCTGTTCCCGTGCGCTGCCGGCTTCGACGGCACCTCGAATGTCAACTTCGCCGAGGAGACCGCCACGTCGAGGAGTTCGGCCGCTGTGCTCGTCGTGGCATCCCCGGACGACGACGGCAAGATCTGCGTGCAGTCCAACCGAGCCGTGCACATCGTCGCCGACTTCTTCGGGTCGTTCCCGACGGGTCAGGGCTTCGTGGAGAACGAGCCGTTCCGTCTCCTCGACGGCCGTGACGGCACCGGCGCCGCCGGACTGCCCGCCGGGCTCCTGACGCCGGGCGTCGAGGTGAGGGTTCCGGTCGCCGGCGTCGGCGATCTTCCCGCCGACGGCGTGTCGGCGGTGGTGCTCAGCCTCGTCGGCACCGGTGCCGAGCGGCCCGGCTTCCTCGCCGCCTATTCCTGCGCCGACGGTTACGACGGCAGCAGCACACTCAATTACCTGACCGACCGCTCGCGAGCGAACCTCGCCGTCGTCTCGGTCGACCCGGACGGCGACATCTGTCTCCGCTCGAACCAACCGGTGTTCGCAGTCGCCGACGTCGTCGGTCACTTCGTCGACGGCAGCGAGCTGCAGACGCCAGGCGTCGAGCGGGCCGCAGACAGCCGTGACGGCACCGGTGGGCTCAACGGCAAGCTCCAGCCGGGCGTCGAGGTCGAGGTCGATCTCGCCGCGCTGGCGTTGCCGGAGGACACGACGTCGCTGATCCTCAACCTCACCAGCACCGAGAGCGAGGCACCCGGTTGGCTCGCGTTGTACCCCTGCACCGTCGGACGCAACGGCACCAGCAACCTCAACTACCAGACGGGCGTGTCGACCGCGAATGCGGCGATCGTCCCGCTGGCATCGGACGGCAAGCTCTGTGTCCAGGCGAATCAGGCCACGCATGCCGTGATCGACTTCGTCGGTGCATTCGGCCCGCCGGCGCCGGTCACCGTCAACCTGCTGCACATCAACGACCACCACTCGCACCTGCAGCCCGACGGCGGCTTCGGTAGCGACCTGGGCATCGGCCTCGACGAGGTCGAGTACAGCCTCGGCGGCTTCCCCGCTGTCGTGGCCAAGATCGACCAGCTCGAAGCCGAACTGGACAACACGATCAAGGTGCACGCCGGCGACGCGATCACCGGCACGCTCTTCTACACCCTCTTCCAGGGCGAGGCCGATGCCGCGCTCATGAACGAGGTGTGCTTCGACATGTTCGCCCTCGGCAACCACGAGTTCGACGACGGCGACGAGCAACTGGCCAACGGCTTCCTCACCGACCTCGCCGACCCGGACGACGACTGCCGGGACACGCCGGTGATCGCGGCCAACGTCGTTCCCGAGGTCGGCACGCCGCTCGCTCCGACGAACCCAGACGACTTCATCCAGCCGTACGTGATCGAGAAGGTCGATGGCCAGCGGGTCGGCTTCGTCGGCATCAACATCGCCCAGAAGACCCAGGTCTCCTCGCAGCCGCTGCCCACCACGCAGTTCCTCGACGAGGTCGAGACCGCCCAGAAGTACGTCGACGAGCTGGCGGGAATGGGCATCGACAACGTCGTGCTGGTCACCCACCAGGGCTACCAGAACGACATCGCGCTGGCCGCCCAGGTCAGCGGCGTCGACGCCATCGTGGGCGGCGACAGCCACAGCCTGCTGGGCGACTTCGGTGAGCTCGGCTTCACGGCCGAGGGCCCGTACCCGACCGAGGCGACCAACGCCGACGGTGATCTCGTCTGCGTGGCGCAGGCCTGGCAGTACAGCCACGTCGTCGGACAGCTCGAGCTGACGCTGGAAGATGGCACGACCACCTCGTGCGGGGGGAACCCGCATCTCCTGATCAACGACGACTTCGTCAAGCAGGTCGAAGATCCCGCTGACCCTGGTGACACCGTCGACGCCGAGCTGACCGCCGAGGAGCGGGCGACTGTGCTGGCACTCATCGACTCGATCCCGACTGCGTCGGTCGTCATCCCCGATCCGGAGGCCCAGGCGGTGCTCGACTCGTTCGCCGCCGAAGTCGACGAGCTGGCCAAGGGGGAGGTCGCCACCGCCGGCGAGGCGCTGTGCCTCAACCGGCTCCCGGGTGACAACCGTTCCGCGGGCACACCCGGTTGCGCTCCCGACGTCGAGGCGGCCTCCGGCGCCCGGGCCGACGTCAACGGTGGCTTCATCCAGCAGATCGTGACCGACGCCTTCCTCGCCCGTGCCTTCCGCGCCGACATGGCGATCCAGAACGCCGGTGGCGTGCGGATCCCGCTCGAAGCGGGACCGATCACCGTCGGCGACGTCTACACCCTGCTGCCGTTCAGCAACACCCTCGTCGAGCTGACCCTCACCGGGCAGGAGATCGACGACGTGCTCGAACAGGCGATCGAGAACTTCCTCGACGACGGCGGCTCGACCGGCTCCTACCCCTACGGGTCCGGGATCCGCTACGACGTCGACCTGACGCAGCCCTTCGGTGACCGAATCGATAACGTCGAGGTCAAGGACCGCGACAGTGGGGACTGGGCATCGCTCGACCTGACGAAGACGGACTACGTCGTGGTGACCAACAGCTTCATCGCCAGCGGGCGAGACGGCTACGACGCCTTCGGGACCGCCTTCGCCGACGGGCGCGTCGTCGACACCTTCATCGACTACGCACAGGGCTTCTTCGACTACCTCGAGGAGGATCTCGGTGGCGGTACCGTCACCGTCCCGCCGCCCGACGAGTTCTCGACGCAGAGCTTCGTGGGGGCTCCCGGCTTCCCGGACTGACCGGTCGTCGCTCACCTCGTCCGGATCGGGCCCGCCCTCGGGCGGGCCCGATCCGCGTCAGCGGTCAGTTGAAGATCTCGACGACGCGCCAGCCGAGATAGGCCACGAGCGCCACGACCATCAGCTTGAAGTGCCACGGCGCCTTCTCCTCGTCGGCGCCGACGTTCGTCGGGTCCTCCACGACCCGGCCGCACGACGGGCAGGTGCCGTCGTCGTTCATCGAGTTCGGCGTCCAGTACTTGGCGCACTCCTCGCACCACGGCATCAGGCCACCGCGCTCGCTGGGGCACCGCCTGCCAGGGCGACACTCGGTTGTGCGACCGTCGGGCTCACTGCCGTTTGCGCACCCGCAGCTTCAGCGCCGTCGACCCGAGCCCGAACTCCTCGCGGATCGTGCGCTCGATGTAGCGGAGGTAGTGCTGGGGGATCTCCCGGTTCACGAACAGCGTGAACGTCGGCGGGTCGATCGCCCCCTGCACGGCATAGAGGATCTTCGCTCCCCCACCCGCCGGCTGGCGCTGCTGGGCGGCGGCGATCACCTTGTTGACGTCCTTGGTCGGCACACGCGTGTGGTACTGCGAGATCGCCTCGTGCAGACGCGGATGGAGCTTGTCGACGTTCTTGCCGCTCAGCGCCGAGATCTTGAGCACCGACTGGTCGGCGACGAACGCCAGCATCCGCTTCACCTCGGCCTGCACCTCGAGTCGTTCCTCGGTGCCGACGAGGTCCCACTTGTTGAGGATGAGCACGATCGGGCAACCGGCGGAGTCGACGCGCTCGGCGAGGCGCTGATCCTGGGCCGTCACACCGACCGTCGCGTCGATGACGAGCAGGGCGACGTCGGCGTCGTCGATCGAGCGCAGGGCCCGCACGAACGAGTAGTACTCGGCGGAGTCGTCGATCTTGCCCTTGCGACGCATGCCGGCGGTGTCGATGAAGATCACCGGACCACCCTCGGTCTCCACGAGCGTGTCGATCGAATCGCGGGTGGTGCCCGGCATGTCGTGCACGACCGCTCGATCCTCGCCGACGAGCCGGTTGAACAGCGTGCTCTTGCCGACGTTCGGCCGTCCGACGATCGCCACCCTCGGCACCGCTGCGACCGGTGCCTCCGCCTGGGCCGCGGTGTCGGGCGCCCACGGGTCGATCGTCGGCGTTGCGGGCTGACGAAGGTGTTCGGGGAACCGTTCGAGTACGACGTCGAGCAGGTCGCCGGCGCGCCGGCCGTGCAGCGCGCTCACCGGCACCGGCTCACCGATGCCGAGGCTCATGAACTCCCACATCTCGTTCTCGCGTCGCTCGTTGTCGGCCTTGTTGGCCACGACGACCACGTCGGTCTTCGAGCGGCGGATCCAGTTGGCGATCGTCTGGTCGTCGTCGGTCAGCCCGACCGACGCATCGACGACGAACAGCACGACGTCGGCCTCCTGCACCGCCGCTTCGACCTGACGGCTCACCTTGACGTCGAGATCGTCTCCGCCGGGCATCCAACCACCGGTGTCGACCACCCGGAACGGCACGTCGAGCCACTCGGCCTCCATCACCTTTCGATCGCGGGTGATGCCGGGGCGATCCTCGACGATCGCCTGCTGGCTGCCGACGATGCGGTTGAACAGCGTGCTCTTGCCGACGTTCGGTCGCCCGATGATGACAACCGTCGGGAGTGTGCGCTCCTCCTCGGTGTCTCCGGTGATGTCGGTGCCGTCGTTCATGTCGGTGTCTCCGGTCATGGGGCCCCGACCTCCGCGTCGAGTGCTCGCCGCAGGGCGATCCCGTCGGTCTCGACGACCTCCACCACCCGGGGAAGGTCAGCAACGGTCAGCCCGTCGAGGAACCGCCCTTCGTCGGACAGGCACACGTCGGGCAGCAGATAGCGGTGTCCCTGCGGTTCGGCGGCGAGCGTCCGGCTGACGTCCTCGCCGGTCAGCAACCCGGTCACGCCGGTGTTGCCGCCGAAGAACTCGTTGCGCACGGGGATCACACGCACGTCGGGGCGGTCCAGCGAGGCGATCAACGGCTCGATGACCGGAGCCCCGAGCTCGCCGGTGAGCACGCCGATCGGTGCGTTGCGTCGGGGCTTCAGCGAGATGGCCGCAGCACCGCCGGGCGCCGAATCGCACGGCGTGCTGCTGCGCAGGCCGGTGTACGCCGCCGGGTTCGGTGGGGCGTCGACGGCGGCGAAGAACCCCCGCCGCACGCCGGTGGCGTCGTCGGTGCGGCCGTGGAACTCGGCCTCGAACGTCCGCGCCATGCCGATGCCGTCCTCGTGCATCGGGAACCCGTCGTAGCGCTCGGCCGGCGGGAACGGCCGCTCGGCCATCAGGTAGTACTCGTCGGCGGCGTACACCATGCGCTTGCCGAGCGTGGCGGCGAACACGTCCTGCCAGTCCTCGACGATGTCGACGACCGCCCGGGCCTCGGCGAGCGTGTGGAAGCGCATCGCCGCTTCGCCGTTGAACTTCGAGATCCCGAGCGGCACCACGGCAACCGAGTCGAGTTCGGGATACTGGTCGAGGATCCCGGCCATCGTGTCGGCCAGCACGGCGCCGTCGTTGACCCCCGGACACACCACGATCTGACCACGCACGGCGATGCCGTGGTCGAGCAGTGCTCGCAACCAGCGCAGGCTCATCGCCCCACGGGGGTTCTTGAGCATCTGGCTGCGGATGTCGGGGTCGGTGGCGTGGATACTGACGTGCAAGGGTGACAGACGCTCGGTCACGACGCGTTCGAGGTCGGCCTCGGTGAAGCGGGTCAGCGTCGTGAAGTTGCCGTAGAGGAACGACAAGCGATAGTCGTCGTCCTTCAGGTACAGGCTGCGGCGCAGGCCCTTGGGCAGCTGGTAGATGAAACAGAACTCGCAGTGGTTGTCGCACGTGCGCACCCGGTCGAACACGGCGCTCGACACGTCGATCCCCAGCGGCTCACCGGCGCGCTTGTCGATCGAGAACGCCAGGTCGAGGCCGCCGCGTTGCACGTCGAGTTCGACCTCGGCCTCGTCGGTCGCCATCTGCCACTCGATGATGTCGCGCGGCACCTCGCCGTTGACCCGCACGATCTCGTCACCGGGCTCGACACCGGCGAGCGCCGCCGGCGATCCGGCTCCGACGGCCACGACCACGGGCGCCAGCGATCGGCTCGGCGCCGCACGCGCGAGATCGCGCGTCAGGTCGTTCGCGGAATGCACGGTGGCGGACATGGGCTGGTCAGGCTACCGGTCGGGGCCACCGGTAGATTGGGGCGCACATGGCTGACACCGATTCGCAGGTCGATCTCGTGCTGCTGGCTCAACCCCGCGGGTTCTGCGCCGGTGTCGAGATGGCGATCAAAGCCCTCGCCTGGATGGTGCGGACGTTCCCGGCGCCGGTCTACTGCTACCACGAGATCGTCCACAACCGTCTGGTCGTCGAGCGCTTCGAGGCGCAGGGCGTCGTCTTCGTCGACGACATCACCGACGTCCCGGTCGGCAGCCCGATCATGCTCTCGGCGCACGGTTCGGCCCCCGAGGTCGTCGAGGCCGCACGCAGCCGGGGGTCCTACGTCGTCGACTCGGTGTGCCCGCTGGTGACGAAGGTCCACCACGAAGTGAAGGTCCGCGCCGGCAAGGGCTACCGCATCGTCTACGTCGGCCACGACGGCCACGAGGAGGCGATCGGCACGATGGCGGTCGCCCCCGACGCCATCGACCGCGTCGAGTCGGTCGACGAGGTCGACGCGTTGGAGCCCAGTGAGCAGCCGGTGGCGTTGCTGGCGCAGACGACACTGTCGCATCGCGACTGGGAGGGCGTGGCCGTGCGGGTCAAGGAACGCTTCCCCGACGTCTGGACGCCGGGGCGCAGCGACCTGTGCTTCGCCACGACGAACCGGCAGGCGGCGCTCATGGAACTCGCCCACCGCTGCGACGTCGTCGTCGTCATCGGGTCAGCGAACTCGTCCAACACGAGGGCGCTCGAACAGCTCGCCCGCGAGGAGGGCTGCGAGCGGGTGTTCCGCATCAACGCCGTGCAGGAACTGCCCGACGATCTCGCCGGGATCGTCGGGGTGACCGCCGGTGCGTCGGCTCCCGAGGAACTCGTCGACGCCGTGCTCGACTTCCTCCGTCCCCGCTCGGGCGTCGAACTCGTCGACGTCACCGAGGAGGACGAGTACTTCCCCCCGCCGCGCAACATACGCGAACTCCAGAACTCGATCGAGACCGCCGCCTCGGTGCTCCTCGGTGGAACGCTGCTCGATCGCCCGGCGATGGACGACCGCAGCCTCAGCGCCAGCGACGTCCTCTCCGGCCTCGTCCGCGCCTGAGTCCGGGCGCAGCTCGTCCCCTCAGCTGCGCGGCACCTCGGCCCATGGGACGTCGCGGTCGACACGGACGTCACCGGGCAGACCGAGGACGCGTTCGCCCAGGATGTTCTTCATGACCTCGGTCGTGCCACCCTCGATCGAGTTGGCGCGGCTGCGCAGGAACGCCTTCTGGAGCGTGTCGGCGCCCATCGCCGTTTCGGGACGCACCATCTCGTAGCTGCCGTAGAGCAGCGCCTCGGCGCCGAGCAGGTTCATCACCTCGTCGTAGATCTCCTTGTTCAGGTCGGCCGACGCCATCTTGCCGATCGAGCCCTCGGGGCCGGGGTCGCCGAGTTTGCGCATCTGGTTGGCACGGATGTTGGTCAGCCGCAGCACCTCGGCGCGCGACCACAGCTTCATCACCGCCTCGCGTGCCGTCGGCGTCTTTCGGTCTGCGGGCAGCTTGCTCCATGTCTGCACGAGCGCCGAGATCGTGCCCGACCCCTTGGTCGGGATCGTGCCGCCGATCGACACCCGCTCGTTCATCAGCGTCGTGAGCGACACACGCCATCCGTCGCCCGGCGAGCCGAGCAGCTCCGAGGCCGGGATGCGGGTGTCGGAGAAGAACACCTCGTTGAACTCGGCCTCGCCGGTCATCTGGCGCAGCGGGCGGATCTCGACGGTCGGATCCTGCATGTCGACCACGAACGCGGTGAGCCCGGCGTGCTTGACGGCCTGCGGGTCGGTGCGTACCACGAGCAGCCCCCACTTGGACAGATGGGCGAGCGTGGTCCACACCTTCTGACCGTTGACGATCCACTCCTCGCCGTCCTGCACGCCGGTCGACGACAGCCCGGCGAAGTCCGAGCCGGAGCCGGGCTCGGAGAACAGCTGGCACCAGATCTCCTCGCCGGTGAACAGCGGGCGCAGGTACCGCTGCTTCTGCTCCTCGCTCCCCCAGGCCACGACGGTCGGCCCGCACATGCCGTGCCCGATCGGGTTGCGGTACATCGGGTTCGGCGCGCCCTGCGCGTACAGCCGCTCGTTGATCGTCTTCTGCAGCTTGGCGTTCAGCCCGAGACCGCCGTGCCCCTCGGGGAAGTGGACCCAGGCGAGGCCACGGTCGAACTGCTCACCCAGGAACACCTTGGGCTCGGTGTCGGCGGGCGGGAACGAGGCGAGGAGTTCGTCGGCGAGGTCGAGAACCCGCTGTTCGTCGGCGGTGAGCGTGGTGTCGTCGGTCATCGTCATGCCCGTGACGGTAGTGCTCGGCGCTCACCCGCCGCCGTGTCGAGCCCGGCACGTCCACCGCGCAGCAGCGATTGCAGCCGTCACCGCGTGAACCGGCCCTGACCCCTGGTGAAATCGTCAGTGTTACGCCGGGGGTCTGACCCCTGGCGTAACAGAACCCTGGCGAAATCGTCAGTTGAAGATGGCGGTGGCGAGGGCGATCTCGGCGTCTTCGGCCTCGGCCAGTTCGGGGATCGTCGCCCGCAGCCCCATCACGATCCCGAGGCGGACGGCATCGGAGCGGCCGGCGAACACGCCCTTGAGGTTGTTGAGCATCCGGATGACGATGTCACGGTTCGGCGTCGTGTCGAGGTACGACTCCTGCCACGGCACCTGTCCCCGGGTCAGGTCGGTGAACAGCGCCCGGGCGCCCTCCCGGTCGAGCACTCTCCCGCCCGAGAACGGATCGACGAACGTGTCCGGGTCGTCGGCGACGCCGCCGCGGAAGGGCGGCGGCACGCCGCCGCCGACGAGTTCGACGCCCACGCGCCGGGCGACCTCGATCATCAGCACCGACAGGCTGATCGGGATCCCGGTCCGGGTGGCGATCACCCGGTCGAGGCACGAGTTGCGCCAGTCGTAGTAGGCCCGCCGGTTGCCGACGAAGTGGTCGTCGTCGAACAGGAAGCGGGCGACTCCGGATGGTGTCGCCGTCGGACAGTTCCCGGCCAGGTCGTCGAGGGCCGTCATCCACTCGTCGAGGTCGAGGCCGGGCTGCAGTTCGGCCGACAGCAACAGCGCCGCTTCGTCGAGTGCGACGTCGTCGCTGCCCATCACCTCGGCGAAGCGGGCCCGAATCATGAGGGCAACGTATCGGTGCACTACGTTGCCCGGACATGTTCCCAGGTGCACATCTCGAACAACACGGCGACAAGCCCGCACTCATCATGGGCGGATCGGGCTTCACCCAGACCTACCGCGAGCTCGACGCCGCCGCCAACCGGCTCAGCCGCCTCCTGCGCTCCGCCGGCCTGCAACCCGGCGACCACATCGCCATCTGCATGGAGAACCACGACCGCTATCTGGAGATCGTGTGGGGATGCCACTACGCCGGGCTGGTCTACACCTGCGCCTCGTCGCGGCTCACCAGCCACGAACTCGAGTACATCATCAACGACTGTGGGGCCACGGCCTACATCACCTCGAAGTACAAGGCCGACCAGGCCGCCGACGTGATCTCGACCACGCCGGCGGTCCATCTCCGCCTGATGCTCGACGGCACGATCGAGGGCTACGAGAGCTACGAGCACGCCGTCGCCGAACAGTCGCCCGAACCGCTCGACGAGGAGCGCGTGGCCGGGCTCGACATGCTCTACTCCTCGGGAACGACCGGCATGCCCAAGGGCATCACCCGGGCGTTCCCGAACGAGCCGCTCGACGCCTCACCGAGTCCGGTCCAGGGCCTGCTGCAGCTGCTGTTCGGGATGGACGACACCAAGCGCTACCTGTCGCCGGCGCCCTTCTACCACGCCGCTCCGCTGCGGTTCTGCCTCGCCGTGCACGCCATCGGCGCCACGATCGTGGCGATGGAGCACTTCGACGCCGAGGAGTACCTCCGCCTCGTCGACGAGTACGAGATCACCCACAGCCAGGTCGTGCCGACGATGTTCGTGCGCATGCTCAAGCTCCCCGAGGAGACCCGCGCCAAGTACGACGTGTCGTCGCTGGAAACGGTGATCCACGCCGCGGCGCCGTGCCCGGTGCCGGTCAAGAAGCAGATGATCGAGTGGTTCGGTCCGGTGATCCACGAGTACTACGCCGGCAGCGAGGGAAACGGCTTCGTCTACTGCAACAGCGAGAGCTGGCTGGCGCACGAGGGCACGGTCGGCCAGGCGATCGTGGGCGTGCTGCACATCGTCGGCGACGACGGCGAGGAGGTGCCCCAGGGCGAGTCCGGCACCGTGTACTTCGAGAGTGAGGCCGAGTTCGAGTACCACAACGACCCGGAGAAGACCGCCGCCTCACGCCACCCGAAGGGCTGGACCACCCTCGGCGACGTCGGCTACGTCGACGAGGACGGATTCCTGTACCTCACCGACCGCAAGGCCTACATGATCATCTCCGGTGGGGTGAACATCTACCCGCAGGAGGCCGAGAACGTGCTGGTGACGCATCCCAAGGTCGTCGACGTCGCCGTGTTCGGCGTGCCGAACGAGGACTTCGGCGAGGAGGTCAAGGCGGTCGTCCAACCCGTCGAGATGCCCGCCGACGACGAGGCCGCATCGGCGTTGGCCTCCGAACTCATCCAGTTCTGCCGGAGCGAACTCGCCGACGTCAAGTGCCCGCGCTCGATCGACTTCCGCACCGAACTCCCCCGTCACCCGACCGGCAAGCTCTACAAGCGTCTCCTGAAGGACGAGTACTGGTCCGACGCCGGCCGGAACATCTGAGCGTCGAGGATCGCCAGGACCGGCTCCGCGTCGTCGGCACCCGACGATGATCAGACCGGCTCGTAGGTCCAATCGGGTCGTTTACGGCGCTGGGCGTCGTCGAGGACGAAGCGGTCGCCGTCGACGTCGACGATCTTGGTGATCTCCAGCCCGCGAGCCGGTCGGCGCGCCCCGGGGTCGTGCATGTCGGCGAGCAGGCTGGTGACGACGCGCTGCTCCTGCGAGGGCAGGAAGCAACGGGACGCGTCGGTCACGCTCGCCAGACGCGCCCGGAGGTCGCCGTAGACCGCGCCGTCGGTGACCCCGTCGAGTCCGGCGAGCATGTCGGTGACGGCCAGGCAGCCCAGCTTGCACGCCGAGCACTGCCCGCACGACTCCACACCGAGGAACCTCGACACGGCGTACGCCAACTCCGCCGGATCGGTGCGGTCGTCGTAGACGATGAACCCACCGGTCCCGAGGCCGGCACCGACTGCCTCCATGTGTTCGTACGTCAGCGGCGTCTCGATCAGCGAGCCGGGCAGCACCGGGTTCGAGACGCCGGACAACACGTACTTGACGGCACGGCCCTCGGGCATCCCTCCACCGAGCTCTGCGATCACCGTCGACAGCGGTGTGCCGAGCTCGTACTCGCCGACACCGTGGCGCACCGTGTCGCCCGACACCGTGCAGATCATCGTGCCGGGCGACTCGGCCGTTCCGAACGAACGGTACGAGGCACCACCCCGAGCAACGATGGCCGGCACCGTCGACAAGGTCTCGACGTTGTTGACCAACGTCGGGTTCGATGCGTCGGTCGGACCATCGCCGAGCGTTCGTCCCGCCGACCACCCCACCTGCGGAGTGGTCGTGAACAACCCGTAGACGTAGGGCGGGAAGAGACGCGGGAGCGGTTCTTCACCCTCGATCACCTCCAGCAGCGCCTTCTCCTCGCCGAACAGGTACTCGTCGGGTCCCCGCACCAGGTTGACCTCGATGTCGTCTGCCCAGCCGGCGGCGGCGATCTCGGCCGCCGCCACCGCAACGACGTCCGCTTCGCCCGCGAACGACGCCTTGAGGGCCACGAAGACTCGCCGAGCGCCGACCGTGCGGGCAGCGATCAACAGGCCCTCGAGCAGCAGGTACGGGTTGTGCCGCAGCAAGGCTCGGTCCTTGAACGTCCCCGGCTCGCCCTCGGCTCCGTTCGCGACCACGAAGCGTTCACCAGCCGCCGGCCCGCCGGCGCGGATCGACCGCCACTTCGTCGCCGTCGAGAACCCCGCTCCGCCCCGTCCTCGCAGACCCGATCGATCGAGTTCGGTGAGCACGCGGTCGGCGCCCTCGTCGACCGCGACGCGCAAGCCCGCCCCGCCACCGCGTTCGACGTACTCGTCGAGTGACGTGACCGGATCACCATCGAGCAGGATCATCACCACACCTCCTCGTCACACCTCATCACACAATCGGGCGATCGACAAACCCGACCGCCATCGGCCGAGGATCACCCGAGTTCACCGAGAATTCACCGACTGATCGCCGTCCGGACACCCGCGTGCACCGTCGCGACCACCGCGCGCGGTCATCGTGGAGGGGTGGCCGGTACCGACGTCGTCGTGGCGATGGACTACTGCCTCACCGACGTGTGGGCGGTGCTCCCTGACCGCATCGTCGAACGCGCCACGATCGTCGTCGAGAACGGCCACATCGCCAGTGTGATCGAGAACGGTCCCCCACGAGGCCGATCGATCTCCGGCCAGGGTTCGGTGTGCCTACCGGGCTTCGTCGACGCCCACAGCACCCTCGACCTGACGCCCCCGGCCGATGCCAGTGGGATCACCACCCAGTTCCACGCTCTGTGCTTCGGCAACGTCCCGGCCTCGGACCGCGTCGAGCTCGAGCAGAACCTGTGTACCGGAGCGACACCGCCCGACCCGTCGGCCCCGGTGGACCATCGGCCGATCATCTGCGTCGACACGTCCGGTGCCGAGGCGCTCCTCGACGCCGAGCGGTGCGCTCGGGCCTGCGGGAACGACCCCGGCCGCCTCGTCGTCTCGATCGCCGACCACACCCCGGCGAACGCCGCCGGGGCCCACAGCAACGACGACACCGAGACGAGGCTCGACTGGTTCACGATCCAGGCGGTCGCCCGCCGCCTCCAGCTCGTGTCGCGGGCTCCGTCGACCGCCGACGACGTCGATCGAGCGGTCGACTGGGGTGCCGGCGCCGTCGAGTTCCCGGTCACCCTCGAAGCCGCCCGGCGGGCCCGCGAACGCGGCCTCGGCATCATCGCGGCCGCACCCGACGTCGTCTCCACGCTCGGCGTCCCGACCGCCATCAGCCCGTTGGCCCTGATCGAACTCGGCCTCTGCGACGCGCTGGCCTCGCTCGACCGGCCCGCGTCGCTCGTCGACGCCGTGTCGCTGCTCGTGCTGCGTGGGGTGTGCGACCTTCGTGGCGCGGTCGCGCTGGTGACCTCGGCGCCCGCCGACCTCGTCGGCCTCGTCGACCGCGGCCGCCTCGGCGCCGGCCTGCGCGGCGACCTCGTGCTGTTGCGCCCGGAGCGGGAACACTTCCGGGTCCACCGGACGTTCCGAACCGGCGCGTCGGCCACGGCACCCCATCGGACGCTCGCCGGCTGACGTACAGTCCGTCATCGTGTCCGGACTCCATCCGTATCTCGACTGGCCGGGCCCGATCCCGTTCGCCCACCGCGGCGGCACCAGCGCCGCCCCCGAGAACACCCTCCCCGCGTTCGAACGGGCGGTCGAGCTCGGCTACGTGCACCTCGAGACCGACGTGCATCTCAGCGCCGACGGCGTGCTGATGGCCTTCCACGACCCCGACCTGCGCCGCACGTGTGGCGTCGACGCCTCGATCGCCGAGTTGACGGCCGACGAACTCGCCGACGTCCGCGTCGACGGCCGGGAGCCGATCCCGACGATGGTCGAGCTCCTCGACCGCTTCCCCGCGGCCCGCTTCAACATCGACTGCAAGTCCGACGACGCCGCCGGCCCGCTCGTGACACTCGTCCGCGAGCGCGACCTGCTCGATCGGGTGTGCATCGGCGCGTTCAGCCACGCCCGGCTCACCAAGATCCGCTCGCTGCTCGGCGATCGGCTGCTCACGTGCATGAGCCCGCAGGAGATCGCGCGGCTGCGCCTGATCGGACGCGTCCGCGGAGTGGAGCAACGGGTCGCGCAGGTACCGGTGCGGGCGGCCGACCGGGGCGTGGGACGGCGCCTCACGGTCGTCACTCCCCGGTTCGTCGCCCACGCCCATCGCCACGGCGTGTCGGTGCACGTGTGGACGATCGACGACCCCGACGAGATGCACCGCCTGCTCGATCTCGGCGTCGACGGGATCATGACCGATCGCCCCGAGGTGCTCCGCGACGTCCTTCGTGCCCGCGACGCCTGGTTCGGCGACGACTGAACGACGTCAGGGCCGCAGCGAACGCAGCAGGCGCCGCCGGGCGTGCGGGAACACCTCGGAGAACTTTGCCTCGGCGACGTCGGTGCCCACCAGCACCAGCTCGGCACCGTCGGGCATCGGTCGATGCGGGTCCGGGTTGCCCTCGATACGCCCGTTCACCTCGATGGCCACCACGTTGCAGTCCGTGCGCCGGTGAACGTGGGCCTCGGCGAGCGACCGGCCGACCAGCTCCTTCGGGATCGGGGTCCGGAACACGTTGAGGCCCTGCGCGACCAGGAGCGTCTCGTCCCCGCGGAAGTTGTTCCAGATCGCCGCCGACCCGGTACCGGCGTACGACAGCACGGCATCGGCACCTGCCCGATACAGGGTGGACACGTTCCGATCGAGACGAGAGCGCGACACGAGGCGCACGTCGGGGCGCAGGCCCCGGCAGTACCGGGTGAGGTAGACGTTGACGTCGTCGTCGTGGGTCGTGATCAGGACGGCGCCGGCCTCGTCGATGCCGGCGGCGTCGAGCACGCTGCGGTCGGCGGCGTCGCCGATCACGTAGCGGGCGCCGTCGCGCTGGCGCTCGGGCATCTGTTCGACGATCGCGTAGGTGACACCCTCGGTGTCGAAGGCGGCACCGATCGCCCGCCCCACCCGCCCACCACCGATGATCACGGCGTGACGGGCCCCGACCCGATCGACCGCATACTCGTCGTCGAATGCGGCCAGTTGCTCGGCCGTGCCGGCGAGCAGGAGCATCGAGGTCTCGCTGAGGCAGGTGTCGGCCGTGGCGATCGCGAACTTCCCCCGCTCCCACACGCCGATGATCCCCACCCCGAAGCGGGACCGCAACGCCAGCTCCCCCGGGGTCCGGCCGACCATCGCGGTGCCGATCACACCGGCTTCGGCGATCTTGAGCCCGGCGAACTCGCCGATCACGTGGCTGGCCCCGCCGAGCCCGAGCGTACGCGCCGCCATCGCGCTGCCGAGGATCTCACCGAGTTGCACCACATGGTCGGCTCCGGCGAGCTCCAGGATGTCGACCGCCGCCGGTGAGTTGGCCGTGGCCAGCACGTCGACATCCGGAGCGATCTCGTTCACCGTGAACGCGATGTTGGTGTTCGTCGGGTCGTTACGAGTCGCGATCACCATCGCCGCCCGGCCGACGCGGGCGTTGAGGTAGGTGGTCGGATCGTCCAGGGCGCCGACCATCACCTGACGTCCCTCGTCGTGGTAGCGACCCGCCTCGTCGACCTCCTCGACGATGACGACGTACGGCACCTCGGCCTGGATCGCCCGCTCGACCACGGCACTCTCGACCGGGCCGAGCCCGGTGAGGATCAGGTGGCCGTCCATCGAGGCCGGCAGCGACCGCGGGGCGCGACGGCGTTGGCGCTCGTTCATCCACGGCAGGAACACGAACTGGATGAAGACGAACGGGAGCATCACCAGGAGGAACGTCGAACCCGAGAGCAACACGACGATCGAGAAGATCCGCCCGGCGTCGGACTCGAAGGTGATGTCGCCGAATCCCAACGTGGTCATCGTCGTCAAGGTCCAGTAGACGCTCGTCGGCCACGAGTACGAGCGTCCCTCGCTGTCCATCAGCTCGTGGAACAGCGCCGAGAAGACCGTCACCATCACGAAGAACACCACGGCCACGACGACGACGGTCTTCACCTGGCGGCGTCGCTCCGCCCGGAGGACGGCTGACTGGGCCTCGTCGCCGGGCAGGGGCGCGTCGTCGGTGCGCAATCGCTGGCTGACCTGGGCGATCGTGACGCCGAGTGACTTGAGCATGCCCGACGATGATGCCACGGCCGGCCGGGCCGGTCGCGTCTACCGTCGCGGAGATGTCGCCACCTCCCCCGATCCACCCCGGCCGACCTTCGAGTTCGGTGCGCGCACCGCGCCATGCCGTCGCCAGCGCCGACCAGCTCGCCACCTCGGCGGGCATGGAGATCTTCGCCCGGGGCGGCAACGCCGTCGACGCCGCCATCGCCACGAACGCCGCGATCGCCGTCACCGGGCCGCACATGTGCGGCATGGGCGGCGACCTGTTCGCCCTGGTCCACGTCGATGACGCCCACAGCGACGCGCCCGGTGAGACGTTCGCGCTGAACGCGTCCGGACGAGCCGGCTCCGGTGCCGACCCGGACGCACTGCGCTCCGAAGGCTTCGACGAGATGCCCTTCAAGCTCGACATCCGCTCGGCGACGGTGCCCGGCTGCATCGACGGCTGGATCGCCCTCCACGACCGGTTCGGCTCCCTCCCGCTCGACCAGCTGCTGGCGCCGGCCCGTCGCCTCGCCGCCGACGGGTTCCCGGCCAGTCCACTGCTCGTCGGTTCACTGCGCATGCTCGATGCCGAGAGCCGATCGAACCTGTCCGAGCTGGCCTCGCAGGCAACCGCGACCGGCGCTCGCGTCCGACGGCCAGGTGCCGCGCTCGCACTCGCCGGGATCGGAGCGAGCGGGCGCGAGAGCTTCTACGGGGGCGCGTTCGGCGATGGGTTGCTGGAACTGGGTGCCGGCCTGTTCTCCGAGACCGACCTGTCGGCGTCACAGGCCGAGTGGGTCGATCCGCTGTCGGCCGGTGCGTTCGGCGTCGATCTGCACACGATCGGCCCCAACTCCCAGGGGTACCTGACGATCGGCGCCGCCCGTCTGGCGGAACGTCTCGACCTGCCCGACGACCCCGACGACGAGCGCTGGGCGCACCTCTTGATCGAAGCAGCCACGGCCGCCGGGTTCGACCGTCCCGACGCGCTGTGCGACACCGCCGACGGCGAGGCACTGCTCGCCGCGATCGACGGCCGGCTCGATCTGGTCGGGCTGGAGCGGGCCACACGGCGCATCGCGCCCGGCCGTGACGGTGACACGACCTATCTCTGCACGACCGGGATCGACGGCGGCGGTCGACGGATGGGCGTCTCGCTGATCCAGTCGAACGCCTCGGGCTACGGCTGTCACCTCGTCGAGCCCAAGACGGGTATCAACATCCACAATCGCGGCATCGGGTTCAACCTCGTCCCCGGCCACGACGCCGAGTTCCGTCCCGGTCGGCGACCACCCCACACGCTCTCGCCGGCACTGGCCACTCGCGACGGCCGCCTGGTGTCGGTGTTCGGCACGATGGGCGGTGACGCTCAGCCCCAGATCCTGCTCCAGATCGCCGCTCGGATGTTCCACCACCGTCACTCGCCGTCCCGGGCGATCGACTCGGGTCGCTGGATCCTGCACGGTCCGGTGACGGGCTTCGACACCTGGACCGGCCAGGGCGGACCGCTCGTCCACGTCGAGGGCCACGCGCCGCAGGCGTGGACCACCGCGCTCGCCGATCGCGGTCACGTCACCGAGGCCAAGCCGCCGTGGAACACCGGGTTCGGCCATGCCCACGCCATCGTCGTCGAGGACACCGGCATGTTCGCGGCCGCCGCCGACCCCCGAACCGTCGTCGGCTCCGCCGCCGGCGCCTGACGCACTGCGTTTGCGTCAGCGCAAACGTCGAACGACGGCGTTGTCGCTGACGCAGAACCCGGACACGGGCCGCCAGGGCGTCCGAGCCCCTACAAGAGCGGCAGGACTTCTTCGGTGAAGCGGGCCATCTGCTCGTCGGCCTTCTTGTACGGGTCGCCGATCAGGTGCGGGAACAGGGTGAGGTACTCGAGGCCGAGCAGGTCGCGGTAGAACGCCACCTCTTCGGCGACCTTCTCGGGTGTGCCGACGAGGATCGTCTTGTTCTCGATCGACTCGTCGAGCGACGGGATCAGTCCCGGTTTCGCCGGCTTGCCGTCGGGGCCCATGTAGCCGCGGCTCCACCCGTACGGCCCGAGGAACTTCCAGAACTCGTCGTGGCCGGGCAGCGCCGAGGCGCGGGCCTCCTCCATCGTGTCCTCGATGCGGTAGGCGACCACGAGCATGCGCTTCTCGTGCGGCGCCAGCTCCACGCCGTGGGCGGCGTGGTACTTCTCGCCGTAGGTGTCCCAGAAGCGCTTGATGAAGCTGTGGTGCTGGTTCCAGAACACGGCACCGTGGTCGACGACCGGCACGTAGTCGAGCGTCGGCGGCGAGGTGACCGCCTGCCAGATCTCGAACGGGTGGATCGGCTTGGGGATCAGGGTCAGCTCCTGCACCGTCGCACCACGGTCGGGGATGCCCGGGATCGGGATCTGGAAGTGCTTGCCCTCGAACGAGAACGACTCCTGCGTCAGCGCCCGCCGCAGGATCTCCATCGACTCCTCGAACACCTCGCGGTTGTGGGTGTCGGCGTCAGCCTGGTCGGGGTTGTCGTGCGAGCCGATCGAGACGCCCTTGTCGTTGAGGTGCAGCACCTCCCGCGGCACCGTGCCACGGCCCACGCCGAGCATGCCCCGACCGCCCGACAGGTTGTGCAAGGTCGCGAAGTCCTCGGCGAGCCGCAGCGGGTTCCACTGGGGCACGACGTTGAACATGGCACCGAAGCGCAGCGTCGTCGTCTGGGCGGCGATCCACGTCGAGATCAAGAGGCCGTTGGGGATCACCTCGTAGCCCTCGTACTGGAAGTGGTGCTCGGTGGTCCAGAACGAGTCGAAGCCCAGGCGCTCGGCCTCCTTGGCCGAGTTGACGTAGTCGAGCGTCGCCTGCCAGCACTCGTCGTTCGAGTAGCGGCGATCCATCGGCGCCGGTGCGCCGGCGCCGGCATCGTCCATCTCGACGCCTCCGAAGAAGAAGGCACCGAGCTTCAGATCGGGTTTCAGATCGGGTGTCGGGTCCGGCGTCGAGTCGGGGCGTTCGGCCATGGCGCTAGCTTCGCGCAGATGTCCAGCACCCTCCTACGGCAGGCGACGATTGTTCATGCGGCCGTGACAGAGGGGACTCCCGACGTGCCGGTCGACGTGCTGGTGGTGGACGGCGTGATCGCCGCCGTGGGCACCGGTCTCGGCGCCGATGCCGACGAGACCGTCGACCTCGAGGGCTGGCTGCTGCTGCCGGCGGCGGTCGAACCCCACGCCCATCTCGACAAGGCCTTCCTCGCCGAACGGGAACCCAACGAGACCGGCGACCTGCGCGGAGCCATCGACGCGATGGTCCGCCTGGCCGGAGGGATCGACCACGACGACATCGTCGAGCGCGCCGAACGAGCGGCGCGGTTGATGGCGGCCAACGGCTACGTCGCGGTGCGCACCCACACCGACGCCACCGAACACAACGGCATCACCAACGTCGCCGCGCTCGCCGAGGTGCGTCGACGCGTCGCGCCCGTGATCGATGTCGAGATCGTCGCCCTCGCCGGCTCCCCGGTCGTCGGGGCCGGCGGCGCCGACCACCGGGCGCTGCTACGCGACGCACTCGATGCCGGAGCCGACCTGATCGGCGGATGCCCGCACCTCGAACCGGACGGATCGATCGCTGAAGCGACCGACGTGCTCCTCACGATCGCGACGGAAGCCGGCGTCGGCGTCGACCTGCACACCGACGAATCCCTCGACCCGTCGGTGATGGGCCTCGAGCACCTCGCCCGCCAGGTACGCGACGGGTTCGACCATCGGGTCACCGCCAGCCACTGCGTCAGCCTCGGCCAACGCGACGAATCCGAACAACGACGCATCGCCGAGTTGGTCGCTGCAGCCGGCATCGGCGTGATCACCCTGCCGCAGACGAACCTCTGGCTGGGTGGCCGCGACCAGCAACCGGTTCCGCGGGGACTGACGGCGATCGAGGCGTTGCGCACCGCCGGGGTGACGGTGGCGGCCGGAGCCGACAACCTGCAGGACCCGTTCAACCCGATGGGCCGCGCGTGCCCGTTCGAGACCGCGTCGCTGATGGTGCTCGTCGCCCACGACCTGCCGGCGCAGGCGTGGCGGTCGGTGAGCGCGGACGCCCGCCGGGTGCTGGGGCTGCCTGCCGCCCCTCTTGCGCCCGGTTCCCCGGCCGACCTGCTGGCCGTGCCGTCGTCGTCGTTGCGTCGGGCGATCGCCGAGGGGCCCGGTCCACGCCGGGTCTGGCGCGCCGGGCGGACGTGACCGGTGCGGCCGGTCGTCGATCGACGCCCGGCCGCACGGAATTCGAAACGGCCCGTCGAGGGCCGTGGTCGCTCAGCCGAGCCCGATCGAGGGGTCGATGAACTCGTTGGTGATGATGTCGTCGGCGGTCAGATCAGCCGGGGCGAGGTCGACGGTGACCATCTGGTCGATCACCGCCTGCACCCGGTCCGGGTCGAAGTTGCCGATCGTGTCGTCCGGGCCGTCGGAGACGAGCTCCAGCTCACGCATGGTGTCGATCGCGTAGGCGGCGACGCCTTCGGTGTAGACCCAGAAGTCGTCCATCTGCTCGACCGCGTCGACGATCAGCGCCGACACCCGCTCCGGTTCGTTCAACGAGTCGACAGCGGCCTGCTGGATGATCGGGACCAGCAGTTCGAGGCAGGGACGCAGCTCCTCGAGGTCACCGCTGCGGATGCCGATCGGCTGGGTGTAGGCCTCGAACCCGGCGTCGTGGATCAACTCGAAGGCGACCGGCTTGCCCCACTCCTCGAACTCGTTCTCGTAGGCGTAGGGCTCGTTGGACGCGAAGCCCTGCTGGGCGATGGCGCCGCCCTCGGCGATGAACCGGGCCGGCGATCCGTCGTAACTCGGATCGACGACCGATCCGTCGACGAGCCCTTCGTTCACGAAGACGTCCATCCACGCGTTGCCGGCGAAGACGTTCATCGTCACGCCCTGGTCGCTCAGATCGCCGATGGTCTCGGCATCCGGGTAGGTCTCGGGATCCCACATGATGATCTGCGGGTTCTTCTCGAGCGGCGCCACGACCGCGATCGTCGGCTGGTCCTCGAAGAACGTCGCCGATGCATCGAGGCTGGTGTAGGCCAGGGTGATCGAGGTGTCGGTGTACAGCGTGCTGTGCACCGGCGAGAAGCCGATCGCCGGGCCGCCCGTGCGCACCTCGACGTCGACGCCGGTGTCGACGCCACCGGACGCCACCAGGCTGCCGGACACCGTCTTGCTCTGCGCGTCGACCGTGTAGTCGTCGCCGATCAACTGATAGGTCGCGCTGTACTCGGACTCGGGAAACCAGTCGGTCTGGATGACGACCGGATCCGGGCACACACCGGCGAGCGCTCCTTCGAGCTCGCCGCCGGCGCCACCGTCGGTCGTCTCGGTGGCATCGGTCGTGTCGACGGCGTCGGTGGTGTCGGCACCACCTTCGTCGTCGTCGTCGGATCCACACGCTGCTGCGACCAGCGCCAGCGCCAACGGCACCGAGGCCAGCTTCACCATTCTCCTGCTTGTCATTGTCTCTCCCCTTGATGGAACGCTCCGGGTGGAGCACGCCGGAGCCTAGGGCCCGACTCTCACGACGGCTCGACACGCGCGGCGACGACTCTGTGAACACTCTGTTTCGCGCCCGACGGGGATCGCGGCGTCGCGGCCGCCGGTGTTACTGTCGACGGGAGTTCGCTGACCGGGTGACCGATCGACGCTGCGTCGCCTCGGGCTGCCACGCACTGCTCCACGAAAGAGCACCATGACCACCACGCCAACCGTCCGAGCCGTGACCAGCCTCGACGCCACGCTCGCGTTCCAGGACATCTCCATGGTCTTCCCCGACGGCACCCACGCCGTCGACGACGTGAGCTTCGAGGTCCGGCCGAACGAGTTCATCACGATCGTCGGACCGTCGGGGTGCGGGAAGTCGACGCTGCTCAAGATCGCCTCCGGCCTGCTCGAACAGACCGCCGGCGAGGTGATCGTCGACCGTTCGAAGATCGGCTACGTGTTCCAGGACGCGACCCTGCTCCCGTGGCGGACCGTGCGCCAGAACGTGGAGCTGCTCGCCGAGCTGCACGGCTTCGACCGGGCGACCCGGGCGGCACGGGCCGCGCAGGCCATCGAGCTCGTCGGGCTCGGCGGGTTCGAGGATCACTACCCCAAGTCGCTGTCGGGGGGCATGAGGATGCGGGCGTCGCTGGCACGGACACTCACGTTGGAGCCCCCACTGTTCCTGTTCGACGAACCCTTCGGCGCCGTCGACGAGATCACTCGTGAACGGCTCAACGAGGAGACCCTGGCGCTGTTCCAACGAGAACGTTTCGCCGGGTTGTTCATCACGCACTCGATCAGCGAGGCGGTGTTCCTGTCGACCAAGGTGCTCGTGATGTCGGCCCGCCCCGGCCGTCTGGTGGCCGAGTTCGAGATCCCCTTCGCGTACCCACGGGAACCCGATCTGCGCTTCGAGCCCGAGTTCGCCCGCATCAGTGGCGAGATCAGCCACGCCCTGAGAGGAGCCCACGCGTGAGCGACCTGCGCGACGAGGTGCACGACAGCGCCGTCGACACCGCCCGACCGACCGAGGCCGAAGCCGAACACGAGATCCTCCCCGCGTCGTCGACCACGCTCGGTTCGGTGTCGGGGGTCCACACCCGCTCGCGTGAGTCGGTCTGGAGCATCCTGGTGCCGCCGCTGGTCGCCGGCGCTCTGATCATCGGCATCTGGTACGCCATCAGCTACCTCGTACTCAGCGACGAACGACGATTCCTGCTCAAGCCGCCACACGAGGTGCTGCTGGTGGGGTTCCTCACCTGGTCCAACCTGTCGGAGATGCTCACGGCGCTGTGGAACACGGCGCAGATCGCGCTCATCGGACTGGCGATCGCGACGGCCATCGGGCTCGGTCTCGCGATCGCCATGAGCCAGTCGAAGCTGATCGAACGGGCCATCTTCCCGTACATGGTCATCCTCCAGTCGATGCCGATCCTGGCCATCGTGCCGTTGATCGGCTTCTGGTTCGGATACGACCAGACGTCGCGTGTCGTGGTGTGCGTACTCATCGCGGTCTTCCCCATCCTCGCCAACAGCCTGTTCGGGCTGCTGTCGGCCGACCAGGGCATGCACGACCTGTTCACCCTGCACAACGCGAACCGTTGGACGCGAATGCGCAAGCTCATGTTCCCGGCGGCACTGCCGGCGATCTTCACCGGGTTGCGGATCTCGGCCGGGTTGGCGGTGATCGGCGCCATCGTCGGAGACTTCCTGTTCGGACAGGGCGAAGTGGGCATCGGACAGCTGATCAAGCTCTACGCTGCTCGGCTGCGAGGCGAGGAACTGCTCGCCAGCGTGCTGCTGGCCTGCATGTTCGGCGTCGTCGTGTTCGCGTTGTTCGGCTGGCTGGGCAACCGCGTCGTCGGGAAGTGGGCGACGCAGTCCCGCCAGTGAACCTGAGCTGCCGGTGACGCTCAGCTGTCGGCGACGCCGAGGCGGTCCAGCAGGACGTGCAGCAGCACGTTCGCACCGGCCTCGAGATCGTCGGCGTGGGTGAACTCGGCGATGTTGTGGCTCAGCCCGCCGACACTCGGTGTGAAGATCATCGCCGCCGGGCAGATCCGGGCCAGCATCTGGGCGTCGTGGCCGGCGCCGCTCGCCACCCGTCTCGTCGAGTGACCGAGGCGTGACGCCGTTGCCTCGACCACGTCGACGAGGCCGTGGTCGAACACGACCGGCTCGAACCGCGAGAGCGACCGGGTCTCGATCGTCACCCCCTCGGCGCCGGCCAACTCGTCGAGGAACGAGGCCAACAGGGCTTCGGCCTCCTGGAGTCGGCGCTCGTCGGTGTTGCGCAGGTCGACGGTCAGCACGGCGCTCGACGCCACGACGTTGACCAGGTTCGGGTACAGCTCGATCCGTCCGACGGTCCCGACCTGGTCGTTGCCGAGGCGACGGGTGAGATCGCGCACGAACGTCGCGATCGCCGCTGCGCAGTACGCCGGGTCGTGGCGCAGGTGCATCGGTGTGGTTCCGGCGTGGGCCGACTGACCGTCGATCACGATCTCGGTCCACGAGATGCCCTGCACCGACTCGACGACCCCGATCGTGGTGGCCTCGGCCTCGAGGATCGGCCCCTGCTCGATGTGCAGCTCGACGAAGGCGTGCGGCGGACGCGCCGTCGGGCACGGCAGCGAGCCGGCGTAGCCGATGCGCTCGAGTTCGTCGCCGAGACGGGCGCCGTCGTCGGCGGCGGTGATGTCGAGCGCGTCCTCGAGGGCCATCCCACCGGCGAACACGAGGCTGCCGAGCATGTCGGGAGCGAATCGTGAGCCCTCCTCGTCGGTGAAGAACGCCACCTGCAGTGGGCGTTCGGTGACGACGCCGTGGCGGTCGAGCGTCTCGACGACCTCGAGGCCGGCGAGCACGCCGAGGTTCCCGTCGAAGCGTCCGCCGGTCCCGACGGTGTCGATGTGCGAGCCGGTCATCACCGGGGCCAGCGTCGGGTCGGCGCCGGCCCGGGTGGCGATCACGTTGCCGATCGCGTCGACGACGACGTCGAGGCCGAGGTCGCGCATCCAGGCGACGACGAGGTCGCGGCCGTCGCGGTCGGCGTCGGTCAACGCCAGGCGGGCGTTGCCCCATGCGCCGTTCGGCCCGTCGATGCGTCCGATCTGGCCGAGCTCGTCGATCCGGGCCGACAGCCGGTTGCGGTCGATGCGCAGGGCGCCGACGTCGCCGGTGTCGGCGCTGTCGTTCGCCTCGGTGCTCATGCCGGCAACTCGAAGCGGGCGATCTCGGCGAGCGCCTCGCAGAACGCCTCGACGGCGCCGGCGAAGAGGGTCGCGCCGGCCTCGGCGGTCGCCGTGGTCGGGTCGCCGATGTGGCCGTCGGGGCCGAAGTCGTTCGACAGCCAGCCGAAACCGACGGGTCCGCCGAAGCGCACGTGGCGGTTCGCGGCGAGTGCCTCGGGCACGTTGCGAACGGCGAGGTCCATGTCGACGAGCTCCGGTGCGAGGTGCAGCATCAGCGACGTCTCGTCGGTGCCTCCGTGGATCCCCATGCCGAGCTCGCCGGCACCGGACGCACCACCCTGGTCCGGCGGCACTCCGGGGTGGGCGAGAAAGGTCATCAGCCCATGAGCGAGGCGGAGTTCGCG
The DNA here is from genome assembly GCA_041685755.1 of Ilumatobacteraceae bacterium. Taxonomy (GTDB): domain Bacteria; phylum Actinomycetota; class Acidimicrobiia; order Acidimicrobiales; family Ilumatobacteraceae; genus Sva-07. Next base: position 130,144 of record JAWLFC010000001.1, read on the forward strand.
GTTGGCGACACCGACGAGGGCGGAGTTGCCGCCGTGGCCGTTGAAGAACACGAGCTTGCGGGCGCCCGTCGCGGCCACGCAACGGCCGATGTCGTCGAGCACGGCCAACAGCGTCGTCGCCGACAGCCAGATCGTCCCCGCCGACCAGGCGTGCTCGTTCGACTTGGTGTACGCGAGCGGCGGCAGGAGCCACACGTCGAGTTCCTCCCCGACGCGCTCGACGGCGGCGGCCGCCACCCGGTCGGCGATCAGCAGGTCGGTGTTGAACGGCAGGTGGGGGCCGTGCTGCTCGACGGCGCCGAGCGGCTGGACCAGGATGCTCGACGGCCCGACGAGCCGTGCGAACTCCGGGGCCCGCAGCTCGGCCAGGTTGCGGGACGAATCGGGCGGAGAGGACACACCGGCACGTTACGCGCCGGACACGGCGCCGACATCGAACTGCGAGAGACTGTCGGCGTGACGAACGGCGACGCGACCCCGGACTTCGACGCGATCGTGATCGGCGCCGGCCACAACGGGCTGGTCACGGCTGCCTACCTCGCCCGCGGCGGCATGTCGACGCTGCTGGTCGAAGCCCGCGCCGGGGTCGGCGGCACCGCAGCCAGCGAGCCGTTCGCCGGCGCGACGGTCAACATCTGCAACTGCGACCACCTGACGTTCCGGACGACCCCCGTGATCGACGAGCTCCGGCTGGCCGATCACGGCCTCGCCTATCTCGACGTCGAACCCGCCCAGCACAACTTCTCGTGGCCGAGTGCGGCGCAGGGCCGCGGTTGGTCGCTCCATCACGACCTCGACGCAACGCTCGACGACCTCGCCGTCCACTTCCCGTCCCAGGTCGACGGCTACCGGCGCTACGCCGCGGCGGCGATGCCGGCGGTCGAGATGGTGTTCGAGGCTGCGAGCGAACCCCCGACCGTCGCCGGGCTGACCCGCCTGGCGCTGCGGCGCCGCCTGAGCGGAGCGGGCACCCTGATGACGTGGTCGCGTCGTTCGACCGCCGACATGCTGCGCTCGTTCTTCGACGACGAGGCGATCATGGGGCCGTGTGCGCTCACGGGGCCGATGGTGTGGGGGATCTCGCCGGAGCTGCCGGGCAGCGGCCTCGGAGCGCTGACGCACGCCATGCGGCACGTGAGCACCGTCGGTCGCCCGGTCGGGGGCAGTGGCGAGGTGCCCCGCTCGTTGCTCGCCGCCTTCGAGGGCTCCGGCGGCAGCCTGCGGACCGCGAGTGCGGTCGACACGATCATGTGCAGCGGCGAGCGCGTGACGGGCATCGCCCTGGTCGACGGCACCGAGATCACCGCACCGGTCGTGGTCTCGGCGTGCAACCCCCACGACACGTTCCTGCGCTGGCTGCGCAATCCGCCCCCGTCGGCGACCGAGCTCGTGCGCCGCTGGGAGTGCGCCCGCCACGACCAGGGCTACGAGTCGAAGATCGACGCCGTGCTCACCGAGGCGCCGGTGCTGCGCGGCACCGACCGGCCGCTCGGGTCGACGACCGTGATCGCTCCGACCCTCGCCGAGATCGACCACGGCGCCCGCCTGATGCGGCGCGGCGAGATCCTCGACCTCCCGGGGATGCTCGTGAACGTGCCCACGCTGCTCGATCCGGCCATGGCGCCGGAAGGACGGCACGTGTTCAGCCTCGAAGCGCTCTTCACCCCGTTCGGCTTCGCCGGCGGATGGGACGAGCCCACCGAGCCGCGGCGGTGGCTGGAGACGTTCGCCGAGCTGTGCGAGCCGGGGTTCCTCGACTCGATCGTCGAGTGGCGGGCGATGACCCCGGACGTCTACGAACGCGACTTCCATCTGCCCGCCGGCCACGCGACCAGCTTCGCCGGGGGCCCGCTCGCGGTGTTCCGCAACGAGCACCCGGAGCTGACCGAGTACGAGACCGCCGTCGACGGGCTCTACCTCACCGGGGCGGCGACGTTCCCCGGTGCCGGCGTGTGGGGTGCCAGCGGCCGCAACTGCGCCACGGTGATCCTCGAGCAGCGGTCGTGAGACAGCTCACCGGCCAGGGCGTCCGGCCGGAATGCCGCGGTCACGGCGACGGTTGACAGACGTACAATCATCTTCCGACGTGTTCTTCGAAAGGAGCACTCCCCCGCCATGACCACCGGTTCGCTCCCCCTGGGCACCTACGCCGGCATCCCGGTTCGGGCCCACTGGAGCATGGCACTCGTCGCCGCGTTCATCGGTGTCAACCTCGCCATGCAGCTCGGCATCGTCCCGGGTGTCATCGCCACCGTGGCGTTCTTCGCCTCGATCCTCGCCCACGAGTTCGGTCACGCACTCGTCGCCCGCCGCTACGAGGTCCAGACCAAGTCGATCGACCTCTGGGCGCTCGGCGGCGTCGCCCAGCTCGATCGCGAGCCGCCCACAGCGCGATCCGACGGGTTCATCGCCGTCGCCGGCCCGCTGGTCAGCCTCGCCATCGCCGTCACCGCCTTCGGCGGCGCAGTCGCGCTGCAGTCGACCGTGCTGCTCTGGATCGCCCTCGTGAACGGCATCCTGGCGGTGTTCAACATGCTGCCCGGCGCCCCGCTCGACGGCGGCCGGGTGCTCCGGGCCGTGCGATGGGCACAGACCGGCGACAAGTACCGGGCGATGCGCGACGCCGGCAACGCCGGACGGGTGTTGGGCTGGAGCGTCGCCGGGATCGGCGTCGTGCTGATGCTCAACGGCCAGTTCGGCGTGTTCATCCTGATCACCGGCATCTTCATCGCCATGAACGCCCGTGCCGAGATCATGGCGTCGTACGTCAGCGAACAGCTCGCGGGCATCAAGGTGCGCGACCTGACCTGGTTCGGCATCGCCCACGCCGGCTCCGACATGGACGCCGATTCGATGATCTGGCAGCGCCAGCGCCTCGGCTCGGCCGGCGCCGTCGCCGTGGTCGACGAGGCCGGCCATCTCGACGGCCTCGTGCTCGAAGAGCAGCTCTGGGCCGTGCCCTCCGAACGGCGGGCGCTGGTGATGCTCACCCAGCTGATGGTGCCGTTCACCAAGCTCGCCAAGGCGTCACCCGACGAGGACCTGGCGGCAGTGCTCCCCCGCCTCAACCCGCTGCGGCCGGTGGTCACCGTGTGGGACGACGACCGACTGCTCGGCATCGTGCCCCCCAAGCGCCTCCAGGAACGCCTGCAGCAGGCTCAGCGACGAGCGTTCCCCGCACCCGCCTGATCGAGGTTGCGCGGTCAGGCGTCCTTGACCGACCACTCCCGCTTGGCGACCGGATCCCTGTCGCTCCACGGGAAGTTGATCCA
>JAWLFC010000161.1:0-5059 GCA_041685755.1 Ilumatobacteraceae bacterium
AGTCGGGCATCAGGTCCTCCCACACCGCCCGCCCCTGCTCGGCACCGAGGGCTGCCTGCAGGGTCGACAGGTACTCGGCGTTGCCGGCCTCGCTGCCGCCGCCGGCACCGAAGATCGAGCCGATGAGGGCGGTGACGGCGACCACGTCGTTGACGGTGAACGGTTCCCGCTCGACGCCGTTGGCCTCGGAGTAGGCGTTGACGCCGTCGACGTAGGCCTGGGCGTCGGCGATGATCTCCTCACCCTCCTCGCCGTAGGTCTCGCGGATCAGCTCGACCTGATCGGTGACGAGCTGCTCGGCGGCGACGCTGGGCACGAACGGCTGCCCGCTGGTGACGAGCGAGAACGCATCGATGCCGGGAACATCGGCGACGGCGACGCGCGATGCGCCGCGGCCGAGGTCGAGCAGGAGCGCCCGGTCGCGGGCGGTGACCCACCCGGCGCCGAACGCCAGGTCCTCGCGGGTCTCGCCGGTGATGTGGGGGACGCCGAAATCGTCGTAGACGATGGTCGTGCCGGCACGACCGGTGTCCTCCTCCCGGGTGGGGCCGACCGGTTCGAAGTCCTGGGGCAGGAAGTTGGCCTCGATGTCGTCGTCGGTCACGTCACCGCGCAGCGGGGTCAGCGCGTCGTAGAGCGGGAGCTGATCGAGCGAGTCGTCGTTGACCGGCAGGCCGCCGTAGTTGCCGGGCGGAAGGATGTAGAACGCACGATCCTCCGTCACGACCGGCGTCGGTTCGGTCGTCGGTGCTGTCTCGGTCGTGTCGGGAGTGTCGGTCGTCGGCACCGTCGGGTCGGCGGTCGTCGTGTCCGCCGACTCCGACGAGTCGTCGCTCGAGCAGGCCGCCACGAACAGCGCTGCCGCCAGGCCCGACGCGACGGCACGACGCCGCGAGATCCCCGATCGTGATGTCACCATGCTTCTCCCCCTCCGGCGATCGATCTGGTACGCCGCCACGACGATGCCATGAGCAGTGGCAGGACTCCGAATCGGGAATCGACCGATGCCGCTCAGGAGGCAGCCCGAGCGGCATCCACGACGAGGCGTCGGGCGCCGTCGGTTCCGGCCAGGACCTCGGCGAGGATGCGCCAGCGCCGCTGACGTTCGCCGTAGAAGCACCAGGCGAACACCGCGACGGCGGGCGTGAGGAGTCCGGCATCGATCGCGATCACGTCGGTGTACCGGGTGCGGTCACCGTCGAGCGGCTCGACGAAGATGTCGTGGCGCCACGAGCGGATCAGGCCGCCCGACTCGTCGGAACGCAGGACGCGACGACGGTCGTCGATCTCCGCGATCCGGATCCGGTGACGCGAGAACGGCAGCACACCGCCGAGCAGGAGCCACCCCGTCGCCTCCTCGCCCTCTCGCCATGGTTCGACCCGACCGCGCAGTGGGCGCCAGTCGAGCAGGCCGCGGGTGACGAACCGGAAGGCCTGGGGACTCCGGACGGCGGCCCACACCAGATCGGGGGCGGCGTCGAGGTCGGTGGAGCGTCGGATCGTCCGAGGAGTGGTCATGACCGCTATTGTGAGCAACGCTCACATTCTGCGCAACTCGCATTTCGTCGTGGATCCATGCCCCGCCCCACCACCGCCGAACCCCGCAAACGACCACGTCAGATCCGCTCCGCCGAGACCGTCGACCGGATCCTGGGCGCGGCTGCTCGCATCTTCGACGAGCGCGGGTACCGCGCGACGACGACGAACCACGTCGCCGCGGAGGCCGGGGTGTCGATCGGTTCGCTCTACCAGTACTTCCCGAACAAGGACTCACTCCTGGTCGCGCTGGCCGAGCATCACCTCGGTGACGCCGCCGAACGCTTCGGCGGCCACCTGGCGCGGCGACGCGACGAGGAACCTGATCTGGGCGACACCGTCCGGTCGCTGGTCGAACTCACGGTGGAGCTGAACGACACCTCCCGGCTGCATGCCATCTTGTTCTCGGACTGTCCGCGCACGCCGGCGCTGACAGAGCGCCTCGAGCAGTTCACCGAGGCGATCGTGTCGGAGGTGTCGTGGCACCTGTCCCGGACCGGAAGTGGTGGGCGCGATCCCCGTCTGCGGGCCCGGCTCGTCGTCGCCGCCGTCGACGCTGCCGTACACGAGGTCGTCCTCACCGAGCCGCCCGGCCCGGGTCGCGTCGCCGCCACCGCCGAACTCGTCGACCTGGTCGTCGGCGGCCTCGGCCGAGGGCACAGTCGCCGTGCTCCGGGTCGACCACCGCCGCGACGTGCAACGAGCAGCTGACCTGCGACGCCCTCGTCCGTCGAGTCTCCTCAGATGCGGACCAGGTCAGCCAGATCGGCGTGCTCGAAGATCATCTCCTGCTGGATGGCCAAGGTCGTCCCCGCTCCGGCCTCGACGGCCCGGCGGTACATCGCGTGGGCGATCGCCACATCGACGTAGGCCAGGCCGACCGCGTTGAAGTACACCCGTTCGTCCGGTGACCGACGGCCCGGCTTCTCGCCGGCCACGACCTCGACGAGGTCGGCGCTCACGTCGTCGTCGGTGAGTTCTCCGTCCTGGTACATGCGGCTCAGCGTCTGGGTGCGGTGCTTCACCGTCTCCCAGTCGTCGCACACGATCGTGTCGCATTGCGCGGCGACCGCGTACTCGTCCTCCCAACCGCCGATGTGGCTGTAGAAAGCGCCGGGCTTCATCCAGTCGGCCTTGAGGAGCGGCGCTTGCGCGCTCGTCGCCGTCACGAGGATGTCGGCGCCACGCATCGCCACCTCACCGTCGCCGCCCGCCCGGACGAACGTCATGTCGGGGAAGATCGATCCCATCTGCTCGACGAACAACTGCTCTTCGCTCTCGTACTTGTCGCTGACTCGACACTCCCGCAGCGATGGCACGACCGTCTTCATCGCGATCAGGTGCATCTTCGCCTGCTCACCGCCACCGATGAAGCCGATGCTCGCCGAGTCGGACCGGGCGAAGTGCTTCGCGGCGACGCCACCCATCGCTCCGACCCGCACGTTCGAGCACAAGGTGCCGTCCATGAAGGCGATCGGGAATCCCCGCTCGATCTCCGAGAGCACGACGACCGCCGACAGATTCTGCGCGCCGTGCTGGACCGGATTCCGCGGGAAGACCGACACCCACTTCATCCCGCAGATCTTCTCGGGAAGCAGCGTTGCCGGCAGGCAGTTGATGCGCTCCTGGGTCGATTCGTCGAAGATCTGGACGATCTTCTCGGGGAACAGGATCGAGCCGTCGCGGAAGGAGAGCATGGCCTCCTCGGCCGCCGACATGGCCAGATCGAGATCGAGACAACCCGCCCGGAGGAGGTCCTCCTGGGACAGGTAGAGGCATTCGATTCGGTGGTCGCCCGACATGGTTACATCCTTCCTGTGGGCTCGATGCTGTCGCCACTGGTCGTGGGCTGCGCCTCATCGGAATGTACTTGGTCTCACCCGATGGACGGGCCAGTGTGATGGCCAGCGTCGTCGGGGTCGGGACGGATGAACCAGCCCTCGGACTCCCGCATCGGGGAGCGTGATCAGCGGGGCTGGGCTCCGACAGCACCGGCACGAGAGCGCCCCAGAGCTCGGTGGTGTGGTCGTCGACGATCGAGGGGCGCCATGACCGAACCGTAGCTCCGTCGCCGTCACGGGTCGGCCGGAGACGGAACGAGAACCATTCTCCCCGAGCCAACCCTCTCCACGACTACCGTCCACACGATGGCGAAGAGCATCGTGGACCGACCGACCGGCGCCGAGTGATGACCGACGGGAAGCCAGAGCCATCCGACGGCTCGGACGCCGTCGTCGATCACTCCGGAGCAACCGGCAGTTCACGGTGGCCGGGCGTGATCGTCGGGATCGCCACGGTGCTCGCGATCGTGTCGGTGTTCACCGTGTGGACGCGCAGCCAGCTGCTCGACACCGACGAGTGGGTCGATGCCTCGACCGGGCTCGTCGCCGAACCGGACGTCCAGGCAGCCTTGGCCGACTTCCTGATCGACTCGCTCTACGAGCGGGCCGACGTCGGCGCCGCAGTCGAGGAGCGACTGCCACCCGAACTCCAGGGGCTGGCCGGTTTGGTCTCCGGCGCCCTGCGAGATCCGCTCACCACCGGCGTCGAACGCCTCCTGGTGTCCGACCGCTTCCAGACGCTGTGGGAGACGGCCAATCGCACCGCCCACGAAGCGCTCGTCAACATCCTCCGCGACGAGACCCGAACCGGCCTCACCACCGCCGAGGGAGTCGTCGCGCTCGAACTCCGACCGATGGTCGTCTCGATCGGGGAGCGATTCGGGGTGGCGGCGGAGCGACTCGAACAGATCCCCGAGGACGCCGGTCGGATCGTGATCTTCGAGTCCGACGATCTCGACGCAGCGCAGCAGACGGTGCAGGTGCTCGACGTGCTGTCCTGGTTCCTCTTCGTCGTGGTCCTCGCGCTCTACGCCCTGGCGGTGTATCTCGCCCGCGAACGACGACGACAGATGCTGGGGACGGTCGGGTGGAGTCTCGCCGGCGTCGGCCTCGTGGTCCTGTTGGCGCAGGCGGTCGCACGGCGGGTCCTGCTCGATGCACTCGTCGAGAACCCGGCGAATCGATCAGCCGCCGACCTCACCGCCGGCGTCGCGACGGGTTTGTTGCGGCAGATGGGCTGGGCAGCACTGATCTACGGCATCCTCATCGCCGGGTTCGCCTGGCTCCTCGGCGAGCACCGCTGGGCCATCGCCATCCGCCAGACGCTGACACCGGTGTTCGACCTCTCCGCCGGCGCCGTGGCCGGCGGCACCGTCGTGTTGCTCCTGGTGCTGTGGGCGTGGAGCCCGGGCCGGGTGTTCGAGGGCTGGGCGACCGGCCTGACGTTCGTCGCTCTCGTGATCGCCGCCGTCGTCGCGCTGCGCGCACGGGTTCGCGGCGCCGCGGCCACCGGCACCGGACAGCTCGCCGACGCGACCTGACCGGCGGGACCAGGTCGGACTCATCAGATCGGTGAGATCGGCGCTCGACACTGGTACGCCAGCCTCACCGATCAGGCTGTCACGCCTGGTCAGACCTGGTGGAGACGATGGGAATCGAACCCACGACCCCCTGCTTGCAAA
>JAWLFC010000050.1:0-20657 GCA_041685755.1 Ilumatobacteraceae bacterium
CGGTTGTTCTGCTCGGGCGTCAGGGTGGCAGGCGTGGTCCACGGACGACCCTCGTCCTTCCACCGGCCGAAGCCACCCTCCATCGACTCGACGTCGCGGTAGCCGAGCTCGGCGAGCGTCTTGGCGGCGAAGGCGGATCGAACGCCACCGGCGCAGTAGACGACGATCGGCGCGTCCTTGTCGGCGAGACGGTTCTCGATCTGGGCTTCGAGGTGCCCGCGGGGGATGTGGATCGCACCGGGCAGGGCGCCCTCTTCGTATTCGTCGGGTTCACGCACGTCGAGCACGACCGCGCCGGCCTCGATGTGGGCGGCGGCGCCCTCGGGGTCGACCTCGCGAATCTCGGACTTCGCAGCGGCGAGCAGGTCTCGGAACGTTGCCATGACAAGAAAGCCTACCGACTCAGTCGGGATTCAAACACCACCACCATCTCCACCGATGAGATGCCGGCCCACCTGCCGGCCCGGAATCTCATCGCTCGCGTCGCTCAGCCGACGAGTGCCGGCAGGATCTCGCCGATCGGGCCGACGAGCAGCCAGTCGGCGAAGCGATCCATGGCGGTCTCGTCGCCGTTGACGATGATCACCTGGGCACCGGCAGACTTCGCCCGCGGCACGCAGTTGGCGGCCGGGAACACGCTGAGCGTCGAGCCGACGGCGAGCATCACGTCGCACTCCTCGCTGACGCGCAACGCCCGGTCGATCACCTCGGGCACGAGCGCCTGGCCGAAGCTGATCGTGTCGCTCTTGAGGATGCCACCGCACACGAGACACGGCGGGTCGACCTCGCCCGAACGCACACGGTCGAGTGACTCCGCCATCGGACGCCGGTCCTCGCACTCCCAGCACCGCGTGAACCACACCGTGCCGTGCACTTCGATCACCCGGTGAGGGTCGTTGCCGGCCTTCTGGTGCAGGCCATCGATGTTCTGGGTGATCAGGCCGTGGAGTCGGCCCCGCCGCTCCAGCTCCACGATCGCCGCATGTCCGTGGTTCGGCACGGCGGTCCAGGCCGGCGTGTGCAGCCGGTTCTGCCACGCCGCAACCCGCACCTCGGGGTCGCGGAGGTAGTACTCGATGTTCGACGCCTTCTCCGCTGCCGGGTTCTTCGTCCACAGCCCGTTCGGGCCCCGGAAGTCGGGGATGCCGGAGTCGGTCGAGATCCCGGCACCCGTCAGCACGACGACCCGCCGGGCGGTCTCGAGCGCCTCCCGGGCAGCGGCGATCAGGTCGACGGACACGCCTGCCACTCTGGTCCCCCTGCGGACCTGTCGGCAACCTGCGGCGACATCATCCACTCGACGAACCATGTTGACCATCGATGAGCGAACGGCCGCTGTGCGGGCGGTTCGCTCATCGCCGAGGAAGTCACGTGAGGGCGGCGAGGGCAGCGCCGAACACCTGGGTGTGGCGGTCGACGTCGGCATCGGTGTGGGCCGGCGACAGCAGCGCCATGTTGTGGAACGGGGTCATGAGGATCCCGCGGTCGAGTGCCGGGTCGACGTACTCGATGCGTCGGCGAGTTCGGCCGACTCCTGATGCAGTTCGACGAAACGCCGGAGCTCGCGATCCATCTGCTCGGCCAGACGCACTCGGGAGATCACAGCGCGACGGTAGCCTCGACGAGATGTCCGCTCAGGTGCTCAGCGAAGCCGCGCGTCGGCGCACGTTCGCGATCATCAGCCACCCCGACGCGGGCAAGACCACCCTCACCGAGAAGTTCCTGCTGTACGCCGGTGCGATCACCTCCGGCGGCGCCGTCAAGGCCCACGAGGGCCGGCGGGCGGCGACGTCGGACTGGATGGACATGGAACAGAAGCGCGGCATCTCGATCACGTCGACGGCGCTCAACTTCCCGTACCGCGACCACGAGCTCAACCTGCTCGACACGCCGGGCCACCGCGACTTCTCCGAGGACACCTACCGGGTGCTGTCGGCGGTCGATGCGGTGGTGATGGTGCTCGACTCGGCGAAGGGCATCGAACCCCAGACGCTCAAGCTGTTCGAGGTCTGCCGATCACGCCACCTGCCGGTGATCACGTTCCTCAACAAGCTCGACCGCCCGGGCATGGAGCCGCTGGAGTTGCTCGACCAGATCGAGGAGCAGATCGGCCTGCGGCCGACTCCGGCGACGTGGCCGGTCGGATCGTTCGGTGACCTGCGCGGCGTGATCGACCGCCGCACCGACGTCTTCACCCGTTTCACCCGCACCGCTCGCGGCAGCCGGATCGCGCCCGAGGAGGACGTGCCGGCCGAACGCGCCGCCGCCGAGGAAGGTCCGGCGTGGACCAAGAGCACCGAGGAGACCGAACTCCTCAGTGCCATGGAGGCCGACGTCGACCTCCCGTCGTTCCTCGCCGGGGAGTCGACCCCGGTGTTCGCCGGCTCGGCGCTCACCAACTTCGGGGTGCGCCATCTGCTCGACGCCATCGTCGACCTCGCCCCGGCCCCGATGCCGCGCCTCGACGTCGACGACAAGCCCCGCCACCTCGACGAGCCGTGTTCGGCGTTCGTGTTCAAGGTGCAGGCCAACATGGACCGCAACCACCGTGACCGCATCGCGTTCGCCCGCATCTGTTCCGGCCGGTTCGATCGCGGCATGGTCATGACCTGCGCCCGCACCGGCAGGCCCTTCGCCACGAAGTACGCGTCGACCGTGTTCGGCGCCGAACGCACGACCGTCGACGAGGCGTTTCCCGGCGACGTGGTCGGCCTCGTCAACGCGACCGGGCTGAACATCGGTGACTCGCTCTACGACGACACCGGCCCGCCCGTGCGGTTCCCGGCGATTCCGGCGTTCGCCCCGGAAGTGTTCGCCACCGCCCGCCCGGTCGACACCGCCAAGACCAAGCAGTTCCGCAAGGGCCTGGACCAGCTCAACGAGGAGGGTGTCGTCCAGGTGCTGAAGGATCCCGACTGGGGCGATGCGTCGCCGGTGCTCGCGGCCGTCGGACAGCTGCAGTTCGACGTGTTCGCCAACCGACTCGACATCGAGTTCAACGCCCCGATCGAGCTGTCGTCGGCGCCGTACCAGGCGATCCGCCTGACCGACAAGGAGTCAGCGGACGTCCTGCGAGAGAAGCCCGGCGTGCGGATCCTGGCCCGGTCCGACGGCCACCTCGTCGCGCTGTTCGAGAACAAGTACGCGCTCGCCCGAATCGAACAGAACGAACCCGAGCTCACCCTCGACCACATCATCGCCGGCTGATCCGCAGCAGCGGTATGGTCGCACCGTGCGTTCACGGTCGTTGGTCCTGCTCGTCGCCGCCACGTCGATTGCCCTGCTGGGCTGTGACGAGGACGGCCCGATCAGCAATCTCCGACCCGACGACACGGGCACCCCTGCCGCCACCGCCGCGCCCGACCCCGACGAGCCCGGCAACGGCGACGGCGAGACCGCAGCGCCGGAGCCCGAGCCCCAACCCGAGCCCCAACCCGAGCCAGCGCCAGAGCCCGAGCCGGAGCCAGCGCCAGAGCCCGACCCGGAGCCGGACGCACCCGTCACGCCGAACCCGATCGCACCCGACGACTCCTCCCTCGTGCCGATCCTGCTCGGCATCGGGCTGCTCGTGCTCGCCGCGGTGGTCATCGGTGCGCTGGCCGGTCGGCGGTCGAAGCCCGACGGGCGAACCGCGCCGACGGTTCCTCCCACGCCGTCTGCGCAGATCGCGCTGTTGACCAATGCCCAGTGGATCCACGACCACCTCGCCCTCGAGCTCTTCGCGGTGCCGCCGGCCGATGCGCAGCAGCGCTGGGTGAGCGAACGGCGACGCCTCGACGATGTCGCCATCGGTGCCCAACAGCAGTTCGTCAACGGTGGTGGCGACGCCTGGTCCGGCCTGAGCAGGACGATGACGGCGCTCGCCACGTCGCTCGACACCAACCTGCGCCTGCGCGCCCAGGAGCCACCGGACCCGACGCTGGTGCAGGAGTCGACGGCGGTCGTCAACCGCCAGCGGGCGATGCTGATCCAGTTGGTCGCGGCACTGTGGCCCACCGCCACCACCCAGCGCTGAGTCTGCGACCGTCGCGCTGAACCTCGCCGGCAACTCGTTTCCGCTCCGGCAGTCACGGGTCCCACTGCTGCGGTGACCGACTCCTCCCGAACGCCGTCGTCGAGGGAGATGCCATGTCCGACGCCACGCCCGCCCACCCGCCCACCTTCACCGGTCACGGCGTCGAGCCCGGAGCACCGCCGGCGCACCTCACGGTCGTGCCGTGGATCGACCCCGTCGTCGACGAGGTCGGGGTCGACCCGCGCTCGCGTTATGTCGAGATGTTCTGGCTCGGCGTGCTCGGGCCGACGGCCACCTGGCTGATCCGACGCCTCGCTGCCGGGCTCGACGAGTCACCCCACGGCTACGAACTCGACCTGCACCACACCGCCCGGGCCATGGGGTTGAGCTACAACCCGGCGCGGTCGTCGCCGTTCAGCAAGGCGTTGCAGCGGTGCGTGATGTTCGGGCTCGCCCACCCCGTCGACCACGGCCTCGCCGTCCGACGACGGATTCCCCAGGTCACGCTGCGACATCTGCAGCGAATGCCCGAGCCGCTGCAGGCAGCACACCACGAGTGGCAACGCGCCACGGTCTCGATCGACGAGCTGAGCCGGGCACACCGCCTGGCGACCACCATGCTCGACCTCGGCGACGACTCCGCGGTGATCGAACACCACCTGATCGCACTCGGCGTGTCCGACGCCGTCGCCGCCGAGGTCGCCGACAACGCCTTCCGGCTCAGCCAGGCGAGTTGAGTAGCCGGGTCAGCTCGGCGTCGGCATCGACGTGGGCTTCGTCGCCGACCTCGGCCTGCAGCCGCGCCAGCTCGGCCTGCAGCTCGAGCGCCACGTCGCGGTATGCCGGATCGGCGATCACGTTGCGCAGTTCGTGGGGATCGGCGACGAGATCGAACAGCTCCCACTCCGGCGGCACCGCCGGCTCACGGGCGCCGGGCTGGCCGAGCGGATCGTTGTAGTAGCCGATGAGCTTGTGGGTGCGGGTGCGGACGCCGTAGTGGGCAGGCACCCGGTGGATCCCGTCGTCGTGCATCCAGTAGCGGTAGTACATCGACTGCTGCCAATCGTCGGGCTGCTCGCCCGCCAGCAGCGGGGCGAGGCTGGTGCCCTGCACCTCGGCCGGCACGTCGACGCCGGCGAGTTCGAGGAACGTGGGGGCGAAGTCCACGTTCAGTGCGATGTCGTCGCACACCGAGCCGGGCTCGACCATCGCCGGGTACCGCACGAGCAGCGGCATGGCCACCGACTCCTCGTACATCATCCGCTTGTCGAACCAGCCGTGATCGCCGAGGAAGAACCCCTGGTCGGAGGTGTACACCACGATCGTGTTCTCGGCGAGGCCGTTGCCGTCGAGCCAGTCGAGCATCCGTCCGACGTTGTCGTCGATCGAGGCGATCGTGCGCAGGTAGTCCTTGATGTAGCGCTGGTAGCGCCACCGGATCTCGTCGTCCTCGCTCAGGCCTGCCGGTACCGTCGCCTTCAGGTCGACGACCGGGTCGAGATCCATGATCCGCATCCGCATCGCCTGCACGACCTCGGCGCGGCCCTCGTGGTCGTCGAACAGCGTGTCGGGTTCGGCGATGTCGACGTCGTCGTACAGCGAGAAGTGCTCGCGCGACGGCTCCCACGACCGGTGCGGGGCCTTGTGGTGGCACAGCAGTGCGAACGGACGATCGGGATCGCGGCGCTCCAGCCAGCGCAGCGAGTCGTCGGTGATCAGGTCGGTGACGTAACCGCCCCGCTCGACGATGGTGTGACCGCGCCCGTCGTCGCGGGGTTGCAGCATGACCGGGTTGTGGTAGTGCCCCTGCCCCGGCAGCACCCGCCAACGATCGAATCCGGTGGGGTCGTGCTCGGGGCCGTGCCCGAGATGCCACTTGCCGAACATCGCCGTCTGGTACCCCGCCGCCTGCAGCCGCTTGGGGAATGTGTCGAGCGTGTTGTCCATCGGCGTGACGAGCGTGGTGACGCCGTTGACGTGGTTGTAGGTGCCGGTGAGGATCGATGCCCGACTCGGCGTGCAGATCGAGTTCGTGCAGAAGCACGAGTCGAACCGCATCCCCTCCGCGGCGATGCGGTCGAGATGGGGCGTGTCGTTGATGACCGGGCGCCCCATCGCCGTGCTGTAGGCGGAGATCGCATGAGCGGCGTGGTCGTCGCTCATGACGAAGAGCAGGTTCGGGCGACCTGCCCCTGTCATCGGGTCGGGGCGAAGTTGCAGGCGAGGTCGATCAGGAGGCGGGTGCCGAACCCGGTGGCGCCCTTGGAGTAGATGCCCTCGTCGCCGTCGACCTTCATCGGCCCGGCGATGTCGAGGTGCGCCCACGGCACGTCGCCGACGAACTCGCTGAGGAAGATCGATGCCGTGATCGTGCCGCCGTACGGCCCGCCGATGTTCTTCATGTCGGCGACGACCGAGTCGAGCAGCTTGCGGTAGCGATCCTTCTCCAGCGGAAGCTGCCACACCGGCTCGTCGATCGCGTCCGAGCGCTGCTTCACCTGGTCGACCAGCGCCTGGTCGGTGCCGAGCAGTCCGGCGATGTCGGGTCCGAGTGCCCCCAGCACGGCGCCGGTGAGCGTGGCGATGTCGACGATCGCGTCGGGCTCCTCCTCGACGGCGAGCGAGAGCCCGTCGGCGAGCACGAGACGTCCCTCGGCGTCGGTGTTGTGGATCTCGACGGTCTTGCCGTTGCGCATCGTCAGCACGTCACCGAGCTTGAGGGCGCTGCCCGAGGGCATGTTGTCGGTGCACATCAGCCAGGCCGTCACCTTGGTCCGGCACTTGAGTTCCTTGAGCGCGGACATCGTCGACAGCACCGCGGCGGCGCCGGACATGTCCATCTTCATCACGGCGTGCATGCCGTCGCTCGGCTTGAGCGAGATGCCCCCGGAGTCGTACATGATGCCCTTGCCGACGAGCGCCAGGTGCCCGGTCGGGTTGCGGGGCGAATAGGTGAGCTTGACCATCCGGGGCGGCTCGGTCGAGCCCCGGTTGACACCGAGCAACCCGCCGCAGCCGAGCTGTTCGAGCTGGTCCTTGTTGAACACCTCGACGTGCAACCCGCTGGCCGAGCCGACGTCGACGGCCTTGGCGGCGATGTCCTTCGCGTTCAGGTACGTCGGGGGCGTGTTGGCGAGCTCCCGGGCGAGCGCGGCGGCCGAGGCGACCACGCGCCCACGCTGCGCTCCGTCGTCGACGGCCTTCTGGCGCTTGGCGCTCGTGACGAGCGCCAACGACTCGAGCTTGGAGCCGGCGGTCTCGTCGTTCTTCAACCCGACGTACCGGTACGAGGCCAGCAACACGCCCTCGACGACGGCCTGAGCGGCGGCTCGGGCGTCGACGCCGTCGACGTCGGCGAGGTTGGTCGCCAGATGGGCGTGCTTCGAGGCGGCCCGAGCGAACGCGGCCGCCGCCGAGCGCAGCGCGTTGGCGTCGATCGAACCGGGCTCACCGACGCCGACCGCCACGGTGAGGCCGTCGCCGTCGGGGATCGCCAGCACCTGACCCGGCTTGGCGGTGAAACCGTTGGATTCCAGCGCCGCTCGGGAGAGGCCGAGCTGCCGGGGAACGGCCCCCGTCGTTGCCACGGCGACGCCGGTGGCGGTCGCTGATCTGGGCACCGACCGAGCGGTGGAGACGTCGACGGCGGAGAGCAGGGCGCTGGCATCGGTCATGGTCACACAGTCTGGCCGATGGAGCCAGCCGTGGCACCAACGCCCTTGCTCCTCGGTTGCCTGGCGTCTAGCTTCGTCCTCAGGTGACCTTCAGGTTGCCACAGGGGAAACGCACGGTGGCGCGATGTCACCAAGGGGGAAAACATGCGAATCACGACCAGACGAGCGATCGTTCCACTGGTGGCGCTGGCCTTGATCGGCGCCGCGTGCACGAGCGACGACGACGACACGACGACCACGGACGCGCCCGACGGCACCGAAGCGCCCGACGCCACCGACGCGCCCGATGCGCCCGATGCCACCGATGCGCCCGACGACACCGTCGAGGTCGTGCAGAGCGACGGCTCCACCCTCGATGCGGTCAAGGAAGCCGGCGTCGTGCGCTGCGGAACACGCGACGCCCTTCCGGGCTTCGCCGTCCTGACGCCCGAGGGCGACCACGTCGGCTTCGACAGCGACTTCTGCCGTGTGATCGCCGCCGCCGTGCTCGGCGACGCCGAGGCCGTCGACATGGTCGACCTGGAAACCGCCGACCGGTTCACCGCCCTGCAGTCGGGCGAGATCGACGTGCTGGTCCGCAACACCACGTGGACCGCCAGCCGCGACGGCGCCGAAGGTGCGACGTTCCTGACGACCACGTTCTACGACGGCCAGGGCGTCATGGTCGCCACCGACAGCGAGTTCGGCGCGATCACCGACCTCGACGGCGTGATCGTCTGCGTCGCCCAGGGCACCACGACCGAGGGCAACGCCGCCAACGAGGCGTCGAGGCTCGGCCTCGACTGGGAGGTTCGCGCCTTCGAGAGCGTCGAGCTGATCCAGGAGGCGTTCATCGCCGGTCAGTGCGACGCCTGGTCGTCCGACCGCAGCCAGCTCGTCTCGCTGCGCAGCGAGTTCCCGGACGGGCCCGAGGCACTCACCATCCTGCCCGAGGTCTTCTCCAAGGAGCCGCTGGCTCCGGCGGTTGCCGACGGTGACACCGAGTGGGCGCAGGCCGTCAACTGGGCCGTGCTCGCCACGATCCAGGCCGAGGAGTTCGGCATCGACTCCACCAACGTCGACACCTTCGGCGACTCCGAGGACGTCACGATCCAGCGCTTCCTCGGCCTCGAGGTCGCTGGTGACGACGGCGCCGCCGTGCTCGACCCGGGTCTGGGCCTACCGACCGACTTCGCCTTCCAGGTCGTCAGCCAGGTCGGCAACTACGGCGAGATCTTCGAGGAGCACCTCGCACCGCTCGGTCTGGAGCGCGGCCTCAACTCGCTGTGGACCGACGGCGGGCTGCTCTACTCGCCCCCCTACCGCTGACGAATGACAGCTGATCGACGCCGGTCACGGGATCCGCGGACCCCGTGACCGGCGTGATCGCGGCCCGGGTGCCGCTGTGGCGCGACGTCCGCGTCCTCAAATGGGTGGCGCAGTTGGTCGTCGTCGGGCTGGTCGCTGCACTGGTCATCTGGTTGTACGGCAACTACGTCGACAACGCCGCCGAACAGAACATCCCCACCGACTTCGGGTTCCTCGACAACCCGGCCAACTTCCAGATCACGGGCAACGAACTGTCGGCGAACGCCCCCGTTCGTGACGCGATCTACCAGGGTCTGCTCAACACGCTGCGGATCTCGCTCGCCGGTGTCGTGGCCGCCACGATCCTCGGAACGATCATCGGCATCGCCCGACTGTCGAAGAACTGGATCGTCAGCAAGCTCGCAGCGGTGTACGTCGAAGCCGTCCGCAACATCCCCCTCGCGCTGTTCGTCGTCTCCGGCCTGCTCATCGTCGTGCTCGGCGTGTTTCCCACCATCCAGGAGGCCTGGCAACTCGGCGGACTGATGATCGTCTCGAACCGGGGCGTCGCCGTTCCGTGGTTCACCGGCTCCGGCCGCGGGCTGCTGATCATCGGGGCGGCCGGTGTCGCGGCGGCCTGGGCGACGGCTCGGTGGCGGTCCTCGGTCTCCGACCGCACGGGCGCTCTCCCACGGACCGGACTCTGGGGCGGCGCCGCACTCCTCGTCGTCGCGGTCGTCGGTTGGTTCCTCTTCGGCTATGCGTGGTCGCTGCCCGAACTCGACGGCCGCCAGACCGCCGGCGGCATCCGCGTGGACCCGTCGTTCTTCGCGCTGTTCTTCGCGCTCGTCACCTACACCGCGAGCCACATCGCCGAGATCGTGCGCGGGTCCATCCAGGCCGTGCCCCGAGGCCAGGGCGAGGCCGCCGATGCCGTGGCCCTGAGCGGGTTCCAGCGGATGTGGTACGTGATCCTGCCGCAGGCCTTCCGCATCGCCATCCCGCCCATCGGCAACCAATACCTCAACCTGATCAAGAACTCCTCGCTCGGCGCGGCGATCGGCTACTACGACCTCACGCTGGTGGCCCAGACCACGGTCGGCAACGGCTCGCCTGCGGTCCCCGTGTTCACGCTCATCATGGTGATCTACATCGGCATCTCGCTCTCGACGTCGGTGGTCGTGAACCTCGCCAACCGTCGATTCACGTTGGTGGAACGATGACCGACACCGCCGAGACCCTCCCGCCGTCGGCCCCGAAGCGAGCCCGCGACCCCCATCGGCGAGGCCCGGCGGTGTGGCTGCGCCGCAACCTGTTCCGCAGCCCGCTCGACGGCCTGCTCACGATCGTCTTCGGAGCCATCAGCCTCTGGCTGATCTACAAGACCGTCAACTACGTGTTCGTCACCGGCCGCTGGGACGTGATCCGGGTCAACCTGCGCCTGCTGATGATCGGTCGGTTCCCCGACGTCCACGTGCTGCGGCTGGCCGTGACCGTCGTCGCGCTGGGCGCGTGGGGCGGGTTCATCGCCGGCTTCATCCGCGGCCGCCAGGAGCGCAGCGGCCGTGTTCCCCACGGCGAGCGGTTCACGGCGGCGCGTGCGCTCGACATCGTCATGCGTCTCTGGCTGCCGGCGGTCGTCGTCCTGCTCCTGCTGTTGCTGTCGAGCACGGCGGGCCCGTGGATCACGACCGGACTGGCGCTGGTTGCTGCCGTCGCCGGACGGGCGATCGGCCCCCGGTTCGGGCGGCTCCGACCCGGTCCGATCGGCGCCGCGCTCATCGTGACGGCGATCGGTGCCGTTCCGGTGGGTCTGTACTTCTACGTCGTGACCGCCGTCGGCTTCGACGACTGGGGCGGGTTCATGCTCAACCTGTTCCTCGCCCTCTGCGCGATCGTGCTGTGCTATCCGCTCGGCCTCCTGCTGGCGCTCGGCCGACGCTCGAGCCTGCCGCTCGTGCGGGTGGTGGCGACGGTCTACATCGAACTGGTCCGTGGCGCCCCGCTCTTCGTGTTGCTCCTGCTCGCGAACGTGGCGCTGGGCTTCTTCGTCCCCGACACCCTCGCACCGTCGACGTCGACCCGGGCGATCGTGGTGTTCACGCTCTTCACCGCGGCCTACATGGCCGAGATCGTGCGCGGCGGCCTGCAGTCGGTCCCCCGGGGCCAGTTCGAGGCCGCCAAGGCGGGTGGCCTCAGCCCGTTCCAGCAGACCGCCTACATCGTGATGCCCCAGGCGCTCCGCAACGTGATCCCGGCCCAGATCGGCCAGCTGATCAGCCTCTTCAAGGACACCACACTCGCCGGGATCGCCATGGGCGTGTTCGAGTTGCTGCGCGTGTCCGAAGCGATCACGGCCCAGGAGAGCTTCCGGGGTCAGGGTTTGATCGCCGAGACGATCAGCTTCGCGGCGTTGCTGTTCTGGACCGTGTCGTACACGATGAGCCGTGAGAGTCAGCGGCTCGAACAACGATTGGGAGTGGGGACGAGATGACCGACCAGCACGACGCCGGCAGTCCCGGTGCGCCTCCGGTGTACGCCGACGCCACGGTCATGAGCGGTGCAGGCACTGCGATGATCGAATTGGAAAGCGTCGACAAGTTCTTCGACGACTTCCAGGCGCTGAAGGACATCCACCTCAAGGTCGCCAGCCAGGAGGTCGTCGTGGTGATCGGGCCGTCGGGCTCGGGCAAGTCGACGATGATCCGCTGCATCAACCGGCTCGAGGAGCACGACGCCGGTCGGATCGTGGTCGACGGCATCGAACTCTCGAACGACATCCGCAACATCACCGAGATCCGCCGCGAGACGGGCATGGTGTTCCAGAGCTTCAACCTGTTCCCCCATCTCAGCGTGCTCGACAACGTCACCCTCGCACCGCGCAAGGTACGCAAGATGCCCAAGGCAGCCGCCGATCAGCTGGGCATGGACCTGCTGACCATGGTCCGCATCCCCGAGCAGGCCAGGAAGTATCCGGGGCAGCTGTCGGGCGGTCAGCAGCAGCGGGTCGCCATCGCCCGGGCGCTGGCGATGAATCCGAAGGTGATGCTCTTCGACGAGCCGACCTCGGCGCTCGACCCGGAGATGATCGGCGAGGTCCTCGACACGATGAAGGAACTCGCCGCCTCGGGCATGACGATGATCGTCGTCACCCACGAGATGGGCTTCGCCCGCGAGGTCGCGGATCGGGTGGTGTTCATGTCCGACGGTCAGATCGTCGAGGTCGGCACGCCGGAGCACTTCTTCGAGAACCCGCAGGAGGAGCGCACGAAGCTCTTCCTGTCCCAGATCCTCTGAGCGAGCGACGCGGAGATCAGGCGAGGTAGTCGCAGATCGAGCGCATGGTCAACAGCGACGGGTAGTCACGCTCGGGGATGTCGCGA
Source organism: Ilumatobacteraceae bacterium (assembly GCA_041685755.1). Classification (GTDB taxonomy): domain Bacteria; phylum Actinomycetota; class Acidimicrobiia; order Acidimicrobiales; family Ilumatobacteraceae; genus Sva-07. The sequence continues at coordinate 12,360 of JAWLFC010000050.1, forward strand.
CCGGTCGCCTCGGCCAGCCGTGTCATCACCGACAGGTGATCCATCGAATCCAGTTCGAGTTCCCGCCACAGATCCACGTTCGGATCGAGTTCGGCCAGTTCCGGGGCCAACTCCGGCGCGACCTCGGTGATCGCGCTGCGTACGAGTTCCTCGACGTCGAGTTCGTCGTTCATGTCACAACTCCTCCGGGTGTTCGAGCAGATCGGCCACCGCGCCCAGGAACCGGCTCCCGGTCGCCCCGTCGCTGGCACGATGATCGGCCGCCAGGGTCACGGTGACGGCACGACGGACCGTAACGGTCCCGTCGACGACCCACGGCCGCTCCGAGGGACGACCGATCCCGACGAGCGCGACCTCGGGCGGTGAGATCACGCCGTGGACGAGGTCGGCGCCGTGATCGCCCAGGTTCGTCACCGTGATGGTCGAACCCGTCATCCAGCTCGCCTTGAGCGACCCGGTCCGAGCGGCGGTGACGTGTTCGCGCAGCTCGGCCATGATCTCGGTGACGCTTCGCCGGTCGGCGTTCTCGACCTTGGGGGTCATCAGCCCGCCTCGGCGCAGTGACACCGCCATCGCCACGTTGACGGCCTCGGCGGGGACGAATCGATCGTCGATCCAGTGGCCGTTGAGGTCCCGGTGCTCCGCTGCGGCGAGTGCAACGGCGCGAACGTACGCCGCCGCGGGCAGGACCCGTTCGGTGATCGGCGCCGACTCGTTCCGTTCCGCCAGCCATCGGTCGATGTTGCTCAGGTCGACGTCGAGCGCCAGGTGGTAGTGCGGGATCTCGCGGTTGGACTGCGACATGCGCGTGGCGATCATCGTGCGCATCCGGTCGGGTGGCGGCGTCTCCGTCGGCGGCGGCGTTGCCGACTCCGGGGGTGGCGTCGCCGACGTCGGTGACGGCGGCTCGGTCCCCGCGAGGTCGCGGGCGATCACGGCACCGCCGGGCCCGGTGCCGGTCACCGTCGCCAGGTCGACTCCCCGCTCGTCGGCGATCCGGCGAGCCCGCGGTGACGCCGGTACCCGGTGCGGCGCCTCCCACGGCAGCGCTGCGTCGGCCGGCGGGGGTGATGCTGCTGCGGCCGGCGGCGTCGAGGGCGGGGCAGGCAGGCCCTCCGGGGCGCCCGTCGGCGACGGCGACGGCACGAACGGCGACGTCGGCGGTGACTCGACCGGCGCCGCGGCGCCGTCGGTCGCCTCGGGAGCGCTCCGCTGCGATCCGGTACCGGCCAGGCGGACGATCGGTGTGCCGACGGGGATCTCCTCGCCCAGCTCGACGAGGAACTCCCGCACGATCCCGGCGTGCCAGATCTCGATGTCGATGTCGGACTTCTCGGTCTCGACGACGGCCATGATGTCGCCGCGGGACACCTCGTCGCCGACGGCCACGCGCCACTCGACGACGCGCCCGACGTCCATGTCGGCACCGAGCGAGGGCAACTCGTAGTCGAACGTGGCGACCTCGTCGCTCATGTCGGACCACCGGTCTCGGCCACCAACCGCGCCGCGGCCTCGGTGATGTCGTCCACCTGGGGGATCGCTGCGTCCTCCAGGTGCTTGGCGTACGGGATCGGCACTTCGCGGCCGGCGACCCGTGCGACCGGGGCGTCGAGCGTCCAGAAGCAGCGTTCGGTGATCGAGGCCGCCAACTCCGCGTTGAGCCCACCGGTCCGCCACCCCTCGTCGACGACGACCGCCCGGTGCGTCCGCTGCACCGACTCGGCCAAGGTGTCGATGTCGAGGGGCCGCAGCGAACGCAGGTCGACGACCTCGGCGGCGATCGGGTTCGCTCCGGCCGCGAGATCCTCGGCGGCGCGCAGCGCCTTGGCGACCATCCCCGCCGACGCCACGATCGTCACGTCGTCGCCGCGCCGGCGAACGTCGGCCCGATCGAGGTTCGCCGGACCCGCACCGAGGTCGACCGGCCCGGACTCGTTGTACAACCCGCTGTGCTCGAAGATGATGACGGGATTCGGGTCGGCCAGCGCGGCCGGCAGCATCCAGCGGGCGTCGTGCGGTGTGGCCGGTGCCACCACGTTCAGGCCGGGCACGTGGGCGTACCACCCCTCGAGGCTGTGGGAGTGCTGGGCGGCGAGCTGGCGACCGGCCCCCGTGGTCATCCGCACGACGAGCGGGACGTTGAACTGACCGCCCGACATGTGCAGCAGCGTCGCGGCGGTGTTCACCAGCTGGTCGAGGGCCAGCAGGCTGAAGTTGACCGTCATGATCTCGACGATCGGACGCATCCCGCCCAGCGCCGCGCCGATCCCGGCCCCGACGAAGCCCGACTCCGACAGGGGCGTGTTGCGGACCCGATCGCGTCCGAACTCCTCGTACAGGCCCTTGGTGACCGCGTAGGTGCCCCCGTAGTCGGCGACGTCCTCACCCATGATGAAGACACGCTCGTCGCTCGCCAGCGCGTCCGCCAGGGCAGTGCGCATCGCCTCCCGATAGGTCATCTCGACGACGCCGGTCGTGGCATCTGTCTCCTCGTTCACGAGCCGACCTCCTCCGACGCCAGGACGTGGTCCTCGAGGGTGTCGATCGGCTCGAGCGGCGCCGCGTCGGCCACCTCGACCGCTTCCTCGGTCTCGTCGCGGGCGAACTCCCACATCGACTCGATCTCGTCCTCGCCGACGACGTCCGCGGCGACCAGTCGGGCCGAGAACGTCGCGATCGGGTCACGTTGCTTCCACTCCTCGACCTCGTCGCGCGATCGATAGAGGTCCGGATCGAACATCGAGTGGGCTCGGAACCGGTACGTCTGGAACTCGACGAACATCGGCCCGCCGCCGGCGCGGACCGAGGCGAGCGCTCGCTGCGTCGCCCGCGTGACCTCGACGACATCCATGCCGTCGACGCTCCACGCCGGGATCGCGTAGCTGGCCGCCTTCAGCGCCAGGTCGAGCTGCGACTCGCTCGAACGCAACGACGTCCCCATCGCATACCGGTTGTTCTCGCACACGAAAAGCACCGGGACGTGCCACAGTGCCGCGAGGTTCAGCGCCTCGTGGAACTCGCCCTCGGCGACCGCACCCTCGCCGAAGAAGCAGACCGTGACCTGGCCGCGTCGGCCGAGCATCTGATCGGCGAGCCCGAGGCCGACCGCGAGCGGCAGGTGACCGCCGACGATGGCGTTACCGCCGAAGAACCGGGTCGTCTCGTCGAAGAGGTGCATCGATCCGCCTCGGCCGCCGGAGCAGCCGGTCGCACGGCCGAACATCTCGGCCATGATCGACGACGCCGACACCCCCCGCAGGAGCGCGTGTCCGTGCTCGCGGTAGGTGGCGAGCACGGCGTCGTGGGGTTCCAGCAGGTTCATCACCCCGGTGGCGATCGCCTCCTCGCCGATGTAGAGGTGCAGGAAGCCCCGGATCTTCTGTTGGCCGTACAGCTCGGCGCAGCGCTCCTCGAAGACCCTGATGCGGATCATGTCCTGCAGCAGCCGCCGGCAGTACTCGTCGCCGATCTCGGCCAAGGGGTCGGTGTTCACGGTCGGCTCCTCTCGTCGGGGGTGGTCTCGAGTGTCGAGGTGTCGCCCTCGTCCAGCCCCAACTCGCGCGCCGTCAGCACCCGGCGCATGATCTTGCCGCTGCGGGTGTGCGGGAGGCGGTCGACGATCTCGATCTCGCGCGGGGCGACGGCGGCGCCGAGGCGTTGGCGGCCGTGGCCGAGCAACTCCCGTGAGAGTTCGTCGGTCGGCTCGACGCCGCTGCCGAGCACGACGAACGCCTTGATGATCGATCCGGCCGTCTCGTCCGGCTTGCCGATCACCCCGGTCTCGACGACGGCGGCGTGCTCGTTCATGGCCGACTCGACCTCGAAGGGCCCGATCAGGTGCCCGGCGGTCTTGATCACGTCGTCGCCCCGCCCGACGAACCAGTAGTAGCCGTCGGCATCGCGGCGCGCCAGGTCGCCCGAGCGGTACCACCCGTCGACGAAGCAGCGCTGGTACCGGTCCTCCTGATCGAGATAGGTGCGGAACATCGACGGCCAGCCGGCCCGGATCGCCAACTCACCCGTGGTGTCCGGGTCGTCGACGACGAGCACGCCGCCGTCGGCGTCGAGCTCGAGTTCGCCGTCGGGCGTGCGGCGGAGCAGACCGACCTCGACTCCCGGCACGGGTCGACCCATCGACCCCGGTCGCACGGGCTGCGATCGGAAATTGGCGATCATGATCCCACCGGTCTCGGTCTGCCACCAGGTGTCGATGACCGGCACGCCGAACACGTCGCGACACCACGACACCGACTCTGCATCGAGCGGCTCGCCGACGCTGGCAACGAGCCGCAGCGAGGCGAACTCGTACGGATCGGCGGCGTCGGCACCGAGGCGTTCGAGCATCCGGATCGCGGTCGGTGCGGTGTAGAAGACGTCGACGTGCTGGCGCTCGAGCATGCGGTACCACCGGTCGGCGTCGAATTCGGCCTCGTCGACGATGGCGGTGACGCCGTTGGCGAGCGGCGAGATGATGCCGTAGGAGGTCCCGGTGACCCACCCGGGGTCTGCCGTGCACCAGTAGACGTCGTCGGGGTGCAGATCGAGGACGAGCCGGCCCGTCACGAAGTGCGTCAGTACGGCCCCGTGGACGTGCACGGCGCCTTTCGGTGTCCCGGTCGTCCCACTGGTGAAGTGGACGAGCGCCGGTGAGTCGACCTCGGTGGGGGCGACGTCGAACGCGTCGTGGCCGTCGGCGAGGAACCGCCCGAACGACATCACCTGCGGGCCATCGGCGACCGCGAGCGCTTCGGCCTCGTCCTCGCTCACGCCGGTGATCACGACGAGGCGGACCGTCGGCAATCGGTCCAGCATCCGCCCGACCTTGCGCCGGTACGCCAGGCGGGAGGTGACCAGCACCTCGATGTGCCCGAGCGTCACCCGTTGCGCGATCGGGTCGGGGCCGAAGGCGGCGAACAACGGCGAGTAGACCGCCCCCGCCTTGAGCGTGCCGAGCGCCGCGACGTACAGGTCGGGCACGCGGCCGGCGAGCGTGGCCACGCCGGTCCCGACTCCGAAGCCGTGCGCGTGCAACGCGCTGGCGAAGCGGTTCGTCCGGTGGGCGAGCACCTCGTAGGTGATGTCGACCGGGTTGCTCAGCTCGTGGTCGTCCTGCGCGAACCACCGGATGGCGACGTGGTCACCACGCCCGGCCCGGACGTGACGATCGACGATCCGGTCGGTGATGTTCAACCGCTCGACCGGGGCTCCGCCGAGATCGGCCCAGCCGTCCTCCCACGAGAACGACGCCGTCGTCGCGTCGTACTCGGTCAACCACGGTTGCACGACAGCTCTCTCGCCCACGGGTCCCTCCTCTCGCGCGTCTGCTTCGGTCCCCTCGATTTGACGCGTACCCCGGGGCCGCGGGCCAGGGAACAAGGTCAGATCACGCCACGGAACGCGAGTCCCCACGGGAGGCGAGCCCGAACCGCTGCGGTCGATGACGTTGGTCCCTGTCGGACTGGGATGGTCAGCGTGGACGATGAAGTGGGATCAGTCCGAGAGGAGGGTGTCATGCAAGCTCGAGTGGGTGACGAACTCGTCATCCAGGGTCATCACGTCGGCGAGGGTCGACGAACGGGCGAGATCGTCGAGGTGCGCGGCGCCGACGGTGGTCCGCCGTACGTCGTGCGGTGGGACGACAGCGGCCGCACCACGTTGATGTTCCCGGGGACGGACTGTGAGATCCACCGACCCGCATCGAAGGAGAACCACTGATGGATCTCGACATCACCCTCCGCCAGCCGGTCGTGATCGAGTGCGACGCGACCGTGGTCGAGGCGGCGTCGTCGATGGCGGCGAACGGCGTCGGCTCGCTGATCGTCACCGACCACGGCCGCCCGGTCGGCATCGTGACCGATCGCGATCTCGTCACTCGTGCCGTGGCGAAGGGGGCAGACCCCAACTCCCGGATCGACTCGGTCATGACGGCCAACCTCATCGCGCTCGACGCCGACGCCGACTTCGACGACGTGCTGCACACGTTCTCCCACCACGGGGTGCGCCGGCTCCCCCTCGTCGACCACGACCGTGTGGTGGGGGTCGTGTCGCTCGACGACGTGCTCGTCTCGATGGTGACCGACCTCGGCGGCGTCGCCCGCGTGCTCGCGGCGCAGATCATGTTCCCGCACGCCCCCGACGAGCCGCCGGCGCCCACGACGACCTGAATCAGCGCTCGCGCCACGCACGGACCGCAACGAGCTGCCATCCTTGCGCCGTGAACGATTCCGACGACGCCGCACCCGAACGATCCCGAACACGGCGGTGGCGGTTCCTCCTCATCGGTGGAGTCGGGCTCGCCGTCGCCGTCGTGGGCGCATTCCTGCTGTACGTCTTCGTGCTCAACGACGCCCCCGACGCCCTCGACACCGACGACCTCAGCGATGCCCTGGTGGCAACGGTCCCGGCGACCCCACCACCCGCGACCAGCGCTCCGGCAGCAACGACCGCTCCGAGCGAGACCAGGCCGAGCGAGACCAGCGTCCCGAGCGAGGGCCCGGCCCCCGACGGTTTCGACGGTGACTGGATTCCCACGGATGCATCCGAATTCGGCTACCGGGTCGACGAAGTGATCGCCGGCGCCAACGTCACCGCCGTGGGCCGCAGCAACGAGATCGACGGGCTCCTCACGATCGAGGGCACGACGGCGACGGTCGTCGACGTCGAGGTGCTCGTCGAGAGCATCACCAGTGATGACGCCCTTCGCGACGGCCAGTTCCGGGGTCGCATCATGAACGCCGACGAGTTCCCGACGGCGACCTTCCGGCTCACCGAACCCATCGAGTTCGGAACGATCCCGACCGGTGACGAGCAGATCACGGCCACCGCGACCGGTGGGCTGACCTTGCGCGGCGTGACGAATCCGGTCACGTTCGACGTGACGGCCCAGACCACCGGCGGCCGTGTCGGCGTGCTCGGATCGATCCCGGTCGTGTTCGAGGACTACGGCATCGACAATCCCTCGTTCGGTGCGATCTCCGTCGAGGACGAGGGCCTCGTCGAGTTCGTGCTCGTCTTCGAACCCGCTCCCTGACGGCTGGCGCAGCCGCTGCTGGCGCAATTCCGGTCCCCAACCTGCTGACCCAGGTGGTCGGTGTCGACTCCGTCCACCGTGATCGCGTGTCGGATCGCGGTTCGTCGCAGGCTTCGGCAGCGGTGCTCGATGTCGTCGGTGGCGTCGTTCACCCAGGCGTCGATGATGCGTACGTCAGGTGGGATCGGTGCCGCCGGCTCGTCGGCTGGTTCGTCGGGGAAGACGGGTGGGCGGACGCCGACGGGGAGCATGATGGTGCCGTCGGCTCGGATGGTGTGGATTCGTCCGTGGATGTCGCGTCGGGTGCGCCATCGTTTGCGGTGTTTGTGCCGGTTGTGGCCGCCGCATTCGACGCCGGCGTTGTCCTGGTCGGTGGGGCCGCCTTCGTGGTACTCGACGGAGTGGTCGATCTGGCACAGCTCGGCGGGGAGGCCGCAGCCGGGGTGGTCGCACTGGGTGGCGAGGAGTTTGGCGGCGTCGCGGGCGGGCCCGGTGAACACGCGTGCTCTGCGTCCGAGGTTGATCGGCAGATTGTCGGCGCCGAGCACGGCGCGGCGGATGTGGCCGGCGAGGGCGGCGCGCAGGACGGTGTGGGGGTGGAGGATCTGGCCGGTCGAGGTCTCGCAGCGGCGGCTGGCGAATCCGTCGGGGTCGGCCATCAGCTCGGCGAGCAGGTCGCCCGGTGACGCGAGTCCGGTGAACGGATCGATGGCTTCGCCGGCCAGGTTGGTGTCGGGGGCGAGCCCGGCCTCGGCCAGCACGGCGCCGAAGGTGCGGTGGTCGGTGAGGATGTTGACCAGCGGTTCGGTGGCCGGTGCCGGGCGGCCGGCGCGGTGGTTGGCGAGTGCGCCGCGCATGATCGCCACGAAGGCGTCGTAGCCGCGCTGGGCCGGGGTGCGGGGCAGTGCGTGGTCGTCGGCGCGGTCGCCGTGTTCGGCGCGGCGGGCGGCGACGTCGGCGTCGTATTCGAGTTCGCAGAAGTACTGGAAGATCGCTTCGAGCTCGACGTTGACGAGCGGGTCGCCACCGCCGGCGTCGAGGTGCAGCGACCCATTGAGATTCAGGACCCGGGCGCGTCGGTTCTTCATCGATTCGTCGAGGTCGCGGTGCGCTCCGTCGAGGTCGGCGAGCATCACGAAGCGCTGCACGCAGGTGCGGAACTCGCGGAAGCTCAACCGTTCGGCCAGCTCGATCAGCATCGGGGCGAACTCGACGAGCCGTTCGCGGACCCGCTTGTTGGCGTGGGCGACGGCGAGCTCGTTGGCCTG
>JAWLFC010000162.1:0-5052 GCA_041685755.1 Ilumatobacteraceae bacterium
CGAGCTGACGGGGAGATCCCCGCATCGTCGGCGACACTGGAGCATGATGTCGTACATGAATCGGCGACTCCTGGCAGGCGCGGCCCTGGTCGGCCTCGTCGTGGCCGCCTGCGGCGGCTCCGACGACTCCACCACCGAGACCACGACCGAGTTCACCCTGTTGCCGAGCACCACGACCACGGTTCCCCCGTCGACGACCACCACCTCGACCACGACGACCACCACCTCGACCACGACGACCACCACGACCACCGTCGCCGCGCCGTCGACGACCATGGCCGATCCCGCCGTCGAGGAGTTGGTGCTCAGCGGTGACGGCATCGGGACGGCCGGCTTCGGCGCCGACGCCGACGGTGTCGTCTCGTTCATCGCCTCGTATCTCGGTGGGCCCGACAACGACACCGGCTGGGTCGACCCGCTCACGATCGGTTTGTGCCCGGGTACGGAGCTACGGCGGGTCTCGTGGGGGGTGCTGACGTTGCTGTTCGGCGACGTGTCGTCGGTGCTGGAGGGACGCCGGCACTTCTTCGGCTACACCTACGGTGACCAGTCCGAGATCGGCGCCGAGCCCGTGGGGCTCACCACCACCCGCGGCGTGATGATCGGCTCGCGCGTCGTCGACGTGCGAGCGGCCTACCCCGCTGCTCAGTTCTTCCCCGAGGACGACTTCTTCCCGCCGTCGTTCGTCGTCACCGACAGCCTCCGCGGCTTCCTGACCGGGGTCGAGGACGAGGCCACCGTCACCGCCATCGTCGGTGGCGACGACTGCGGCATCTGACCCGTCCGTGACGCTCGCCGACCTCCACGAAGCGCTGGCGTGGTTCCTCGTGCTGTCGAATGCGGCGGTGGGCGTGTGGGCGCTCGTCGCCCAACAGCTCGAGGTGTTGCGGCTGCGGGCGCTGTGGTGGGCGATCGCCGTGGCCCAGGTGTCGACGTTCGCCATCGCCATCGTCGGCGTGCTGATGGTCAACCGGTACGGGGTCGAACTCGACTCGTTCCACGCCCTCTACGGGTTCAGCACGATCGTGGCGGTCGGCATCCTCTACAGCTACCGCGGCAGCCCGTTCGTCAAGGACAAGGTCCACCTGCTGTACGGCGTGGGCAGCCTCTTCATCATGGGCCTGGGCATCCGCAACTTCTTCCTCGGCTGACCCCTCGACCGTCGCCATCAACGATCTGGGCGCGATTCGTGCCGGAAAGCGGGACGATCTGCGCCCAGATCGGATCCGGACTTGGGTGACGGTCAGTGCGAGCTGACGCCGATGCCGCGCGGGAGCGTGGCCGGGTCCCAGGCCAGATGCACCAGGCCCTCCTGGCAGGCGAAGCGATCGGTCATCCCGGCGACGTAGGCGACCGCCGCTCGCAGCGCATCGGCGCTGCCGGCGTCGACGTAGTGGGCACGTTCGCCGAGGACCACGCTCATCGTCTGCACGGGAATGGCGTGCGGACGATCGGCGTAGTGCTCGACCAGCGCTCGCAGCAGCGACACGACCGCGGCCGCTTGCTGCTGGCTGGCGGGGCGGAGGTAGATGTGTTCGTAGTTGAAGCGGCGGAACTCGGCGAGGGCCTCGGCGATGTCGGGAGCCATGCCGATCCGGCCCGTCGCCGTGGTGGCGGCCACCATCGCGCGAACGAACGTGCCCAGTTGCCGTGAACGGTCGCGTCCGCAGCGTTCGGCGACGACCGCCGGGAGCATGTCGGCGGTGACGATGCCGGCCGCGACGGCGTCTTCGAAGTCGTGGCAGACGTAGGCGATCCGATCGGCCCACGACACGACCTCACCCTCGGCGGTGAGCGGCGCCGGAAGGCTCCACGAATGATGGCGGATCCCGTCGAGTGTCTCGGCACACAGGTTGAGCGGCGCCAGCGTGACATCGGCGCCCCACGGCGCGTGGTCGAAGCCGCCGTCGAGGTACGGCGACAACGCATCTTCGCTCGCATGGCCGCCCGGGCCGTGCCCACAGTCGTGCCCGAGCGCCATCGCCTCGACCAGTGGCACGTTCAGGCTCAACGACTCGGCGATCGATCGAGCGACCTGGGCGACCTCGAGGGCGTGGGTCATGCGTGTGCGCTGGTGATCGTCGGGGAACACGAACACCTGCGTCTTGCCGGCGAGTCGACGGAACGCCGAGTCGTGCAGGATGCGATCACGGTCGCGTTCGAAGCAGGTGCGGTACGGGTCGGGAGCCTCCTCGACGGCGCGGTTGCCGGCCCCGTGGGCCCGGGTGGCGCTCGTCGCCAGGAGACGTTGCTCGGCGTCCTCGCGGGCCTCGCGGGTGCGCACGACGGCGTCGCCGACGGTGGCGTGGGAGTCGGCGTGGGCGACCACCACGTCGTCGGAGCCGTGCCCGGTCATCGTCGCTGCCCATCGTTCGGCTCGCTCCGACGCCGAGTCGGGGAACGGGAGCTCGGCCATGACGAGGACGATACGAGATGGCTGCAGACCCTGGGCGTTAGCCTTCGGGAAATGTCGCAGTTCGTCGACGAGTGCCAACTGAACGTCCGCGGTGGCGACGGTGGCGCGGGCTGTGTCAGCTTCCGTCGTGAGGGGCCGGTCGCCTTCGGTGGCCCGAACGGCGGCGACGGCGGCAACGGCGGCGACGTCTGGCTCGTCGCCGACCACAACGTGTCGTCGCTGCTGGCGTTCCGTGACCATCCGCACCGGCGGGCCGACAACGGCGTGCACGGCAAGGGCAAGGACCTCCACGGCCGTCGGGGGGAATCGCTCGACATCAAGGTGCCGATGGGCACGGTCGTGCACGACCTGTACACCGGTGACGTCCTGGCCGAGCTCGTCAACCACGGCGACCGATGGCTGGCAGCGGCGGGCGGCCGTGGCGGCCGGGGCAACGCGAAGTTCCTGTCGAACAAGCGACGTGCCCCCAGCTTCGCCGAGCAGGGCGAACACGGCGAGGAGCGGTGGCTGCGACTGGAGATGCGGCTGATGGCCGACGTGGCGCTCGTCGGGTTCCCCAACGCCGGCAAGTCGACCTTCATCAGCGTGATCTCGGCCGCCAAGCCGAAGATCGCCAACTATCCCTTCACCACGCTCGAGCCGAATCTCGGCGTGGTGCGTCTCGACGAGGAGACCGAGTTCGTCGTCGCCGACATCCCCGGGCTGATCGAGGGGGCGAGCGAGGGCAAGGGTCTCGGGCACCAGTTCCTCCGCCACGTCGAGCGGGCCCGCGTGCTCTGCCTGCTGCTCGATCTCGCTTCGATGGACGGTGTGAGCCCGCAGGAGCAGGAGCGCATCCTGCTGCACGAGCTGGGCGCCTACCGTCCCGACCTGCTCGAACGGCCCCGGGTGACGGTCGGCACCAAGGCCGACGCCGTCCAGGCCGACGAGCTCGTTGCGATGGGCTGGACCGGGTCGATCATGTCGTCGGTCACCCGCCAAGGGGTGTCCGACGTGGTCGGCCGGCTGGCGGCGATGGTGCACGACGCCCGCCAGGCCACCGAGTGGCAGGAGGGCGTGGTCGTGCTGCGGCCCGAGGCCAGCGGCGCCGCCGTCGAGCGCGTCGCCGACGGCGAGTTCCGTCTGCTGGGACGCGACGTCGAACGCGTGGTGGCGCTCAACGACGTGACCACCCCCGAGGCACTGTCGTACATCGACTACCGGCTCGAACGGCTCGGTGTGCCCAAGATGCTCGCGAAGGCCGGCGCCCAGGAGGGCGACATCATCTGGATCGGCGAGTTCAGCTTCGAGTACTCGCCGGATCTCTGAGGATCGGTTCGTCTCGCATGCGCGTCGTCGCCAAGATCGGCACGGCCTCGATCACCGACGACCGGGGGGCGGTCGATGCGGTCGCGCTCGCCAAGCTCGTCGACGAGGTCGCCGGCCTGCGGGGCCAGGGTCACGAGGTGGTCGTGGTGTCGTCCGGAGCGGTGGCGGCCGGTGTCGCCGCCCTCGGGCTGGCGGCCCGCCCGACTGACATGATCACCCTGCAGGCGATCTCGGCAGCCGGGCAGAGCCGCCTCGTCGAGGCGTACAACCAGCAGTTGCTGCGCCACGGCCTCGTCGGCGCGCAGGTGTTGCTCGACCCGCACGACTTCGTCGATCGGGTCCAGTACCTGCACGCGCGCCGCACGATCGAACGGCTGTTGGAGCTGGGGTGCGTGCCGGTCGTCAACGAGAACGACGCGATCGCCAACGACGAGTTGCGCTACGGCGACAACGACCGTCTCGCGGCGCTCGTCGCCAACTCGATCGGTGCCGACGTCCTCGTGCTCCTGACCGACATGGACGGGCTCTACACCGCCGATCCGCGTCGTGATCCGTCGGCGACGCTGATCCCGCTGGTGGAGCGGGGCGATCCGCTGCTGGCGATCCGGGCCGATGCCGGCGGCAGCGGCCGGGGCAGCGGTGGCATGGCGTCGAAGCTGACCGCGGCACGAATGGCGTCGTGGTCCGGCATGCGCAGTGTGATCGCGCGAGCGTCGCGGCCCGACGTGCTCGGCGGAGCAGTGTCGGCCGAGCTCGTGGGCACCACCTTCGAAGCACACGAGCGGACGTTGTCGGCGCGCAAGCTGTGGATCGCCTTCGCCTCGGAGGTCACCGGCACACTGCGCGTCGACGACGGGGCGCAGCGGGCGCTGACCGATCGTCCGAGCAGCCTGCTCCCGGCGGGGATCGTGGGCGTCGACGGCGCGTTCGTGGTCGGCGAGACCGTCGACATCGCCGGCCCGTCGGGTCGCGTGTTCGCCCGGGGCTTGGCGGCGGTGGATGCGGCGGTGGTGCGCAGCGTCGTCGGACGTCGGACCAGCGAGCTCCCGCCCGACGTGAACCACGAGGTCGTCCACCGCGACGACCTCGTCGTCCTGCCCTCCTGAGCCCCGGCCCGCCGCCGACGGGGTTGGCGTTTGTGGCGCGGGATGGCTGATCCGGTGCAACCAGAGCGCGCCGCAGACGGGTCAGCGGCGGCGGGGGAGGCGGCGGCGGATGGCGTCGAGCTCGGGAACCCGGAGGGCGAACAGCACGCCGCCGTAGACGACGACACCCACCACGGTGCCCACGGCGACTCGCAGCACGGCGTCGGCGCCGACGTTGCCGCC
>JAWLFC010000007.1:0-62557 GCA_041685755.1 Ilumatobacteraceae bacterium
CACCGGAACGTGGAAGAGCGCACCGGCGGACGCCCGCACGACCTTGGGGTTGAACGCGTCGACGCTGCCGGGGGTGAGTACGACGGCGTCGGCGCCGGCGGCTTCGGCCGAACGCAGGATCGTGCCCAGGTTGCCGGGGTCGGCGATGCGGTCGAGCACGACGACGAAGTTCGCCGAGCCGAGCAGCTCGACCGACGTCGCCGGGATGACCACGATCGCGATCGGCGCCTGCGGGGTCTCGGTCGACGCCACCCGTTCGAGCACGCCCTCGGCGAGCTCGAACACGGCGCCGGCCCCCTCGACGGCGGCCTCGGAGCCCTCGGGCACGAACTGTGCCTCGACACTCCAACCCGCGGCCACCGCCTCGGCCACGAGCACGGGACCCTCGACGACGAACCGACCGGCGTCGTGACGCGAACTGCGGCGCCCGATGAGGCGCCGCAGTTGCTGTACTCGAGTGTGGGTGAACGCCAGTGTCAGGACAGGGCGCCCTTGGCGGTGTCGACGAGCTTGGCGAACGCTGCCGGGTCGGTGATCGCCAGATCCGAGAGGATCTTGCGGTCGACCTCGATGCCGGCGGCGTTGAGACCGGCGATGAACCGGCTGTAGCTCATGTCGTGCTGACGGGTGCCGGCGTTGATCCGCTGGATCCACAGACGGCGCATCTCACCCTTGCGGGCGCGACGGTCGCGGAAGGCGTAGTTGCCCGACCGCATCACCTGTTCGTTGGCGGCGCGGAACGAACGGCTCTTGTTGCCGTAGTAGCCCTTGGCCTGCTTCAGTACCTTCTTGTGGCGCTTCTTCGACGCCACACCACGCTTCACACGTGCCATTTCGGTTCCTCCTCTGTCTCGGACGTCTCAGCGCTCGGCGAGGAGGCGCTTGATCTTCTTCTCGTCGCTCGAGTGGACGTCGGCGTCGCGGTCGAGGCGGTGCTTGCGCGACGACGACTTGTACTCGAACTTGTGCTGGTTGTTCTGCTGCTCGTGGCGCAGACGGCCGCTACCGGTCTTCTTGAACCGTTTCGCTGCCGTCTTCGACGTCTTCATCTTGGGCATCTGATGCTCCTTGTGCTGCTTCGCTCGCCGCCTCGCGCTCTGCTTCGGCGGCTGCCTTCTTCATGGCTTCCTGGGCCTTCTTGTCGGGCGACAGCGTCATCGACATGCTGCGGCCCTCGAGACGGGCCTGCGTGTCGACCTTGGCTGCCGGACCCACCGCTTCGAGTACGTCGTCGAGGATCTTCGTGCCCAGTTCGGGGTGCGCCATCTCACGGCCACGGAACTGCAGGGTGACCTTGACCTTGTGGCCCTCTTCGATGAAGCGGATCACGTTGCGGGTCTTGGTGTCGAAGTCGCCCTTGCCGATCTTGGGCCGGTACTTCACTTCCTTGACCGACACGTTGGTCGACTTCTTGCGGGCTTCTTTGGCCTTCTGTCCCTCTTCGTACTTGAACTTGCCGTAATCCATGATCCGGCACACGGGCGGGTTGGCGTTGGGTGCCACTTCCACCAGGTCGAGTTCGAAGCCTCGGGCCATTCTCAGAGCATCGGGAACGGGCTTGATTCCGAGTTGGTCACCGGTGGGTCCGATGAGTCGGACTTCCCGGGATCGGATTCGGTCGTTGATCCGGTGCTGGTCGCCGCGTTGGTCCTGTCGCGGTGCTATGGCTGATCACTCCTGTGCAATGGGCCTCCCCAGTGTCTGAATTGCAGTGTCTGAACTGCGATGTCTGTGTTGGTGCTCGACGCGAACTGCACGCGGAGCGACCCGACACGGCGGCGAGTCATCGCTCGTCGCTGGGGCTGGTCTCAGCCTTGTGACCTGGGCGCACCTGTGCTGTCGCGACGGTGGCCAGGTGGGGGTCACCCCCACTTCGCCTCAATTGTTGTCGGTAGGGTAGCGCCCGTGAGCGACGAAACCTCTGACCCCACCGCCGGCGACCACTCCGACGAGTCCCTGGGGGAGCACGAGCCCCTCGACCAGGAGCAGCTCGATGCGCTCGCCGACGCCGAGGCGGCGATGAACGAGGCCCGCGCCCGTCTGGCCGAGGTGCCCGCCGAGGTCGTGATCACGAACCACGTGATGGGGTTGTACGAGCTGGCGGCGATCCACCTGTCGGCCACGCCCCCCGACCTGCGCCAGGCCGTGCTGGCGATCGACGCCGTCGCCTGCCTGGTCGACGGCCTCGGCGAGCGTCTCGGTGACGACGCCACCACGATGCAGGACGCCCTGGCCAACATCCGCCTCGCGTTCGTGCAGATCAAGGGCCAGGTCGGCGCGCCGGCGACGAGCGAGGACGCCGGCTGAACCGGCCGACCGGCGCGTCGACGACGCGATCGTCGTGCAGCGTCACGCCCTCGGATCCCAGCAACTCGGCCTGGAGCACCCGGTCGGTCGCCCGGAGACGGCCGGACGCGTCGACCACCCGCCACCACGGCACGTCGTGGTCGGTCGTGGCGAGGATCCGCCCCACGAGGCGGGCCTGCTTCGGGTGCCCGGCGACGTCGGCGACGTCGCCGTAGGTCGTCACCTCGCCTTCGCCCACGGCCATCAGGACGTCGACGATGTCGTGTTCACGACGCGTTCGATCGGTCACCGATGCCCGCCGCCTCCCATCGACCGAGCTTGGCCAGGAGCCCGAAGTCGACGTCGGCGCCGACGGCGATCGTCCGCGACCCGTCGGCGATCTCGATGCAGTGGAACGGGTACTCGCCGCCGTCGGCCCCCGTGACGACACCGAGGCCGGCTGACTCGTCGAAGGCCGTGACGGTGCCCCGGCGTGAGGTGCTGTGCCCGAGCTCGGTCACGGCACGATCTTGGCGATCGCCATCTCGACGAGGTCGGTGGCGCCGGCGGCGATCAGCGCCGGGATGACGAGGTTGATCCGCTGCTTCTCGACGACCGACTCCACGGCGTAGCCACCGCCGGCCAGCGGCGACATCGTCGGCGACTTCATCGACGGGAGCACCCCCAGCACGGCGTCCTTGGCCTCCTCGGTGACGTTGAGCTTGAGCAGCACGCGTCCGCGGGCGTCGAGGACACCGTTCAGCAGGGTCATGATCTCGTCCATCGCCCGGCGCTTCTCGGGGTCCTTCGCCGCCGCCGGGTTGGCGACGACCTCGGTGTACGACGACAGGATCGTGTCGATCACCTTGAGCCCGGCGGCGCGCAGCGCCCGGCCGGTCTCGGTGATCTCGACCACGCAGTCGGCGATGTCGGGGATCTTCGCCTCGGTCGCCCCGTACGACAGGCGCACCTCGGCATCGACGCCGTGGTCGGCGAAGAACCGCTTGGTCAACTCGGGGTACTCCGACTGGACGCGGACTCCGTCGGGCAGGTCGGCGACCGACTGCGCCGGGCTGTCGCCGGCGACGGCGACGACCAGCTTGATCGGGTTGCTCGTCGCCTTGGAGTACTTCAGCTCGCCGAGGCTCTCGACGACGCTCCCGGTCTCCTCGACCCAGTCACGGCCGGTGATGCCGACGTCGAACAGGCCCTCGGCGACGTACATCGGGATCTCCTGCGGTCGCAGGATCCGCACCGACTCGATCCGGGGGTCGTCGACGGTGGCCTGGTAGTCGACCGTCGAGGACCGGCGGACGGGAAGGTCGGCCGCGTCGAACAACTCGAGCGTCGCCTTCTCCAAGGATCCCTTCGGCAGCACCAGTCGCAACATGTCCGCCGAGGCTAACCCCGGGCGAACCTCAGTGGGACGTGTCGGTGTCGTGGAGCAGGCGCAGGGCGTGCGGGAGGACGTCGATCACGGCGTCGAGTTGCTCGATGCAACCCCTGGTGCTCCCCGGCGTGTTCACGACGATCGCCTGACCGCGCACGCCGGCGATCCCGCGTGACAACCGGCCGAGCGGATTGCACAGGCGCATCGCCTCGGCCAGGCCCGGCGCCTCGCGCTCGACGACCGCCCGGGTGCCCTCCGGTGTCTGGTCGCGGGGCGCGAATCCGGTACCGCCCGTGGTGACGACCAGGCCGGCGAAACCGGCACACAGCTCGGTGAGTGTCGCCGCCACGGCCTCGGCCCCGTCGGCGGTCACGCCGTGCTCGACGACGTCGAAGCCGTGAGAACCGAGGTGGTCGACCAGGGCCCGCCCGCTGAGGTCGTCGCGTGTGCCGTGGGCGACGCCGTCGCTGACCGTGAGCACCTTGGCACGTGGAGGATCCGGCTCGGTCACGAGACCCGACGGTACCGAATCAGCACCATTGCGTCGGTGTCGGCGTCGTGGGGAAGCACGCGCCAACCCTGAGCGAACGGCCGCCACTGCCCCGTGGCCGGTGGCGTCGGATCGACCTCGAAGCCGGCCGGGGTCGGGTGGTCGACCGACTCCTCGGCGGTGATCGTGCACACGCTGTAGACGAGGCGACCGCCCGGTGCGACGAGCTCGGCCGACGCCGTCAGCAACCGGGCCTGCAGTCGCGCCAGCTCGCCGATGTCGTCGGGCCGGATGCGCCAGCGGGCATCGGCTCGCCGGCGCAGCGCACCGAGGCCCGAACACGGTGCGTCGAGCAGCACCGCATCGAACGAGCGGGGCCGGAACGCTGGGGCCGTGCCGTCCGCCGCCACGACCGGCAGCTGGAGCCCCAGCGCAGCGACGTTCTCGGCGACCAACCGGGCCCGGCCGACGCGCTGGTCGGCGGCGATCACCCGGGCGCCGCCGCTCGCCATCGCCGTGGCCTTGCCGCCCGGCGCCGCGCACACGTCGAGCACCCGCTCCCCCGGTGCTGCGCCGACCGCGGCGGCGACCCACTGCGACGACTCGTCCTGGACGTAGCCATCGGCCCGCGTGGTGACCGGCGGGGGCTCGTTCATCCGCTCCAGCGCCGGCACGGCGTCGTCGCCGAGTTCAGCGTGGAAGCGCTCGACCATCCAGTCGGGGTAGCTGAGCCGGGCGCCGTCGGACGGCCACGACATCTCCTCGATCGAGAGCCGTGAGACCTTGCGGAGCACCGCGTTGACGAACCCCCGGGTCCGCTTCGGGGCGAGCCCGACCGTTTCACCGACGGCGGCATGGGGAGGCACCCCGGCGAACACCAGCTGGTACGCACCGAGGCGCAGCACCGAACGGGTGGCATCGTCGGGTGGCGAGGTGACGAACCGGTCGATCACCGAATCGCACGCCCGACGCATCCGGGTCGTGCCGTAGACGAGCTCGGTGACGAATCGCCGGTCCATGTCGCTCAACCCGGAGCTCGCCAGCATCGGCCCGAGCACCAGGTTGGCGTAGGCGCCGTCGGCCTCGATCCGCCGCAGCGCGTCGAGCGCCACGCGACGGGCGGGCCGGTCGCCGCCGGGGCCGGCGCGATCGGTGTGCAGCGCCGTCACGACGGCCCGAACAGCTCGCCGGCGGCGGGGCGCGCACCGTTGCGCCACGCCCCGAAGTCCATGGCCGCCTTGCCCTCGGGCTGGACCACCTCGGGTCGCAGCTCGCCGTCGACGAGCCGGGCGGCGAGGATCTTCAGCCGCTTGCCGCGGAATGTCGTCCAGGCGCCCCCGATGCGGATCAGGCGGTGAATCTCCTCCGCCGGCCGGGTCCAGTCGATCTCGAAGTCGTCCGAGGTGAACTTGGCGGCGTGGGTGACCTCGCCGGTCTGTGGCTCGGGTTCGCCGAGGGGTGCCGACAGCGTCTCGACGAGCAGGTCGGTCCCCACCTCGACGAGCTCGGCGCGCAGCTGCTGCGCTGTGGTCGCCGGGCCGATGGGCACCTCGCGCCGGGCGTACACCCCGCCGGTGTCGAGACCCTCCTCGAGGGCCATCACGCACACGCCGGTCACGTCGTCGCCGGCGAGGATCGCCCGCTCGACCGGCGCCGCTCCGCGCCAACGCGGCAGCAGCGAGAAGTGCAGATTCACCATCGGGAGCACCGCGAGCACGTGGGGCTTCACCAGCTCGCCGAACGCCACCACGACGCCGAGCTCGGCACCCTCGTCGCGCACCGCCGTCAGCGCGTCGTCGACGTCGTGCGAGACCGGTAGACCCAGTTCGAGCGCCGTCTCCTTCACCGGGCTCGGCGACACCGCACGACCGCGACCACGGCGCTTGTCGGCGCGTGTCACGACCAGCACGATCTCGTGGCCGGCAGCCACCAGCGCCCGCAACGGTGGCACGGCCATGTCGGGCGTGCCGAGGTAGACGAGCTTCACGAACCGACGCTCATCCGAGGCCGAGTCGCCGGCGGATCGGCGCCCGCGACGACTGGCGAGCGGCCTCCTCCTCGATCCGGCGGTACTCCTTCATCGCGTCCTTGCGTTGGTCGCCCTCGAGCCGGTCGAACATCAACACGCCGTTGAGGTGGTCGATCTCGTGCTGGAACATGCGCGCTTCGAGCTCGTCGGCCTCGATCTCGATGATCTCGCCGTTCAGGTCGACGCCGCGGACGAGCACCGTCTTCGGGCGCAGCATCTCGACGTAGAGGCCGGGAATCGACAGACACCCCTCGTCGTAGACCCACTCGCCGTCGGATTCGACGATCTCGGGGTTGATGATCGCGAGCGGGTTCTCGTCGATGTCCCACACGACGACCTGCTTCTGCACACCGATCTGCGGGGCGGCCAACGCGATGCCGTTGCCGGAGTCGACGAGCGTGTCGAACATGTCGTCGACGAGTCGGATGATCTTGCCGTTGACGTCGTCGACGTGGGACGCGACGGTCTTCAGCACGGGATCGCCATAGGTGCGGATCGTGTGCGACATCCATGTCAGGCTAGGGGCCGTGCACGCCGAGCAGTACTTCGAGGACGATCCGAGCGTGCCCTCGGCGCCCGAGATCGTCGACGTCACACTCGCCGACACGGCGTTCACGATGGAGACCGATCGTGGCGTGTTCTCCCACGGCCATCTCGACACCGCCACCTCGCTGCTGCTGCGAGCGATGCTGCCGCTGGCCGGATCCGGCGACCTGCTCGACCTCGGCTGCGGCGCCGGGCCGATCGCGCTGACGATGGCGCGCCGCTCCCCTGCGGCGACGGTGTGGGCGGTCGACGTCAACGCCCGCGCCCGCTCGCTGTGCGAGCGCAACGCCGAGCGCAACGCGATCACGAACATCCGTGTGGCTCGACCCGGCGACGTCCCCGACGACGTGCGCTTCGCCACGATCTGGTCGAATCCTCCCATCCGCATCGGCAAGGCGGCGCTGCACGAGCTGCTGCTGACCTGGCTGGCGAAACTCACCCCCGGCGGCAGCGCCGCCCTCGTGGTCCAGAAGCATCTCGGCGCCGACTCGCTGCAGCGTTGGCTCGACGAGCACGGGTTCCCGACCCGGCGCGTCCTGTCCAAAGCCGGAACCCGCCTGCTCGTCGTCGACGCGGTGCGATGATCGAGCTGTCGGAGATCCGCTCCGCTGCCGACCGCATCGCCGCCGAAGCGGTGGTGACCCCCGTCGTGCGCTCCGACGATCTCGACACCCTGACGGGGGCGACGGTGTTCGCCAAGGACGAGTCCCGACAGCGGGCGGGAGCCTTCAAGTTCCGCGGCGCCTACCACCGGCTCTCGCTGATCCCCGACGGCGATCGACCCCGCGGGGTGGTCGCCGTGTCGTCGGGCAACCACGGTGCCGCGGTCGCCTGCGCGGCGCACCTGCTCGGGATCCCGGCGACGATCCACGTGCCCGTCGACGTCGCCGGGGCCAAACGATCGCTGATCGAGCACTTCGGCGCCGACATCGTCACGTTTCCCCGTTCGACGCCCGATCGGGAGGCCGGCGCCCGGCGACAGGTCGCCGAGACCGGCGCCACCTTCGTGCATCCGTTCGAGGACCCGGCGGTCATGGCGGGCCAGGGGACCGCCGCACTCGAACTGCACGAGCAGGTCGGCCCGCTCGACGTGCTGCTGGTCCCGATGTCCGGCGGTGGTCTGATGGCCGGCTGCGCGTCGGCGATGCACCAGGTGGACCCGGGCTGCGAGCTGATCGGCGTCGAGCCGGCGGCGGCCGACGACACCCGACGATCGCTGGCTGCGGGCCATCCGATCCGGATCGACCAGCCCGACACGATCGCCGACGGCCTCGCGGTCACGGCGCCCGGCAACGACACGTTCGCCATCAACCGACGGTTGGTGAGCGACGTCGTCACCGTCACCGACGAACAGCTCGTCGAGGCGATGCGACTGGCCGCGCGCCTGCTCGACCGACGTCTCGAACCGAGCGGCGTCGCCGGTCTCGCCGCCGTGCTCGACGACCCCGACCGCTACCGCGGCCGACGAGTCGGCATCATCCTGTCCGGCGGCAACATCGACGACGCCCGGTTCGACGAGCTCACGCTCACACGGTCCACGTGACCGGGTGGAGCGAATCCACCTCGTACCGGCAGAACGTGCCCGTCTGGACGTGCTGGCGGAGGTGGGAGGCGACCGCAGGGCTCGACGCGGCGAGCCGGTCGAGGGCATAACGGATCGATCGGGTCACGCTGCCACGCGCCCGTTCGGCGCCGTCGCTCGAGGTTCGGTCACGGCCGCCCAGGCCGACGGCACGGGTCAGTTCGGCGATGAGGTACTCACGGTCGCGTTCGGCCAGCTCGGCACGGCCGATGTCGTTGTCCGCTCGCGCTGCGGCGATGTCCTCCTCCACGTCGGCCAACCTGCGTCGGTAGGCGTCCTTGGCCGCGTCGTCGAGCATCGGGACACCGCGGTCGACGGGCGCGGTGACGTCGGCTCCGGCCTCCAGGCGGACCAGGTCGGCAGCGTGGAACTCGCGGCCGGGCTCCGCCAGCAACCGCTCGACGTACCGAAGACCCTTGAGGTCACGGACGACGGCGACCGACGTGCCGAACCCCACCGTGCGCATGTCGGCGTCGCGGTGGAACACTCCCTCGGTGTCGGCCGCGGCAACCGGGGTATCGCCGCACGGAGCGTCGAACGTCGCCTCCAGGCGTTCGGCCCACCAGTGAGCGCCGAACGACGCCAGCGCATCGCAGGCCGAGCGACGCTCGACCGCCGCCTGGTCGCCGTGCCCGGTCGCCTCCAGACCCTCGGCGAGGACCAGGCGGGCCAGCGCCGCCTCGAACGGCGCGCCGATCCCGTTCAGCTCGGCAACGGCCAGATTCGACGACTCGATCGAGTGTTCCGGCTGGTCGTCGAGCATCGACAGGCGCGCCCGTGCGAGGAGGGCGTAGGAACGCAGCACCGGCGACGGGTACCGGTCGGCGACGTCGTCGAGGGCCGACGAGGCGGCCGCGAGGGTGGCGCGGTCCCCTCGGACGTACGCGATCTGGGCCTGGGCATCGTGGAGCGGAGCCAGGCGCAACGGCCCGAACGGCGGGCGCTCCTTCGAGGGGATGTCGACCGGGTGGTCGATCGCGTCGGCGATCATCGAGGCGGCCAGCGCGTCGTCACCGCGAGCGAGGTGGACGAGCGCCAGGCCGGGTTGCGGTGACCAGGCGTGCGCGCTCGCCTGGCGATACGCGTCCTCGGCACCGTCGAGATCGCCGGCGCGCAGGCGGACGTTGCCCAGCTCCACGAGCGGCCAGCCGAACTCCCGGCGCATCCACGGCCGCAGCTCGTCGCAGGCGGCGATCGCCTCCGCTTCGGCCCGCTCGCAGGTGCCGCTGACCCTGAACACCTCGGCTCGGTGCACGCGACACCGCCCGTGGAGCCCACCGAACGCAGCTCCGTGACGCCAGCGCTCCATCACGTCGGTCCACTCGGCGGCGAGATCGGGCATGAGGAGGCCCTGGGCGGCACAGATGATCTCGCAGTACATCATCCCTGTCGTGAGCGGGTCGACCGCGCCCGACATGAGCAGCGCTCCGACCTCCTCGAGCAGCTCGAGGCCGAGTTCGACGTCGCCGTCGAAGATCGTCAGGCGGGCGATGCAGGTGCGACCGATCACGACCGCCGGCGCGACCCCGAACCGCTCACCGAGCTCGATCGCCCTCGACGCGTGGCGACGCGCCTCGTCCATCGAGCCGCACATGAAACGTTCGTAGGCGCGGACGAACGCGATGATCGCCCGTGCCGGATGGTCGTCGACCCCCTCGAGGTCCCGCTCGGCGCACCGCAACCAGCCCCGCACCGGCGCCATCAGCCCGGTGTCCATCATCAGGTACATCGCCACCATGGCAGCGGCGCGGCCGGCCTCGGCGCGCTCGCCGCGCTCGACGAGCAGCGAGTGCAGATCCTCCCAGGAGCCGACGCAGGCCTCGAAGTCGCCGGCGCCGTAGAAGGCCTCGGCGCGGGCCTCGAGAGCCGCCGGCGACGTCGGCGCCTCCTCGGTGTCGAGCACGTCGAGCGCCTGGCGCCACTCGCCGAGCCGGATCGACCGACGCGCCGCGTCCACGCGGTCGTCGAGCGGCTCGGTCCCCATTGTCGCATTGTGACATCGGATGTCACGCCCCACTGGTATCCGGACCATCCGGCTCGGACACGTCCCTCGACCAAGGAGACCACATCATGCACATCACGAAGAACGACATCCCGGTGAAGATCGACGCTCCCGGCGCGATCGCCAGGCAGCAGACCGACTTCGGCGCCGCGTTCGGCGTCATGGGGGCGGAGTACTTCTCCATGGCCAAGGGGGCCGACCTCGCTCCCCTGCTCGTGGGCCTGCGTGGCGACGTCTGCGATTCGGCCCACTGGGGCTACGTCGTCGAGGGAGCGGTGACGGTGACCTACAGCGACTCCACGACCGAGCAGTGCGTCACCGGCGACCTGTTCCACTGGCCCGCCGGTCACAGCGTGCGCGTGGACGAGGACGCCGACCTCGTGTTGTTCAGCCCGCAGTCGGAGCACACACCCGTCCTCGAGCACCTGAAGTCGAAGATGGGGGTCTGAGTCGTCGCGGAAGGCCGAGCGGTCGAGGTGTCGGCCCGGCCCGATCCGGCGGCCGCGTCAGACCCGGGCGGGGTCCGTCTCGACCCGGATCCGCGACCCGGGCGGGCGCTCGACGGCGTTGAGCGCGGTGCCGAGGGTGACCCAGTCGGTGGCCCGAACGAGAAACCGGTCGGCACCGTCGCCGCCGACCTGCACCTCGGCGGGCAGCTGCGCCACCAGGTCGGCCGAACCGGCACCGGACACCACGGCGAGCGCCCCGAACGGCGGCAGGCCCAGCATCTGGCGTCGGGCCCGCTCGCCGTCGAGGATCCGGGCCGGATCTCCGGCAGTGGCGGCGACGATCACGTCGTGGTCGGGCGAGAAGGTCTGGATCATCACCTCGGGCGCCAGGCGCCCGGCCCGCACGATCAGGGCCAACGACTGCTCGCTCGCACGGTAGCGAGGGGCCAACATCTCGGAGTCGAACTCCAAGAACGCGACCACGTCGGCGCCCGACACCCGGTGCAGCACGGCCTCGGTTCCGACGTAGACCCCCGCGCGGGCCGGAGGATCGGTGTCGGTTCCGGTCACCGACACCACCGGACGCGCGGCCGCCGCTTCCAGTTCCTCGCGCAGCCGGGTGACGCCGGGGCGGAGGTTGGCGAAACGGCTCGCCGAGCAGACCTGACACACCGGCGGTCGGACGGTCGAGCAGCGCCGGCAGCGCAGGCGGCCGTCGTCGTCGAGCCCGACGGCGGCGTCGCATCGTTCGCAGCGGATCAGTGCCCGACACGACCGGCACGCGAGCACCCGTGCCCGACCCGTGATGTTGCTGACGCACACGACGGTCGAATCCGGGTCACGCAACCGCTCGATCAGCGCGGAGGTGACCAGCGAGCGCTTCCACGGATCCTCGTCTCGACGGTCGACCACGGTCACGCGCGGCCACCCCGCCCGCTCCCGGTCGGCCGGTGGATGCACCACGCCGCGATCACCGGCGTCGTCGACCACTGCCGTGAGCGTCGGCGTCGGTGACACCAGCACGAACGGGACGCCTGCGCGCCGGCACCGCTCGACCACCACGTCGCGTGCGTGCCACGTCGGGGTGCGTTCGTTCTGCAGCGCCTCGTCGTGTTCGTCGATCACCACGGCGGCGGCGAGCCCGGCGCACGGCGCCCACGCCGCGGTCCGGGTACCGATCACGACGTCGACGCCCCCGGCCGCAGCCGCCCAGTCCTCCGGGACCACGGCCACCGTCAGCCCCGCTCGCCGCAGCCGCGCGGCGAGGAGCGCGACTGCCGCGTGCTCGGGTGCGACCACGAGCACCGGCCCGCACCCGACCGCCGCCAGCACCGTGGGCATCACGTCGACACGTGGTGCCAGACGGAGCACTCCCCCGCCGGCGGCGAGCAGGTCGCGCGTCGCCGGCGAGCTCGGGGCGGGTGTCGCCCCCGATCTGCGGTCCGCCGGCAGCCGCGCCACCGCCCGGCCCGGCGACGCCGTGACCAGGAACGGCCGGATCCGCCTCGCCGCCCACCGGACACTGGCCCAGTCGGCGAGGCCGAAGATCTCCTCCGACGGCCCGTGGCCGGTGACCTTGGCGATGGGTTTGAGGGAGTCGAGTGAACGCCCGTCCGACGGTTCGGGGCCGACCGACGCGACCCATCCGCCGATGCGACGCCCGTGGAGTTCCACGCGCACGATCGTGCCCACCGCGACCGCCTCTGCGAGGTCGGGTGGGATCAGGTAGTCGAAGCGCTTGTCGAGCCCGGTGACGTCGGGAACGACCGTGGCGACCTTCACCGTGACGACCTTCACCGTTGCGGCGACGGTCGCCACCGACTCAGACGCCGACCGCGCTCTCGAAGTCGTCGAGGCGGCTCAGTTCCTCCCACGGGAAGCCCTCGCGGCCGAAGTGTCCGTAGGCCGCCGACCGCTTGTAGATCGGACGCTTGAGGTCGAGGTCGCGCACGATCGCTCCCGGGCGCAGATCGAACACGGCGCGCACCGACTTCTCGATGAGTGCCGGGTCGACGTGCGACGTGCCGAAGGTCTCGACGAGGATGCTCATCGGCTGCGCCATGCCGATCGCGTACGCCAGCTGCACCTCGCAGCGATCGGCGGCACCCGACGCCACGACGTGCTTGGCGACCCAGCGTCCGGCATAGGCACCGGAACGGTCGACCTTGCTCGGGTCCTTGCCCGAGAACGCTCCGCCCCCGTGGCGGCCCATCCCGCCGTAGGTGTCGACGATGATCTTGCGACCGGTGAGACCGGCGTCGGCGAACGGACCACCGCGCACGAACTGGCCGGTGGGGTTGACGTAGATCTCGTACTCGTCGTCGGCGAACTTCTCCGGGATGATCGGCCGGATCACCTGGTCGATGAGGTCGGGACGGATCACGGTGTCGCGGTCGACGCCGTCCTGGTGCTGGGTGCTGATCAGCACCGCCTTGAGCGCGACGGGCCAGCCGTTGTGGTACTCGAAGGTCACCTGCGTCTTGCCGTCCGGACGCAGGTACGGCACCTGGCCGGACTTGCGGACCTCGGCGAGACGCTCGGACAGCCGGTGCGCCGTCCAGATCGGCAGGGGCATCAGGTCGTCGGTCTCGTTGCAGGCGTAGCCGAACATCATGCCCTGGTCGCCTGCACCCTGGAGGTTGAGCTGGTCCTCACCGGACCGTCCGCCGCGCACCTCCTCGCTGGTGTCGACACCCTGGGCGATGTCGGGGCTCTGCTCGTCGATCGACACGATCACGCCGCAGGTGTTGCCGTCGAAACCGAAGAGGGCGTTGTCGTAGCCGATGCCGTTGATCGTCTCGCGGGCGATCCTGGGGATGTCGACGTAGGCCGTGGTCGTGATCTCACCGGCGATCACGCACAAACCGGTCGTCAGCAACGTCTCACAGGCCACCCGACCCTCGGGATCCTCGGTGAGGATCGCGTCGAGCACAGCGTCGGACACCTGGTCGGCCATCTTGTCGGGATGGCCCTCGGTGACGCTTTCGGAGGTGAACGTGTACGTGCTCATGCAGATTCCTGTCGATGTCGGGAGCGAATGGAGACGATGGTGTCGATGACGGCCCGAGCGACATCTCGCTTCGATGCGAGGTCGATCTCGACAGGCTCCGCGTCGGGCCGCAACAGCGTAACCGCGTTCGTGTCGTGGGCGAAGCCGACCCGGGGCGCACCGACGTCGTTGGCGACGACGAGGTCGAGATGCTTCGAACGCAGCTTGTCGGTGGCATTGGCGACGAGGTCGTCGGTCTCGGCGGCGAACCCGACGAGCACCTGGCCCGACCGCTTGCGGGCGCCGAGTCCGGCGAGGATGTCAGGAGTCGGTTCGAGGACGATCTCGGGCGCGCCGTCGCGCTTCTTCAGTTTCCCGTCGGCAGCCGCCGTGGGTCGGAAGTCGGCGACGGCTGCACACATGACGATGACGTCGTGGTCGGCGGCAGCGGCGTGCATGGCGTCGTGCATCTCCGCGGCGGTCTCGACGGCAACGACCTCGACCCCGCTCGGCGCCGGCAACGACACCGTCGACACGAGCATCACCGTCGCGCCCCGCGCGGCCGCTTCGGCGGCGACGGCGTAGCCCTGCTTGCCGGAACTGCGGTTGGCGATCACCCGGACGGCATCGATCGGCTCACGCGTGCCACCGGCCGACACCACCACTCGCACGCCGTCGAGATCGCGGGGTCCGAGGATCCGCTCGGCGGCCTCGACGATCGTCGCCGGATCGGCCAGACGTCCGGCCCCGACATCACCGCCGGCGAGACGACCCGACTCCGGATCGACGACGTGGACCCCGCGCTCGCGGAGCACTGCGAGGTTCTCCACGACGCTGGGGTGTTCCCACATCTCGGTGTGCATCGCCGGGCACACGAGCACCGGCGCCCGAGTGGCGATCAGGGTGTTGGTGAGCAGATCGGTCGACAGCCCCATCCGGTACGCCGCCACCAGCCGGGCGGTCGCCGGCGCCACGATGATCAGATCCGCGCCCTGGCCGATCCTGGTGTGCGGAATCGGCGTGGTCGGGTTGTCCCACAGTTCGGTCTGGACCGGCTCGGACGCCAGTGCGCTGAGCGTGGTCCGACCGATGAAGTGTTCGGCGCCCTCGGTCATGATCGGCACGACGTGGGCGCCGGCGTCGACGAGGCGACGGCAGACCTCGACCGCCTTGTAGGCGGCGATCCCCCCGGTCACCCCCAGCACGATCCGTTTACCGGCGAGCATCGGTCCGCTTCCGATCGCTGGCGGGCGACGACCGACGGTCAGTCCGCCGACTCGGCGGCCGCGGCGGCAGCCGCGTCGGCCATCGCCTGTGCCTCGGCCTCGGCGTCGAACTCCTCGTCGGGGAGCTCGGGCTCCTCGGGTGCCTCGGTCCAGACGATCTTGTGAGCGGAGATCTCCTCGAAGGCGATCGACAGCGGCTTTCGTGACACCGACGAGACCTGCGGCGGGATCATGTGGCCCAGCCCGTCGCCGAGCTGGCCGAAGTACGAGTTGATGTTGCGCGCCCGGCGAGCCGCCAGCGTGACCAGCGTGAACTTCGAGTCGACCGTGTCGAGCAGATCCTCGATCGGTGGGTTGATCATCGTGTCGTGGTCGAGCGCCATAGTGGCCGAAGTCTACCGTGCGCGAGCGGATTCGATGAGCGCCAGCATCTCCTCGATCGTGGCGTCGAGGTCGTCGTTGACGACGATGTGGTCGGCGAGCGAGCGACCGATCGGCTCTTCGACCTCGGCCTTCTTCAGCCGGGCGAGCACCTTGTCGCCGGGATCGCCACGACCGCGCAACCGGCGTTCCTGCTCTTCGCGTGACGGCGGCACCACGAACAGCAGCAGCGCGTCGGGGAAGAGACGCTTCACCTGCTGGGCACCGTCGACCTCGATCTCCAACACCACGTCCTGGTCGCTGTCGGGCGACGGGATCGGGGTGCCGTAGTAGTTGCCGAGGAACTCGGTCCACTCCAGGAATCCACCGTCTCTGATGCGTCGTTCGAAGCTGGTGGTGTCGGTGAACACGTAGGCGTCCTCGGATTCCGACGGCCGCCGCTGGCGCGTGGTCCACGAGCGGCTCAACCACAGCTGGGGATCCCGACGCACCAGCGCGTCGACGATGGTGCCCTTGCCGACCCCGCCAGGACCGGACACGACGATGATCACGACCGCGTCGGCGATCAGTCGGCGAGCAGTTCGAGCAGCTTCGCCTTCTGCTGGGCACCGAGGCCCTGCACCCGACGGTTGTCGGCGATGTCGACGTCGTCCATGATCTTGCGGGCCTTCACCTTGCCCACGCCGGGCAGTGACTCGAGCAGAGACACCACCTTGAGCTTGCCGACGTTGTCGTCGTCGGAGGACAAGGCGTCGGTGAGGGTCATCGAGCCCATCTTGAGTCGGGCCTTGATCTCGGCGCGAGCGGCCCGGGCCTCGGCCGCCTTCGCCAGTGCCGCCGTTCGTTGTTCGGGGGTCAGCTGTGGGGGAGTCGCCATCCGGTCAAGCTAGCGCAGCGATGTCGATGACGCGGGTCAATCCCCTGCTCACGGCCCATTCCACGAGTTCGTCCTGCACGCGCGCCGCCGCCCGGGGGTCGGCGAAGGTCGCGGTGCCGACCTGGACCGCCGATGCGCCGGCGAGCAGCAGTTCGACGGCGTCCCACCCCGAGGCGACCCCGCCGACACCGACGATCGGCACCGCGGGCATCGCCTGGTGCACGTCGTGGACCGCCCTGACCGCCACCGGGTGAATGGCGCGACCGGACAGGCCCCCACCACCGGCGCCGAGCGTCGGCCGCAGCGTCGAGGGGTCATAGCCCAGCCCCAGCAGCGTGTTGATGCAGGTCAACGCCTCGGCGCCGGCGTCGACCACGGCCTCGGCGACGTCGACGATGCGGTCGGTGTTCGCACTCAGCTTCGCCCAACGTGGGCGCCCGCAGGCCCCGGTGGCGGCGACGACCTCGGCCGACAGTGCGGCGTCGTGGGCGAAGATCGAACCCCGTCCCTCGAGGTTCGGGCACGACAGGTTGACCTCGACCGCGACGACGCCGGCGGGTGCAGCCGCGAGCTGCTCGGCGGCGAGCGCATAGTCGTCGACCGAGCGACCCCAGATGCTCGCGACCACCGTGGCGCCCGTTGCCAGGAGATCGCCGACGACGTGGTCGAGCCAGTACTCGACACCGGGACCCTGCAGGCCGACGGCGTTCATCATCCCCTGCGGAGTCGGATGCAGTCGAGGCGCCGGGTTACCCGGCCACTCGTACGGTGCGAGCGACTTGGTGACGACGGCGCCCAGCGAGGCCAGGTCGAGATGCCCGGCGAGTTCGGTGCCGTACCCGGCCGTGCCCGACGCCGTCATCACCGGTGCCGGGAGTTCGACCGAGCCGACCCGTACCCGCGTGTCGATCACGCCGGCTCCGGCTCGCGATCGGTGGCGTGATACTCCTGCAGGGTCTTGACGGTGAGCGCCTCGCCGTCGCGTTCGGTGAGCCCCTGCACGGCGGCCAGGGCGGCATCGACGGTCGTGACACAGCTGACGCGATGCAGGCTCGCAGCCTTGCGGATCTGTTCGCCGTCGCTGCGGCCGAGGCGCCCACGCGGGGTGTTGACGACGAAGCTGATCTTGCCCTCGGCGATCAGGTCGACCGCCGTCACGAGTTCGTCGCCGATGTCGGGGTCGTGCGTCTCCTGCAACCGTGTCTCCTGGACCTTGGCCACCACCTGGTCGACCGGGGAGCCGAACGCGGCGAGGTAGGCGGCGGTGCCCTCGGTGGCCGCGATACCGAGTCCGAGTGCCCGGAAGCGCTGGGCGACGACGAGCCCGGCGGGCTTGTCGGGGTCGGCGAGCGAGAGGAACACGGTGCCCTCGGTCGGCAGATGGGTGCCGGCGGCGACCTCGGCCTTGTAGAACGCCTTGCCGAACGTGTCGGCGATGCCCATCACCTCGCCGGTCGAGCGCATCTCGGGCCCGAGTGCGGGATCGACCTCGGGGAACCGGCTGAAGGGGAGCACCGCCTCCTTGACCGCGACATGGCCACCGACCGGCTCGCGCAGCAATCCCTCGGTGCGCAGCTCGGCGAGCGTCGCGCCGAGCATCACCCGGGTGGCGACCTTGGCGAGCGGCACTCCCGTCGCCTTGGCGACGAACGGCACGGTCCGGCTCGCTCGGGGGTTGGCCTCGATCACGTAGACGGTGGTGCCGATCACCGCGAACTGCACGTTGATCAGGCCACGTACGTCGAGGTGCTTGGCGATCGCCGCGGTGTAGGACTCGATCACCTCGACGACCCACGACGGCAGTGTCGGTGGCGGGATCGCGCAGGCCGAGTCACCGGAGTGCACCCCGGCCTCCTCGACGTGCTCCATCACGCCGCCGATGAGCACCTCGCCGGTGTGGTCACGGATCGCGTCGACGTCGACCTCGGTGGCATCGGCGAGGAACCGGTCGATCAGCACGGGCCGTTCCGCCGACAGCCCGCCCTCCTTGCCGAGGCTGCCGTAGCCGGCGAGCTCGTCCATCGCCCGTGCGAGGTGGTTGCGGTCGTGGACGATCTGCATCGCCCGGCCGCCGAGCACGTAGCTCGGCCTCACGAGGACCGGGAAGCCGATCTCGTCGGTGATCGCGAGCGCCTGCTCGAGGTCGACCGCGGTGCCGCCCGGCGGCTGCGGGATGCGCAGCTGATCGCAGATCTCGTTCCAACGCTCGCGGTCCTCCGCGGCGTCGATCGAGTCGGGCGACGTGCCCGCCACCAGCTCGGCGGGGATCAGACCGGCGAGCTTCAGCGGTGTCTGGCCGCCGAGCGACACGATGACCGCCTCGGGCCGCTCCGCAGCGATGACGTTGAGGACGTCTTCGTTGGTCAGCGGCTCGAAGTACAGGCGATCGGACGTGTCGTAGTCGGTCGAGACCGTCTCGGGGTTGCAGTTGACCATGATCGTCTCGAAGCCGGCGTCGCGCAGCGCGAACGAGGCGTGCACGCAGCAGTAGTCGAACTCGATGCCCTGGCCGATGCGGTTCGGGCCGGAGCCGAGGATGACGACCTTGCGACCGTCGGAGTGCCGCACCTCGTCCTCGTCCTCGTACGTCGAGTAGTGGTACGGCGTCTCGGCGGCGAACTCGGCGGCGCAGGTGTCGACGGTCTTGTAGGTCGGCACGACGCCGGCCGCCTCGCGGGCGGTGCGGACCTCGTGCTCGCTGACGGACCAGAGGTGCGCGAGTTGGCCGTCGGAGAAACCGAGGCGCTTGGCCCGGCGCCACGACCGTCGCGTCATCCCGCCGAGGCCGACCTCGGCGAGCGTGGCTCGCTCCTCGGCGATCATCGACATCTGGTCGAGGAACCAGGGGTCGATCCGCGTCGCTCCGTACACGGCATCGATCGACACGCCGCGGTGCAGCAGCGCCCCGACCTGCTGGATGCGGTCCGCCGTCGGGATCGCCGCGGCAGCCAGCAGGTCGTCGTCGTCGAGATCGGCGAGCTGGTCCTCGCCGTGGTCGACGCCGAGTCCGAGCCGCCCCTGTTCCAGCGACCGCAGTGCCTTCTGGAGGCTCTCGGGGAACGTGCGCCCGATCGCCATCACCTCGCCGACCGACTGCATCTGGGTGCCGAGCACGCCGGTCGTGCCCGGCAGCTTCTCGAACGCCCATCGCGGGATCTTGGTGACGACGTAGTCGATGACCGGCTCGAAACTCGCCGGGGTCGCTCGCGTGATGTCGTTCGGGATCTCGTCGAGCGTGTAGCCGACGGCCAGGCGGGCGGCGATCTTCGCGATCGGGAAACCGGTCGCCTTCGACGCCAGCGCCGACGAACGCGACACGCGTGGGTTCATCTCGATCACGACCTGGCGGCCGGTGTTCGGCTCGACGGCGAACTGCACGTTGGAACCGCCGGTCTCGACCCCGACGCGCCGGATGCAGGCGATCGCAGCGTCGCGCATCTGTTGGTACTCGACGTCGGTCAGGGTCTGGATCGGCGCCACCGTGATCGAGTCGCCGGTGTGCACACCCATCGGGTCGACGTTCTCGATGCCGCAGATGATCACGCAGTTGTCGGCGTGGTCACGCATCACCTCGAGCTCGAACTCCTTCCACCCGTAGACCGACTCCTCGATCAGGATCTCGCTGATCGGGCTGGCCGACAGGCCGTTGGAGGCGATGCGTTCGAACTCCTCGGCCGTGTGGGCGATGCCGGTGCCGCGCCCGCCGAGGATGTAGGCGGGCCGGATGACCGCCGGCAGGCCGATGTCGGCGATCACCGTGCGAGCTTCGTCCATCGTGTGGGCGGTGCCCGAACGCAGGCAGTCGAGGCCGATGCCGACCATCGCCTGTTTGAACTGCTCGCGGTCCTCGGCGGTGGCGATCGCCTCGGCGTTGGCCCCGATCATCTCCGGCGTGCCCGGCACGCCGATCAGGCCCCGCTCGAAGAGCTCCATCGCGATGTTCAGTCCGGTCTGGCCGCCGAGCGTGGGCAACACCGCGTCGGGTTGCTCACGGTCGATGATCGCCGTGACGACTTCCCAGGTGAGCGGTTCGACGTAGGTGGCGTCGGCGAAGTCGGGGTCGGTCATGATCGTCGCCGGGTTCGAGTTGGCGAGGATGACGCGGTAGCCCTCCTCGCGCAGCACCCGACAGGCCTGGGTGCCCGAGTAGTCGAACTCGCAGGCCTGCCCGATGACGATCGGGCCCGAGCCGATGATCAGGATCGAGTGGATGTCGGTGCGCTTGGGCATCAGCTGGCTCCCTGGTGGGCGGCGCCGCGGTCCATGAGTTCGGCGAACTCGTCGAACAGGTAGTGCGAGTCGTGGGGGCCGGGGTTGGCCTCGGGGTGGTGTTGCACGCTGAAGGCGAGCTCGCCCGTGATCTCGAGGCCCTCGCAGACGCCGTCGTTGAGGTTGACGTGGGTCATCGTCGCCTTGCCCGACAGCGAGTCGGCGTCGACGGCGAAGTTGTGGTTCTGGCTGGTGATCTCGACCCTGCCGGTGGCGATGTTGCGCACCGGGTGGTTGCCGCCGTGGTGGCCGAAGGGCAGCTTGACGGTGCCGGCACCGATCGCCCTGCCGAGCAGCTGGTGTCCGAGGCAGATGCCGAAGATCGGCACCCGGCCGAGCAGACCCCGGATCGTCTCGACGCCGTCGTCGACCATGGCGGGGTCGCCGGGGCCGTTGGAGAGGAACACGCCGCTCGGCGAGCGGGCGAGGATGTCGGCGGCGCTCGTGGTGGCGGGGACGACCTCGACGGTGCCGAAGCGGGAGAGGTTGACGGCGATGTTGCGCTTCATGCCGAAGTCGACGGCGACGATGTGCCGGCGATTGTCGGGGTCGAGTGCGGCGACCGTGTACGGCTCGTCGACGGTGACCTGGCCGACGAGGTCGACGCCGTCGGTGCCGGGTTCGGCTGCGGCGGCGGCCGCGAGTTCGTCGTCGCTCACGGATCCGAACGCGCCGGGCATGGCGCCGGTGTCGCGCAGGATCCGGGTGAGGCGACGGGTGTCGATCCCGGCGATGCCGGGCACGCCGTACCGCTCGAGCATGGCGTCGAGGCTCGACTCGGCTCGTTGGTTGCTGTAGCGGCGAGCCAGTTCGCGCACCACGACGCCGCGGCAGAACGTGCCCCGCGACTCGAAGTCGGCGGTGTTGGTGCCGTAGTTGCCGATGTGGGGGTTGGTGAAGGTGATGATCTGGCCGGCGTAGCTCGGGTCGGTGATCACTTCCTGGTAGCCGGAGAGCACCGTGTTGAACACGACCTCGCCGGTCGCGATCGGCCGCTCGGCGCCGATCAGCTCGCCCTCGAACACGCTGCCGTCGGCCAGCACCAGCGCTCCCTCGCGGATCATCGTCGGGCCTCGTCGGGTTTCTGCATATTCATCCATTCTAGCGCATGATCATTCATCATCGTACCGCGGTTGCGTCGACGACCACGGGGCGACCGTCGAGGATCGTGTGGAGGACCCGACCGCGCAGCGCCACCCCGACATAGGGCGTGTTGCGGCTCTTGCTGGCGAGGCGAGCGGGCACGACCTCCCATGCGTGATCGGGGTCGAACACGGTGAGGTTCGCCGGCTCGCCGGGCTCGATCGGGCGGCCGTGCCGATCGTCGAGGCCGCCGATCGCAGCCGGCTTCCACGACAGCGCTGCGACCACGTCGGCGAGCGGCATGTCGAGATGTGCGAGCGCCACCCCGAGCGCCGTCTCCAGGCCCAGCATGCCCGGCGGCGCGTCGGCGAGGGGTTGCTCCTTGGTCTCGGGGGCGTGGGGGGCGTGGTCGGTGGCGATGGCATCGATCGTGCCGTCGGCGAGGCCGGCGCGGATGGCGGCGATGTCTGCCGAGGTCCGCAGCGGCGGGGTCACCTTGTAGAGCGCGTCGTAGCTGGCCAGGCGTTCGTCGGTCAGGCTGAAGTGGTGCGGCGTCGCCTCGGCGGTGACCGGCAGGCCATCGGCCTTGGCGGCGCGGACCAACTCGACGCTCCTCGCCGTCGACAGGTGCAGGAAGTGCATGCCCACGCCGGTGAGGCGGACGAGTTCGATGTCGCGGTGCAGCATCAGTTCCTCGGCGATCGCCGGCCAACCGGGCAGGCCGAGGCGGCTGCAGCAGTCGCCCTCGTGCATCACCGCTCCCCCGGTGAGGCGTTCGACCTCGCAGTGCTGGGCGAGCGTGATCCCGAGGCCGTCGGCGTACTCGAGCGCCCGGCGCATCAGGAGCGGATCCTGCACGCCGTTGCCGTCATCGGTGAACAGCACGACGCCGGCGTCGGCCAGCTCGGCGAACGGCGTCAGCGTCTCACCCGCCCGGCCGATCGTGATCGACCCCGACGGCCGCACGTCGCAGAGGCCGGCGCGCTCGCCCTGACGGCGCACGAACTCGACCACCTCGACCGAGTCCTGCGTCGGATCGGTGTTCGGCATGGCGACGACCGCCGTGAACCCGCCGAGCGCGGCGGCACGCGACCCGGTCTCGATCGTCTCGGCCTCCTCCCTGCCCGGTTCGCGCAGGTGGACGTGCAGGTCGACGAACCCGGGGCTCAGGACGCACCCGGCGGCGTCGATCACCTGGTCCCCGTCGACCGGCGCCAGCGCGTCGGCGACCTCGGCGACCGAGTCGCCCTCGACGCGCACGTCGTTGCGACGCTCGCCGGTGCGGTCGATGATCCGGGCGCCGGTGATCAGCAGGCTCATGCGGTGACTCCGTGCAGTTCGGGGGGCAACGTGGTGGCGGCGAGCGGGCCTGCGCCGAGCAGGTCGAACAGCACGGCCATCCGCACGGCGATGCCGTTGGTGACCTGCTGGGTGATCACCGCGCCGGGCAGCTCGGCGGGATCGACGGCGATCTCGACGCCGCGGTTCATCGGACCGGGATGCATGACGAGGGCCTGCGGGGCGAGGCGGGCGGCGCGCTCGGGCGTGAGCCCGAAGCGGGCGGTGTATTCGCGCAGGTCGGGGACGAGTGCCTCGTTCATCCGCTCGCGCTGCATCCGCAGGAGGTAGAGCACGTCCAGCTCACCGTGGATGCCGTCGATCACCTCGTCGAGGCGGTCGGTGACGGCATCGGCGAATCGATCGCCGACGTCGGGAGGCAGCAGTGTCCGCGGCGCGACCACGGTGACGTGGGCACCGAGCAGCCGGAAGGCCGCGATCGTGCTGCGAGCGACACGACTGTGCTTGACGTCGCCGACCATCGCGACCCGCAGACCCTCCAACCCGCCCTGCCGGGCGAGGGCGGTGCGGACGGTGTAGGCGTCGAGCAGGGCCTGGGTCGGATGGGCGTGCCAGCCGTCGCCGGCATTGATCACGCTGGCGGTCGTCCAGTTGGTGATGAGCTGTGGGGTACCGCTGGCGCGGTGGCGGATCACGAACGCGTCGACCCCCATGGCGGCGATCGTCTCGATGGTGTCGCGCAGGCTCTCACCCTTGTTGAGGCTCGACTGTGACGCCGCGAACGTCATCGTGTCGGCCGAGAGTCGCTTCGCTGCCGTCTCGAAGCTCAAGCGGGTGCGGGTCGAGTCCTCGAAGAACACGCTGCACACGGTCTTGCCGCGCAGCGCCGGCACCTTGGGGTTCGGCCGACGGTTGACCTCGGCCATGTGGTCGGCGAGGTCGAGCAGGTGCAGCATCCCGTCGGCGCCGAGGTCGTCGATCGTCAGGAGCGAGCGAGCAGTCACGATTCCACCGACCCGATCGTCACGCCGTCGGCGGTGGCGGCGACATCCTCCTCGGCGCTCGTCGGCAGGTTCTTGCCGACGAAGTCGGGGCGGATCGGCAATTCGCGATGGCCCCGGTCGACGAGTACGGCGAGCTGGACCGCGCGGGGCCGGCCGTAGTCGGCGACGGCATCGAGCGCGGCGCGTACGGTGCGGCCCGTGTACAGCACGTCGTCGACCAGCACGACCGTGGCCCCGTCGACGTCGAAGTTCAGTTCGCTGACGGCCCCCGGGGCGACCGGACGCAGGCCGATGTCGTCTCGGTAGAGGCTGGCGTCGACCGAGCCGACCGGAATGCCGACCCGAATGCCGCCGGGAGCACCGTTCGGGTTGGAGGAGTCGATGCGGGCGATCTCGGCGCCGAGCCGTTCGGCGAGCCACACCCCGCCCTGCTGGATGCCGATGAGGACCACTCCGTCGAGGCCCCGGTTCCGCTCGATGATCTCGTGGGCCATCCGGGTGATCGCCCGGCGGACGTCGTCGGGCCCGAGGACCCGCTTCTCAGCAACCATGCATCTCCTCCGTGCGGGCCTCACGGGACCCGCTTCACGGTGACATCGGACCGTAGCAGCAACTACCGTCCGAGCAATGCATGACCTCGTGATTCGAGCCGGCCTGGTCGTCGACGGCACCGGAGCGCCGGCGCGCCACGCCCACGTCGTGGTCGACGACGGGCTGATCACCGCCGTCGTCGATGCCGGGTCGGGCGACGACGTCGGCCCGGCGCGGCGGGTGGTCGACGCCGACGGCCGACTCGTGACACCGGGCTGGGTCGACGTCCACACCCACTACGACGGCCAGGCGTCGTGGGACCCGTTCCTCACGCCGTCGTCGTGGCACGGTGTGACCACGGTGGTCATGGGCAACTGTGGCGTCGGCTTCGCACCGGCGGCGCCCGACCGCCACGACTGGTTGATCGAGCTGATGGAGGGCGTCGAGGACATTCCCGGCTCGGCGCTCGCCGAGGGCATCACGTGGGAGTGGGAGTCGTTCGAGGAGTACCTCGACGCCCTCGACGCCCGGCAGTACGCGATCGACGTCGGCGCCCAGGTGGCCCACGGACCGGTCCGCGGGTACGTGATGGGTGATCGGGGCGCCGCGAACGAGGCGCCGACGGCGCAGGACATCGCCGCGATGTCGGAGATCGTCGAGCGGGGTCTGCGCGCCGGTGCGCTCGGGTTCTCGACCTCGCGGACGCCGATCCACCGGTCGAAGTCGGGCGAGTTGGTCCCGGGGACCCATGCGACGAGCGACGAGTTGTTCGGCATCGCCGACGCGCTGGCCCGCGCCGGCCACGGCGTGTTCCAGTTCGCTCCCGACCATGCGCTGGTGCCTCGCGACGAGTGGCCCTGGATGCAGGAGCTCGCCCGGCGCACGGGCCGGACGGTCAGCGTCAACCTCAACCAGCCCGACGAGGCCCCCGACCTCTGGCGCGAGGTCCTTGCACTGCTCGACGAGGCCCGGGCCGACGGCCTCCCGATCGTCGCCCAGGTGGCCGGGCGCAACGTCGGGCTGCTGATGTGCCTCGAGGGCAGCTTCAACCCGCTCGACTTCCATCCCGCCTACGCCCCGATCGCCGGGCTGCCACTCGCCGAGCGCGTCGCCGCCCTGCGAGACCCCGAACTCCGGGAGCGTCTCGCCGAGTCGCCCGGGCCCGACAGCCTGTTCGACAAGGTCGTCGCCTCGCGGCTCGACCGGTGGTGGCCCGTCGCCGACGGCGACATCGACTACGAACCCTCGGCCGACGACTCGATCGCCGCCGTCGCCGTCCGTACCGGACGCCCACCGATGGAGCTGATCCTCGACCAACTGACCGCTCACGACGGCCACGGCATGATCCTGACCCCGTTCTTCAACTACGCGTACGGCGACCTCTCGTTCACCTACGAAGCCCATCGGCACCCCGGCACCCGGATGGGTCTCGCCGACGCCGGCGCCCACTGCGGTGTGATCTGCGACGGTGGCACGCCGACGTTCATGCTCACCCACTGGACCCGCGACCGCTCACGAGGCCCCAGGCTGGGGCTCGAGCACGTCGTGAACCGCCAGACGCGCCAGACCGCCGAGCTGTACGGCCTCGGCGACCGGGGCGCTCTTCGTCCCGGGCTGCGCGCCGACATCAACGTGATCGACTACGACCGCCTCACGTTCGAGCCGCCGCGGATGGCCCACGACCTGCCCGGCGGTGCCCGGCGGCTCGTGCAGAAGGCCGACGGCTACGACGCCACGTTCGTCGCCGGTGTGCAGACCGTCGACCACGACGAGTTCACCGGCGACCTGCCCGGCCGACTGGTCCGCGGCCCGCGCTGATCAGCCCGGCAGGGCGACGTCCGGGTCGCGTTCGTACAGCACCCAGAAGCGGTTCCGGCCGACCTCGCTGAACGCGTCGTCGATCGCCGCCCAGTCGTTGCGCAACTGGCGGTCGCGGTCGACGGGCAACATCACGTACTCGACGCGCTCGGCGCGGTCGTCGAGGCGAGTGCCCTCCAGCGACGCGTCCGGGCCGTAGAGCACCACCCGGAACGGAACCGGGAACTGGTAGATCTCGTGCCGGTACGCGAGGTGCGGCGTGAGGCGGTAGTTGGCCGACACCACCGCGTCGGCAGGGATCTCGGCGAACAGTTCACGAGCCGACTCGGCGAACGCCGAGTCGGGCCGCCCGTACCACGAGCCCGACCCGCCGATCGGGGTCGGCGACCACAGCGCCGCCGACGTCACCGACGCCACGGCGAGCAGGCCGAGACTCAACTCGCGCACTGGGATCCGCAGCGTGCGTCCGCTGAGCGCGAGGGCGTGGGTCCGCATCGCGCCGATCGCGTGGACGGTGCCGATCGTCAGCGCCGGCACGGCGATCAGGCTGTAGTGGAACTCGATCTGGTACTGGTACCAGAACGTGCTCAAGATGTTCGTGAACAGCACCAGGCCGCTGATCAGCGCCACGTCGGGAAGCCGGGCGAACAGCCAGGCGAACGGTGCGGTCATCTGCACCAGGTACCACGGCCGTCCGTCGTCACGCAGGTGGCGGAGCAACGACGTCGGGTTGGTGACAGCGGTGTCGATCAGCCCCCAGGGCCCTCCGAACGGGATGCGCCACGTGTTGCGAGTGGGCACCCCGATCAGGCTGCGCATCACGAGCAACATGGCGACCGCCATGAACGCCAGGCTCCCGAACACGGTCAACAGCCCGATTCGCCGATCCCGTCGCAGCGCCACCCAGATCCCGAGCGGCACGATCACCAACGAGACGTCCTCCTTGACGATCAGCGACAGCACGACGAACACGGCGTACATGCGCCACTTGCGCTCCAGCGCGGCGTAGATGGCGAAGCCGACGAAGACGCCGAGGAACGAGTCGGGATGGAAGTTCTCGAGGTTGGTCCAGCCGACGGCGGGATGCAGCAGGTACACGCCGGCCCCGATCAGGGCGAGCCACTCCGAACCGAGGCGACGCCGGCCGTACAGGAACACCGGGATCGCGCCGGCAGCGATCGCCGCCGACTGCGCGGTGAACATGATCCACGCCCCTGGAGCGACCCAGTAGAGCGGCACGAGGAACAGCAGGACGAACGAGCTGTGATCGCCGAACAGGTTGCGGCCCATCAGCGTGACGAACGGCGCGTCGAACCGCGACAGCAACCACATCCCCTGGTCGTAGAGCGCCGAGTCGTACGTCGCCGTGCCGAGGGCGTGGTGGATGTCGAGCGAGCGGACCGAGAAGTACCAGGTCCAGATCAGGACCGCGCCGGCGAGGAACACCTGCGGCGCCGACGGTGGAGGGATCCGGTGCCACCACCTCGCCGAGCTCCGGGACGGCGACGCGTCCGACGGCCGCGGTTCCGAGCGCGAGTTCGCGTCGGCCGACCCGTCGGTCAGTTCGACGTCGGCGGACATCCGATCATGTTCGCAGGTCCTCCACCAGCGCCGACAGCAACCCGTTCACGAATCGCCCGCTGTCGTCGGTCGAGAAGCGCTTGGCCAACTCGACCGCCTCGTCGATGGCGACGGCGACCGGGATGTCGGGGCGGTGGGCGAGCTCGAAGGCGCCGAGGCGAAGCACGTTCAGGTCGAGCACGGGCATGCGCGCCAGCGTCCACCCCTTCGCCCGGGCAGCGATGGCGGCGTCGAGTTCGTCGACGTGGTCGTCGACACCGACGACGAGCAGCGTCGTGAGCTCGTCGGGTTCGAGCACCTGCAGGGCGAGGGCGTCGGCGGGGCTGATGCCCTTCGAGTAGGCCTCGTAGAGCAGGTACAACGCCCGCTCTCGTGCGTCGGAGCGTTCGTCGGGGCGCGGCATGGCAGCCATGGTCGAAACCCTCGCCTCCCGATCAGACCCGGGTGATGTAGTCGCCGGAGCGGGTGTCGACCTTGACCCGGTCGCCGACCTCGACGAACAGCGGCACCTGGAGCACCTTGCCGGTCTCGAGCGTGGCCGGCTTGCGGGCGCCCGACACGCGGTCTCCCTGCACACCCGGTTCGGTCTCGGTGATCGCCAGCTCGACCGACGCCGGGATCTCGACGCCGATGATCTCGCCCTGGTACATCGCGATCTGGGCGATCATCTGCTCGGCGAGATAGTCGGCGGCATCGCCGAGCGCGGCGTTCGGCACGTTCATCTGGTCGTAGGTCGAGGTGTTCATGAACACGTAGTCGTCGCCGTCCTTGTACAGGAACTGCATGTCCTGGCGGTCGACGATCGCCTGCTCGACCTTGATGCCGGCGTTGAACGTCTTGTCGATGACGGCGCCGGTCCTGACGTTGCGGATCTTGGTGCGCACGAACGCGCCACCCTTGCCGGGCTTGACGTGCTGGAACTCGACCACCTGGAACAGTCCGTTGTCGAGTTCGAGAGTGATTCCGTTCTTCAGGTCGTTGACGGAGATCTGCGGCATGGTCGGGTCCTTGGGGTCGGGTTCGAGCTGCGGGTCGTTCAGCCCGGGAACGGTCGCGGCGGGGTGTGGGTCAGTGGCTGCGAGCCGGCTTCGGTGACGACGAGGAGGTCCTCGATCCGGAATCCACCGAAGCCGACACGATAGAGCCCCGGCTCGACCGTCACCACGTTGCCGGCCGCCAACTCGTCCTCGGAGGCCTGCGAGTGGAACGGCGGCTCGTGGATCACCAGGCCCACGCCGTGACCGGTGCCGTGCAGGTACCAGTCGAGCCGGCCGGCCTCGTCGTAGACGTCACGGCAGACCCGGTCGAGTTCCCGAGCCGAGATCCCGCTGCGCAGCGCGGCGACTCCGGCGGCGTGCGAGGCTTCGACGAGGGCATAGACCTCGCGCTGGTCGACAGTCGGCTCGCCGATCACGTAGGAGCGCGTCATGTCCGAGTGGTAGCCGTCGACGAGCGCCCCGACGTCGATGATCACCGTGTCGCCCTCGACGATGGTTCGCCGTGTGGCCTCGTGATGGGGGCGGGCGGCGTGGTCCGGTCCGCTCGCCACGATCGTGTCGTAGCTGCGGTCGTCGGCGCCGTGGAGACGCATCCGGTACTCGAGCTCGTTGCGGATGTCGGCCTCGGTGACCGGCTCGTCGACCGTGGCGAACAGGATCGGTTCGACCTCGGCCAGCGCGGCATCGGCGGCGGCGGCCGCTGCGGCCATGCGCTCGATCTCGGCGGCGTCCTTGATCCGACGTTGCATCCCGACGAACGAATCGGTCGGTTGCAGCACGAGGTCCTCGGCAAGGCGCCGCCATTCCGCATGGCTCGTCGAGACCGGGTCGAGCCCGACGAACCGTGCAGCATCGAGCGCCTCGACCAGCCGGTCGTGCAGCTTCACCCTCGACGTCTCGGCGATCACCGTCGCACCCACCTGCGCCGTTTCGGCTCGCGCCCGTTCGCCGTAGCGGCCGTCGGTGCCGAGTACCAGATCGTCGGCGGTGAGCACCGCCCA
The DNA here is from genome assembly GCA_041685755.1 of Ilumatobacteraceae bacterium. Taxonomy (GTDB): domain Bacteria; phylum Actinomycetota; class Acidimicrobiia; order Acidimicrobiales; family Ilumatobacteraceae; genus Sva-07. Next base: position 29,832 of record JAWLFC010000007.1, read on the forward strand.
GCCGTTCGAGCCGGTGAACCCGGTCAGCCACCGCACGTCGACGAGGTCGGTGAACAGCAGCGCGTCGCAGCCGTTGCCGAGCGGCAGCCGGGGCTGGATCATCGCCAGCCGTCGCGCGTGGTCGATCGGCGTCATCCCACGAACCGTTCCAGGGTCGCTCGGACCGCGCCCTCCGGGACGTGCTCGACGACCTCGACACCGTCAGGCCCGTCGAGGACGAACGTGAGGCCGTCCAGCGCCTTCTTGTCGCGGGCCATCAGCGCGAGCAGGACGTCGGCGTCGAGGCGCTCGGGTGGTGTGATCCGCAGCCCGTACTCCCCCGCCACGACCCGTCGGTGCTCGTCGACCCGGCCCTCGTCGATGCGACCGAGCTCCCGGGCCAGCTCGGCGGCGAACAGCAGCCCGATCGCGACCGCCTCGCCGTGGGCGATGTCGTGGTCGGTGGCGATCTCGATGGCGTGAGCCAGCGTGTGGCCGTAGTTGAGCAGCGCCCGACGGCCGCCTTCGCGCTCGTCGGAGGCGACCACCTCGGCCTTGATCTCCACGCAGCGGGCGATGCGCTGGTCGAGGGGCATCGCGAGCAGGTCGTCGCCGGTGAGGAAGTGGTACTTCGACATCTCGCCGAGCCCGCAGCGCATCTCGCGTTCGGGCAGGGTGTCGAGCGCGTCGAGGTCGCAGATCACGCCGGACGGCTGCCAGAACGCACCGACGAGGTTCTTGCCCTCGGGCAGGTTGACGCCGGTCTTGCCGCCGATGGCGGCGTCGACCATGCCGAGCAGGGTGGTGGCGACGTGGACCACCGGGGTCCCTCGGTGCCAGGACGCCGCCGCGAACCCGGCGATGTCGGTCACCATGCCGCCGCCGATGCCGATGACGACGTCTCGTCGGGTCAACCCCTGGCGGGCGAACCCACGACAGAGCATCTCGACCGTCGCCAATGACTTCGCCTCCTCGCCGTCGCCGATCTCGAAGCACTCGACGTCGTGACCAGCGAGGTCGGGTCGCAGCGGGATCCCCGCCTGGGTCACGACCGCGACGCGGCGAGCCGAGCTCGGCAGCAGCCCGGGCAACTCGGCGATCGCGCCGGCGCCGACGACCACGTCGTAGGAGCGCTCGGCGAGCGGCACGTTCACCCGCAGCATCGCAGCACCGCCCTGGTCACCTCGTTGATCGAACGGTTGTCGACCGACACGACGGCGTCGGCGACCTCACGGTAGAGCCCGGCGCGCTCGTCGTACATCCGCCGCAGCGTGCCCTCGGGATCGTCGTCGAGCAGCGGCCGGTGTCCGCCACTGCGCACCCGGTCCAACAGGGTGTCGACGTCGGCGAGCAGCCACACGACGTGGGCGTCGGGCGACGTCAGCGCCTCACGGTTGCGTTCGCTCAGCACCACTCCCCCGGCGGCGGCGATCACCGACGGCTCGTCGTCGTCGAGGGCCCGCCGCAACGTCGCCGTCTCCAGCTCTCGGAAGGCCTGCTCGCCGTCGGTCTTCCAGATCTCGCGCACCGTGCGGCCGACGTCGGCCTCGATCATCTCGTCGGAGTCGAACAGCGGACGCTGCAACTCGGCCGCCACCGCCCGGCCCACCGTCGACTTGCCGACCCCCATCATCCCGACGAGCACGACGTGGCGCGGCGTCTCGTCGCTCACGACAGCGAGGCCGTGAACGCCTCGGCGTTGCGGACGAACTCGTCGACCGAGTCGCCACCGAACTTGCGCTGGGCTTCACCGGCGAGCACGAGGGCGACCATCGTCTCGGCCACGACGCCCATGGCCGGCACGGCGGTGACGTCGGTGCGTTCCTTGAACGACACCGCGGACTGCTTGGTCTCGGTGTCGACGGTTTCGAGCGTCGGCGTGTTCAGGGTGGCCAGCGGCTTCATCGCCGCCCGGACCACGAGGAGTTCCCCGGTCGAGATGCCACCCTCGGTCCCCCCGGCAAGCGTGCTGCCACGCCGGTAGCTCTGGGCATCGGCATCCCACGAGATCGGATCGTGCGCCGCGCTCCCTCGGCGGCCGGCGACCTCGAAACCGTCACCGATCTCGACGCCCTTGACCGCCTGGATGCTCATGATCGCCTGGGCGAGCAGGGCGTCGAGCTTGCGGTCCCAGTGCACGTGGCTGCCGAGGCCCACCGGGACACCGAAGCCGAGCACCTCGACGACGCCGCCGAGCGAATCGCCGTCCTTGGCGGCCGCCTTGATCTCGGTGATCATCGCCTCGCTCGCGTCGAGGTCGAAACAGCGGACCTGGTTGTCGTCGACGCGGTCGAGCTGTTCCGGCGTCGGGCGGGGTGCATCGGCGGGGACCCGCGCCGAGCCCATCTGGATGACGTGGGAGATGATCTCGATGCCGAGCGGCCGCAGCAGCGCCTTGGCGACGGCGCCGGCGGCGACCCGGGCAGCGGTCTCGCGGGCGCTGGCGCGCTCGAGGACGTCGCGGGCGTCGGTGAAGCCGTACTTCTGCATGCCGGCGAGGTCGGCGTGACCCGGACGCACCTGGGTCAGCGGTGCCTTGGTGGCGCCGGGGGCGGGATCCATCTCCTCGTGCCACTTGTCGCTGCGGAACCACTCGGTGTTCCTGATCTCGATGGCGACCGGCGACCCGAGGGTGCGGCCGTGACGCACCCCGCCGATCAGGGTGAGCTCGTCGACCTCGAAGCGCTGGCGCGGACCCCGCCCGTAGCCGAGACGGCGGCGACCCATCTCGGCCTGGATCTCCTCCACGGTGATCGCGAGCCCGGCCGGCAACCCTTCGATGATGACCACGAGGCCCTGTCCGTGGGACTCGCCCGCCGTGAGATAGCGCAACATCAGCGCAAGGCTACCGACCGGCGAGTGCGGCCACGGCGGCGGCTCGCATCACCGCGACATCGGGCCGCGCCCCGAGCCAGCCCTCCTGCTGCAGCGCCGCCTGGTGGATCAGCATCCCGAGGCCGTCGACGGTGCGGGCACCGAGTGCGTCGGCGTGACGCAGCCACGCTGTCCGCAACGGGTGGTACACCAGATCGGCGACGACCTGCTCGGGTCGCAGCAACGTCGGCTCGCAGGGAAGATCGTCGGATCCGGCATCGTCCGGCTCGATGCCCATGCCGACATTGGTCGCGTTGACGACGATGTCGGCGCGGGTGATGTCGCTGGCGATGCCGACCGAAGCCGCCGACGCCAGCGTCGCCGCCGACTCGGCGTGGTCTCGCGTCCGGTTGAGCACGGTGATGTCGATCGCGCCTGCTCGGCCCAGGGCGTCGATGACCGAACGGGCGGCGCCCCCGGCGCCGATCACGGCCACGCGCGCATCGACGACGTCGACGTCGGCGTCGGCGAGCGACGCCACGAAGCCGGCACCGTCGGTGCTCGACCCGACGAGTTCGTCGCCGTCCCAGCTCACGGTGTTGACCGACCGCAGCGCCAGCGCGGCCGGCTCCAGCCGGTCGACGGCGTCGGCGATGTCGCGCTTGTGGGGCATCGTGACCGACAGCCCGGCGATGCCGAGCACGCGCATCGCGTCGAGGGCACCGGCGGCGCCACCCGACGCGACGTCGAATGCGAGATAGGTCCAGTCGACGCCGGCGGCGTCGAAGGCCGCCTGGTGGATCACCGGCGAGAGGCTGTGCTCGACGGGCGACCCGATCAGCGCCGCCAACCGGCGAGCGGTCACAGCAGCCCGGCCTGGCGCGCCAGCTCGACGTTGCGGTCGTGCTGCCACGCCTCGGACGCGAACACGTGGCGGCCGTCCTCGTCGGCGATCACGTAGTACCGCAGGGTGCACCTCGTCGGATCGGGCAACTCGGCGCAGATCGGGTCACCGGCCGGCGGGTTCGGTGCCGGGTTGAGCGCGGCCTCGATCGACGCGCGGCCAGGGTTGGCGATCGGCGTCTGCGGCAGCCCCAGCCGCGTGTAGGAGTTCCACGGCGTGTCGATCTGACGCAACGTCGAGAACGGCAGCTCCGGGTCGAGGCCCGCCTGGTCACGCCCGTACAGCACGGTTGCATCGATCTGCAGCGGGATCGGGTCGCCGAGTGCCGTCTGGAACAGCCGGTTGTGGATCACTCGCGAGATCTTGGCGCGATCCTCGGGGACCTTCGCCTCGCGTTCGATCATCGACGCGATGATCAGCATCTCGTAGGGCGTGCGCCCGAGCGCCGCCGAACGGTTGACGATGTCCTCCTGATCGCCGACACGCTCCATCAGGGCGATCATCCGCTCGATGACCTGGCCCTCGCTCTCGGCGTTGGACACCTGGTACGTGTCGGGGAAGAGCATCCCCTCCAGCGATGTCACCCCGGGCGGCTGAAAGGGTGAGCGGATCGAACCGTCGGCGGCGACCGCCATGAACTCATCCGCCGTCAGCCGGTCGACGGAGCTGTCGAGCCGGTCGGCCATCCGCTCGATCGTGAAGCCTTCGGGGAAGGTCACCCTCGTGTAGGTCTGCCCAGGCGGCGTGCGCAGCCGGCCGAGCACGTTGCCCATGTGGTCCGACGGTCGGATCTCGTAGTAGCCGGGCGTTGGTTCCAGGCCTCCCTCGCGCTCGACGTACCACTCGAACACGTCGGGGTCGGAGACCAGACCGACATCGGCGAGACGCACCGCGATCGACTCGAGGTCGTCGCCTTCGTTGACCGTGAAGCTCTGCACGTCCCCGGGGGCGCCGGGCGGGTTGATCTTGCCGAGGTACCACCAGCCGACAGCGCCCGCGACCAGGATCGCCACGACCACGAGCACCATCGACAGCCACACCAGCCACTTGACCGGGCGGGTCTGGCGGCGGAGCCGTTCGACCGAACCGGTCGCATCGGTGGCATCCCACGGGTCGATCTGCCAGTCGAGCGACGGACGGGCGTCGGGGTCGACCTGGGCCTCGGGAAGCAGCGGGTCGAGACGCTTCACGGCGCCGCTCCCCAGGTGCCGCGGCGGTGGTCGAGCCACGACTGCAGCATCACCGCCGCTGCCACCTTGTCGACGACCTGGCGACGTCGACGGGCGTCGAGGCCGGCCTCGAGCATGCCGCGCTCCGCGGTCACGGTCGTGAACCGCTCGTCGTACATCTCCACCGGCACCCCGACAACGCTAGCGAGCTGACGGGCCTCGGTCTCGGCAGACCGAGCCGCCGGCCCCCGGCTCCCGTCGAGCGACAAGGGGAGCCCGACGACGACCACCTCGGCCTCCTCGGCTCGCACGATCCGGGCGATCTCGGCGTGGTCGTGGCGTCGCGACGACGAACGCTGCACGGTCGTGCGCGCCGACGCGATCGTGCCGGACAGGTCGCTGACGGCGATGCCGATGCGCTTGGACCCGAGATCGATGCCGAGCGCCCGGACGCCCGGGACGGCGCTCACGCGCCGACGGCAGCCGCGGCGGCGCGCGCCGCGATCTCGAGCGCGTCGGGGATCGCCGACACGTCCTTGCCGCCCGCGGTCGCGACGTCGCCCTTGCCACCGCCACCGCCACCGACCGCCCGGGCCGCGTCCTTGATGAGCTCGCTCGCCGATCGACCACTGCCCGGTTCGACTGCGGCCACCAGGCCGACACCGCCGCTCGTCGTCTCGCCGATCAGCACGACGAGCCGGATCCCCGGCTGTTGGCGGACGGCGATCGCCAGCTCGCGCAGGTCGCCGGGCGCCAACCCGTCGACTCGGGTCACCACCACGCCGTCGTGGGCGATCGCGGCCAGTTCGTTCGCTCGACCCGTCGCCAGTTGCCCGCGCAGCGACTTGATCTCGTCCTGCAGCGCCTTCACCTCGTCGAGCTTGCGCTGCAGACCCCCGAGCAGGTCGTCGGCCGGGGCGCCGACGAGGCGGGCGGCGTCGGCGAGGAGCTGCTCGTCGCGTTGCAGGAGTGCGACGCTGGCGTCGCCGGTGACCGCTTCGATGCGGCGCAGGTTCGAGCCGATCGACGACTCGCTGACGACCTTGACGGTGCCGATGTCGCCGGTGGCGCGGACGTGGGTACCGCCGCACAGCTCGATCGACGATCCGGCCTCGAGCACCCGCACGATGTCGCCGTACTTGTCGCCGAAGAACGCGATCGCGCCGAGCGCTTCGGCCTCGTCCTTGGTCGTCTCGAAGATGCGCGTCGGCGAGTTGGCCAGCGTCTCGGCGTTCGCGAGACGCTCGATCTCGGCGATCTGGTCGTCGGTGACGGCCTCGTAGTGGCTGAAGTCGAACCGGAGGCGGTCGGGCCCGACCATCGAGCCGGCCTGCTTGACGTGGTCGCCGAGCACGGTGCGCAACGCATGGTGCAGCAGGTGGGTCGCCGTGTGATTGCGACGGATCGCGGCGCGACGGTCGCTGTCGATCGCTGCCGTGGCGGCCTGGCCCGGCATGATCGAGCCCGACTCGACGACGGCGCGGTGACGACGCAGGTTGGGCAACGCGAAGGTCGTGTCGAGGACGCGGGCGACACCGGTCTCGGTCGTGATCGTGCCGGTGTCGCCGATCTGGCCACCGGCTTCGGCGTAGAACGGCGTGCGGTCGAGGAAGACGTCGACCTCGTCGCTGTCGGCGACCGGGATCACGGCGAGAACACGGCTCTCGGTCACGTCGTCGGTGTACCCGAGGAACTCGGTGGTACCGAACTGCTCGACGACGTCGCGGTAGGCGTCGAGATCGACGCCGTCACCAGCTCCCTTCTGGGCCGCCTTGGCCCGTTCGCGCTGGGCGGCCATGTCCGCGGCGAACCCCTCGAGGTCGACGTCGACGTGACGCTCGGCGGCGATCTCCTGGGTCAGCTCCAGCGGGAACCCGTAGGTGTCGTGGAGCAGGAACGCCGTGGACCCGGAGAGTTCGGTGGTGTCGGCGTCGAGTTCGCCGTCGAGGATCGCCAGGCCGTTCTTGAGCGTCTGGCGGAACCGCTCTTCCTCCTTGGCCATGACGCTGACGACGAAGTCACGGTTCTTGACGACGTCGGGGTAGGCGTTGCCCATCACGTCGATCGCGACCTCCGTCAGCCGGGGCATGACGAGCGAGTCGGTGCCGAGCAGGTACGCGTAGCGCACGGCGCGGCGGATGATGCGCCGCAGCACGTACCCGCGTGCTTCGTTCGACGGGAACACGCCGTCGTTGATGAGCATCGCTCCGGAACGGGCGTGCTCGGCGAGGACCCGCATGGCGAAGCTGTCTCGGTCGTCGTAGTCACCGACGCGGTAGGTCTTGCCGGTGACCGAGCACGCCTCGTCGATCATCGGCTGCATCAGATCGGTCTCCCAGACCGAGTCGACGCCCTGCACGAGAGCGAGGATGCGTTCGAGGCCGGCGCCGGTGTCGATCGAGGGTTTCGGAAGCGGTGTGCGAGTCCCGTCGGCGGCCTGGTCGAACTGCATGAACACCAGGTTCCAGAACTCCATGAACCGATCACCGGTCGGGTCGTGGAGGGGGCCGCCATCGGGGCCGAACGCCGGCCCGCGGTCGATGTGGATCTCACTGCACGGTCCGCAGGGACCGGTGTCGCCGGCCTGCCAGAAGTTGTCCTTGTCGCCGAGGCGCTGGATGCGCTCCATCGGCACCCCGACGACCTCGTGCCAGATCGCCTCGGCGTCGTCGTCGGATTCGTGGACGGTGATCCAGAGTCGATCGCCGTCGAATCCCCACCCACCGGTGGCCGGGTCACCCGTGACGAGTTCCCAGCTCCACGGGATCGCCGACTCCTTGAAGTAGTCGCCGAAGCTGAAGTTGCCGAGCATCTCGAAGAACACGAGGTGACGTTTGGTCCGACCGACGTCGTCGAGGTCGTTGTGCTTGCCCCCGGCGCGGGCGCACTTCTGCGAACTGACCGCCCGCTTGAACGGGGGGACCTCGTCACCGACGAAGTACGGCTTGAACGGCAACATGCCGGCGACGTTGAACAGCACCGTCGGATCGTGCGGGATCAGACTCGCCGACGGAACCGGCGTGTGGTCCTTGGCGACGAAGAAGTCGCGGAAGGAGTCACGGAGTTGATCGGCGCTCATCGACACCTGCATGCTCGTCATATCCAGGGCGAGCCTATCGACGCCGCTAGCCTGCTCCCGAGTGAGTAGATCCTCCGCTCGATCCCGCGTCCCGTCGCCGCCCGACGACCTCCACGAGTGGATCAGCTTCGAGGATCCCGACGAGCACCGCACGTGGGTGTTCGACGCCACCTATCTGCGCTCGAACTACATGTGCATCTACGGCTGCGGTTGCAAGGGCATCCTCGCCGAACCAGCGCCGGAGTTGCAGTTGGGCTGCTGCAGCCACGGCGCCCACTTCGCCGACGCCGACGACGTCGCCAACCTCACGCGCCACGCCGAGCAACTCACGCCCGAGCAGTGGCAGTTCCACCGCAAGGGCCACGGGAAGAAGGGCTATCTCGCCGACGGCGAGCCCGACGCCGACGGGACTCCGGTGACGGTGACGCGCCTGGTCGACGACGCCTGCATCTTCCTCAACCGGGTCGGTTTCGACGGAGGCGTGGGCTGTGCGCTGCACATCGCTGCGCTGGAAGCGGGCGAACGCCCGATGGACTGGAAGCCGTCGGTGTGCTGGCAGGTGCCGTTGCGTCTCGAGCACTCGACCGACGAATCGGGACACGTGACATCACGGCTCCGGGAGTGGAAGCGGCGCGACTGGGGCGAGGGGGGCAGCGAGTTCGGTTGGTGGTGCACCGAGGAACCCGACGCGTTCGTCGGCGCCGAGCCGCTCTACGTGTCGGCGCGCGACGACATCGTCGAACTGGTCGGTGAACAGGTCTACGAGGCGATGGTCACGCTGCTGGAACGGCCGAACTGGGTCCCGCTGCCCCATCCCGCCGTTCGTCGGACGAGCTGAGCAGTCGTGCCGATCAGTCGTCGGTGTCGTCGTCGTCGTCGAAGGTGACGCCGTACTTCTCGGCCAGCGCGGCGTACTCGTCGTCGTCGTCGTCACCGTTGGACGACGAACCGGAACGATCCCCGAAGCCGAGGTCGAACGCCCCCGGACCCGATTGCTTGAGTTTTCTCGCCTCTTCGAACCGGCGATGACGACCCTTCTTCACGACAGGGCTCCCAAAGACTAGAAGTTTGACACTCCGGGACAGGGTAGCGGCGCGCTGCCGGTTTGCTCGGGATCCCGGCAATTCCATGGCCGGCTCGCCGATCAGGGGTGATCGGACACCGTGGTGAGGCGCAGACGGCCCTCGCCGTCGAAGGTCAGGCCCGCTTGCCCGCTGACCAGACGCTGGATGCCCTCGCCGACGAGTTCGTTGCGCCATCCGGTCGCCAGCCGTGCATCGGCGTCGCCGCGGAGGAACGCGACGATGTCGGATCGAGTGGCCAACAGCGCGGGATCGAGGCGCTCGTCGCGGGCGAGCTGGGCGACCCAGGCCGACACGAGGGTGACCGCGGGGCGCATCGACCGGTCGAGATCGTCGGCCGACGGCGGCGAGGCCGGCGCCGGCATCGCTTTGGCGGCCTCGACCGCGGCCAGGATCTCCTGGGCGAGCCCACCGCGAGAGTGACGTTCGTCGACACCGCGGGCCTGGCCGAGTTCCTTGAGGTTCGACGGCGCTCGCTGGGCGATGCCGAGTACGGCCAGATCGGGCAGGACCTGGCGCACCGGGATGTCGGTTCGCATCGCTCGGCGCTCCCGCCAGGCCGCGACGGCTTGGGCGACCGCCCGCGCGTTGGGGCGCAGCGAGCGGGCGTCCTTCAGGCGCATCCAGGCGTCGTCGGGCGCCGACCCGCTCGTCGGGCGGGTCCGCAACTCCTCGCAGGCATCGTCTGCCCACCCGAGGCGATCGGCGTCGGCGAGTTGGGCCACCAACCGCTGGTGCACCTCGAGCAGGTACTCGACGTCGACGGCCGCGTACTGGCACTGGCTGTCGCTCAACGGACGCCGCAACCAGTCGGTGAGACGGTCGCCCTTGGCCGGGGTGACGCCGATCTCGCCCTGCAGCAGGGCGACGAGCGACGGCGTGCCGTAGCCGAGGAAGCCGGCAGCGAGTTGGGTGTCGAACATGCGCGACGGCACCGCGCCGACGGCGTGGGTGAGCACGTCCAGGTCTTGCTGAGCGGCGTGGATCACGCACAGCGAGTCCGACACGAACAGCTTGGCGAAGCCGGTCACGTCGACCGCGAGCGGATCGATCAGCGCGAGGCGCTGGCCGTCGTCGGTCCGCCAGGCGACCTGCACGAGGGCGAGCTTCGGGTAGTAGGTGCGCTCGCGATGGAACTCGGTGTCGAGGGCGTATCGGGGCTGATCGAGCAACTCGACGACCAGGTCGTCGAAATCGGCCTGGCGGTCGACCCAGCGGTAGTCGAGCGGTCGATCAGCCACCGGCAGAACCCGCGTCACCCGCTCCGGCGCCGCCCGTGGCAACCGGGAACCCGGCGCCGACCCAGGCCAGCATCCCACCGGCCACGTTCACGACGTCTCGACCCTGTGCGGCGAGGAACTCACACGCCGTACCACTGCGATTGCCGGACCGGCACACGACGTAGGTGGGTCCGCCGTCGAAGGCATCGACGCGGTCGGGCACCGTCGCCAACGGGACCAACTCGGCATGGGCGATGTGGGCATCGTCCCATTCGTGGGGCTCGCGCACGTCGATCACCCGCGCCGACGGCCCGAGGGCCTCGAGGTCCTGCACGGTGATCTCCCGGACGTCGCTCATCCCGTCAAGGGTACTCAGGCAGATCGGCCGGGATGTTGATGTTGCGCAACGCTGCCGCCGGCAACTCGACCTCGACGACGGTGAGGGTGTCGAGCACGCGATGCACGGCGCGTTCCCCGGCCGCGTAGGCCGCGTCGACCGCCGGGCGCGCGGAGCGATGCCACAGGGCGCAGGCCGGTTCCCGTCGATCCGTTCGCGCCACCACCACGTCGGCGGTCGGGTGCTCGCCGGCGACGCGGATCAGATCTCCGAGGTCGGCCGGGCCGACGAACGGCAGGTCGCAGGCGACGACGAGCAGATCGGCCCGATCGTGGGCTGCGAACACCCGCATCGCCGTGACGAGCCCGCCGAGCGGCCCCTCCCCGGGATGGTCGTCCGGCACGACCGGTATGCCGAGCACCGCCAGTTCGTCGAGGCGCCCCCCGATCGCCACGACGGGCGCACAGCCCGCGCCTCGCAGCGCAGCGACGACTCGGGCGGCCATCGGCGTCCCGTCGACCTCGACGAGGGCCTTCGTGCGACCCATCCGACGGCTGGCGCCGCCGGTGAGCACGACACCCGACAGCGGTGTCTCAGTCAGCAGGCGTCCCCGACGGATCGAGCTGGAGCAGGAACGTGCGGCAGCGCTCGGCCTCGTCGAGCTCGCCGATCTCGGCGGCCATGTCGGCAAGACCCCGCATGCATCGCAGGAACCCCCGATTGGTCGGCTCGGCCCAGCGTACGTACCCGCTGCCCCGCCATCCGTTGGCCCGCAACGCGTCGAGGCCGCGGTGGTAGCCGACCCGGTAGGCGGCGTAGCGCTCGATCGTGTCGCGGCCGAGGTCACCGAGAGCCGCCCAGCCGTCGAGGAACCGCGGTGCGGATGCCACGACCTCGGCCACAGCAGCGCGGCGGTCGGCATCGGGCACGGCCAGTGCATCGGCGAGCCGGTCGGCGAGCGCTGCGTCCGGAGGTGGCAGGACGGTGGTCGGAAGTCCCGAGGAGAGGTTGATCGATTGGTCGCTCACCTGCGCGAGCGTACCGAGGCCGTACAGTGCGGTCGTGCTCGCCGTCACGCTCGACCAGGCCAAGAACATCGCGATCGTCGTCACCACGGCTCTCGTCGTCGCCGCCGTCGCGTCGTTCTGGATCATGAAGAGCCTCGTGCAGAAGCTGGCGGTGTTCGCGCTGCTCGGCCTGCTGGCCTTCGCCGTGTGGACCCAGCGCGGAGCACTGCAGGACTGCGCCGACAAGGTCCGCGACAGCTACCAGCGCGCCGGCACCGACGTGACGATCGCCGACACCGAGTGCTCGTTCTTCGGGGTGTCGATCACCATCGCCGACCCCCGCAGCGAGTGACTCCGCGCCCCACGCCGTCGAGCGAGCCCGTCGTCGACGCACGACCGTCGATCGGGCCGACGCTGGTCCGCCTCGTCGGCGCCAAGACCGTCGCCAACACCGCCCTGCGCTGGCTCCCGTTGTTCCTGCCCACCCTGGAGCCGGCGTTCTCCGCCACGACGACGCAGCTGACGACGGTTCTCGGTGCCGGCGAGCTGGCAGGGCTCTCGACCGTCGCGTCCGGCTCGCGGCTCGACCGCGGACGCGAGCGACTCGTCCTGTTGACGTCAATGGCACTGCTGACGGCCTCGACGCTCATCGCCCTGATCGGCACCCTGACGAGCTTCGCCGTGTCGTTCTTCGTGCTCGTGCTCGCCGTGTCCAACCACACGGTGGCCGGGCAGACGTGGATCAGCCACCGGGTGGGTTACGACCGGCGGGCGCGGGCCCTCGGGCTCTACGAGACGTCGTGGGCTCTGGCCCTGCTCGTCGGCGCCCCGATCGTGGCGGTGCTGATCAACGTGTTCGGATGGCGCGGACCGTTCGTCGCTCTCGCCGTCGCGTCGGGCCTGGCGACGGTGGTGATCGCCTCGACGCTGCCCCGCTGGGTGGCGACCGAGTCGGACGTCGTCATCGAACCGGCGCCCGACGTCCGCAGCGACGCTCGTCGAGGCGGGAATCGTCAGGTGCGCACGCGGGCGGCGATCACGGCCCGGGCGTGGCTGGTGATGGTGGGCTCCGCGGCCACGGCGATGGCCGGCCTCGGCGTGTTCGTCGTGTCGGGGTCGTGGCTCGACGACGCGTTCGGCATCCCCACCAGCGGGATCGGTGCCGTCGCCGTCGGCTTCGGGGCCGCCGAGCTCGTCTCCAGCCTCGCCAGTGCCGGCCTCGCCGACCGCGTCGGCAAGCTCCGCAGCACGATCGCCGGGCTGGTCCTGCTCCTCGTCGGTCTCGCGGTCATGGTCAGCGCCGACGCCCGGGTCGTGGTCGGCGTGATCGGGATCCTCACGTTCCTGCTCGGCTTCGAGTACGCGTTCGTGACGTCGCTGTCGCTGGTGAGCGAGGCGATGCCCGATGCCCGGGGCACGACCCTGGCGGTGTCCAACGCCGTCGGGACGGTCGCCCGGGCCGCCGGCGCGGTCGGCAGTGGGTGGTTGTACTCGGCGCACGGCATCAGCGGCACGGCGACGATGTCGGCGCTGTGCGCCGTCGCGGCGATCTGCTGTCTGGTCCTCAGCCGCCGGTCGCCCGTGCGCCGGTCTCCACTACCCCGGTGAGGAACTCGACGACTTCGGCCGCCACCGTCGACGGATGCGTGTGCGGCCCGGCATGGCCGGCGCCCGGCACCGTGGCGACCCTGCAGTCGGCCAGCGTCTCGCCGAGCCAGGCCGTGCCCCAGCGATGGTGAGCCCGGCCGTGCTCGCCGCACAGCGCCAGCACCGGCACCTCGATCGACGAGAACGGCGCCGCACGGCGCAGGTCGGCCAACTCCTCCACCATCGCCGCGCCCTCCGAGCGTCGCTCGGCCTGTTTGGCCGGTGGCAGCCGTTCCCACACCGGGTCGCCGACCAGTCGACGCATGAAGGCCTCGGCAGCATCGGCGGGCGACCCGGCCGCCATCGCCGCAGCACCGGCGGAGTCCCGGGGCCACCAGTCGAGCCACGACAACGGTGTCTCGTACACGACGACCGCGTCGACCAGGTCGGGGCGACGTTCGGCGAGCGCCAACGCCACGTCGCCGCCGAGGCTGTGCCCGAACACGCAGCACACCGACGACACCCCGAGCGGCTCGTCGAGCTGCGCGATGAGCGCCTCGACGTCGTCGACGTTGGCCGAGATGGTCCACGGCGGCCCGACCGCCTGCGATCGGCCGTAGCCGCGACGGTCGAGCCGAACGACGTGGAACGCGTCGTCGAGGCGGCGGCTGAGGCGCAGCAGTCCCGCCGACCGGTCCATCGACCCGTGCACGAGCACGATCGTCGGCAGGCTCGGGTCACCGGCGGAGTCCCACCAGATCCCGTCGGGACCGTGGTGCGCCATCAGTCGACGCGAACGATCCGCAACACGTCGGTGGCGGCGTCGGCGGGTCGTGGCCGGTCGGGGTCGGGCGCCCCGGCCAACACCGCCACGGTCTCGCCGGTACTGATCAGCCCGGCCCGCAGTGCCGTCTCGACGGCGAACCACACCATCTCGTCGGTCGTGCCGTAGACGTCGACCTCGAGCGGCTCGACACCCCAGATCATCGACATCGACCGGACCACCTCGGGGTTCGGCGAGAGCCCGATCATGCGGGCGGCGGGCCGGAAACGGGCCATCGCCCGGGCCGTACGACCGCTGCGCGTACAGCACAGGATCGCCGCCAGCTCGACGTCCTGGGTCGCTTGCGACGCCGCATGGGTGATCGCCGCGGTGATCGGGTCGATCGACGACATCTGCTCGTGGTGCGGCAGCCGCTGGACCCGGCCGAGGCGGTTCGCCCACTGCCGGTAGGCCGCCTCCGACTCGGCCCGCTCGGCGACCACGCCCATCGTGCGGATCACCGCCGCCGGATCGCGTCCGATGGCGGTCTCGCCGGAGAGCATCAGCGCGTCGGAGCCGTCGAACACGGCGTTGGCGACGTCGCTCACCTCGGCCCGAGTGGGCGACGGGGCGGTGATCATCGACTCGAGCATCTGCGTCGCCGTGATCACCGGGACACCCGCTTCGACGCAGTGGCGCACGATGCGCTTCTGCAGGTGCGGAACGTCCTCGATCGGGCAGTCGATACCGAGGTCGCCACGGGCGACCATCACGGTGTCGGACGCCGCGATGATCTCGTGGAGCTGGTCGATCGCCGCCGATGTCTCGATCTTCGCGACCAGCTGCGCCCGGTCGCCGACGACCTCGCGGACCCGGTCGACGTCCTCGGCTCGACGTACGAACGACACCGCGATGAACTCGACCCCCGCCTCGGCGACGGCATCGGCGAGAACGAGGTCGTTCGCGGTCGGCGACGGCATCCGCAGCGACCTCGACGACAGGTGCACGCCGGGGCGCCCGTTCGCCTCACCGCCGGTCTCCACGACGGCGACCGCAGTGGCGTCACCCACCGCGATGACCCGCAGGGCGATGGCGCCGTCGCCGAGCTGTACCCGGCTGCCCACCTCGAGGTCCTCGAGCAGGGTCGGGTACGGCACCGTGATGAGCTCGCCGTCGCTGGCATCGTCACCCACGGCGAGGGTCACGGCATCGCCGGCGGCGAGGTACACCCCACCCTCGGGGAAGGAGCCGGCGCGGATCTTCGGCCCCGGCAGATCGGCGAGGACTGCCACCGGCCGCCCGGCGGCCACGGAACGCACCCGATCGACGCGTTCGAGATGCTCGTCGAGGGTGCCGTGGCTGAGATTCAGTCTGACGACGTCGACGCCGGCGTCGATCAGGGCGCCGAGCACCTCGGCGTCGTCGCTGGCCGGCCCGATGGTGGCCACGATCTTCGTCCGTGCGCTCATTTCTGCTTGTCTATCGTGCAATGGAACTGCTGATCATCCGGCATGCTCTGCCGATCCGGCGCGAACTCGACTCCGGAGTGGCCGACCCGGAGCTGTCCGAGGCCGGTCACGAGCAGGCCGCCCGCCTGGGCCGGTACCTGGTCGACGAACGGATCGACGCCGTGTACTCGAGCCCGCTGGCCCGGGCCCGCGAGACAGCGGCACCGCTGGCGGCGACCCGGGGTCTCGACGTCGTGACGTCGCCCGGGGTCGCCGAGTGGGACCAGAACAGCCCCGAGTACGTACCGGTCGAGGAGCTGAAGGCCGCCAACGATCCGCGCTGGCAGGCCATGCTCGACGGCACGTGGGAGTCCGACGAGTCGGAGGCGGAGTTCCGTGACCGGGTGGTGTCGTCCATCGAGGACATCATCGCGGACCATCGTGGCCAGCGGGTTGCCGTGGTGTGTCACGGAGGTGTCATCAACGGATACCTGTCGCACATCCTCGGTCTCCAGAGCTTCGCGCGCGGGTTCTTCTACCCCAACTACACATCGATCAACCGGGTGGCCGCCGCCTCGAGTGGCGAACGCGAAGTGATCACCGTCAACGAGACCGCCCACCTCCGTGGCACCGGTCTCCCCATGGGTCTGTTCCAGCGAGGCTGACGATGAACCGACACCGAGACGACCTCGACGAACTGGCCGACCTGATCGCGTTCCTCGACGCGTCGCCGACGCCGTGGCACGCGGTCGCGTCGAGCGTCGACCGCCTCGACGGTTCCGAACGTCTCGACGAGTCGGCACCGTGGGCCGACGTGCCCAGCGTCGGCCACGTGGTGCGCGACGGCGCGATC
Source organism: Ilumatobacteraceae bacterium (assembly GCA_041685755.1). Taxonomy (GTDB): domain Bacteria; phylum Actinomycetota; class Acidimicrobiia; order Acidimicrobiales; family Ilumatobacteraceae; genus Sva-07. The sequence goes on from JAWLFC010000007.1 coordinate 46,074, forward strand.
ATCGCGTGGCGGATCCCGAACGACGACCCCGGCCCGGACGCGCCCTTCCGCCTCGTCGGCGCCCACACCGATTCGCCCTGTCTGCGCGTCAAGCCGCGTCCCGACGCCGGTGGGCACGGCTGGAAACAGCTCGCGGTCGAGGTGTACGGCGGCATTCTCAACAACACGTGGCTCGACCGTGACCTGGCCATCGCCGGGCGGGTGGTCGCCGCCGACGGCTCGACGGTGCTCGTCGACGTCCACGAACCCGTCGCCCGGGTGCCGCAGCTCGCCGTGCACCTCGACCGCGAGGTGAACAGCGGTGGACTCGTGCTCGACACCCAGCAACACCTGAGCCCCGTGTGGGGTGTCGGCGACGCCACGCCGGGCGAGTTCGCCGACTGGATCGGGCGCGCCGCCGGCCTCCCCGACCGTCCCGTCTGGTGGGAGCTGTGCCTCTACGACGTGCAGGGCGCCGCCGTGCTCGGCGCCGACCGGTCGCTCCTCGCATCGGGACGACTCGACAACCAGCTGTCGTGCTGGGCCGCCGTGCGCGCGCTCACCGAGGTGTCACCGGCCGACCACGTCGCCGTCGTCGTCCTGAACGACCACGAGGAGGTGGGCTCGGCGAGCACCACGGGCGCATCGGGCCCGCTCCTCGACACGGTGCTGTCGCGGCTCGTCGCCGCTCGCGGTGGCTCCGCCGACGACCGCTTCCGCGCCCTCGCCGGTTCGTCGTGCGTGTCGGCCGACAACGCGCACGCCGTCCACCCCAACTATCCCGATCGTCACGAGCCGGGCCACCGTCCGATCGTCAACGCCGGCCCCGCCCTCAAGGTGAACTCGAACCAGCGCTATGCCACCTCGGCGACGACGGCCGCCGAGTTCCAGCGGGCCTGCGAGACCGCGGGCGTTCCGTGGCAGGTGTTCGTCTCGCGCAACAACATGCCGTGCGGGTCGACGATCGGGCCGCTCACCGCCACCCGGCTCGGCATCGCCACGGTCGACGTCGGCGTGCCGCAGCTGTCGATGCACTCCGCCCGCGAGTTGTGCGGCGTCGACGACCCCCTCCACCTCACCGCCGCGATGCGGGCGTTCCTCGCCGGCTGACCGCGTCCGCGGATCAGCGCCGACCGGCGGCGCCGGCCGCTGCCACGTCGAACAGACGCTGGAGCTCGACCGACAACTGCTCGGTCGCCGCCTTGACCGCCGCCCTCGGAACCCGCGCCAACGCAGGGGCGGCGGCGCCGTCGACGTGGATCGGCGGCCCGATGACGACACACACCTTGTGGGGACGGATGAACCGGGCGTGGCGGGGCATGACCTCGGCCGACCCGCCGATGCCGACGGGGACGATCGGCACGCCGGCGCGGGCGGCGACGTAGGCGGCGCCGTCGAAGAGCGGATGGACGACGGGTCCGTCCTTGCGCTCACCCTCGGGGAACAACACGAGCGGTTCACCGCCGGCGAGCACCGTGATGCACCGGTTGAGCGCCTCGCGGTCGGCGGTACCCCGGTTGACCGGGAACGCGCCGAGCGCCGACACGAACCATCCGATCGGCCGGTACTTCCACACCTCCTGCTTGCCCATGAAGCGGATTCGGCGCGCCGTGATGCAGGCGGTGATCGGCGTGTCGACGTAGCTGCGATGGACCGGGGCGATGACGTAGGGGCCCGTCGCCGGGAGGTGTTCGCGTCCCTCGACGCGCATCCGGGTGAAGGCCTGGGTGAACCAGCAGACGATGCTGCGACAGATCCGGTAGGCGATCCGACCGGCGCGCGAGTCGCCGGTCGGGAGCGAGGCGCCGCTCACCGGTCCAGGAGCCCCAGGATGTGGTCGACGACGTCGTCGATGCCCATCTCGCTGGTGTCGACGATCACGGCGTCGCTCGACTCGGCGAGCGGGCTGTCACGACGCGTCGAGTCCTTGCGGTCGCGGGCGATGATCGACGCCTCGACCTCGGTCACGTCTCCGCCGATCTCGGCGACGCGGCGTTCGGCGCGGACACGCGGTGAGGCCGTGACGAAGAGCTTGAGCGCGGCGTCCGGGAAGACCACCGAACCGATGTCGCGGCCTTCGACCACGCCGCCGCCGTGTTCGTCGACCCAGCGACGCTGACGTCGCACGAGTTCGGCGCGGACCCGGCTGTTGGCGGCGACGGCGCTGACCGCGGACGTGACCTCGCGTCCGCGGATCTCGATCGTCGCGTCGACGCCGTCGACGACGACCGTGGTGACGGGCCCCGACGAGTCGAGTTCCAGCGCCACCGTCTCGCAGAGATCGCCGACATCGTCCTCGTCGGAGGGGTCGAGCCCGCGTCGCAGCGCCGCGAACGTGATGGCCCGGTACATCGCTCCGGTGTCGAGGTAGTCGAGGCCGAGCCGGGCTGCGACGGCACGGCCGACCGTGCTCTTGCCCGCCCCGGCGGGCCCGTCGATCGCCACCACCAGCGCAGCGTCGGACCGTCGTCCGTTCGTGTCCAGCTGCATCGCCGGCTCCGTCACCACGACACGCCCAGGGGACGGCCCTCGTCGTAGCCGGCGGTGCTCTGGACCCCCACGACGGCGCGCTCGTGGAACTCGGGAATCGAGTCGGCGCCGGCGTAGGTGCACGCCGAGCGCAACCCGGCGACGATCTGGTCGATGATGTCCTCCACACTCGGGTGCTCGGGGTCGAGATACATGCGTGACGTGGAGATGCCCTCCTCGAACAGTTCCTTGCGGGCCTGCTCGAAGCCGTCGTCGCCCCGGGTGCGGTGCTTGACGGCGCGGCTCGACGCCATGCCGAAACTCTCCTTGTAGAGCCGGCCGTCGGGGTCGCGCAGCGTGTCGGCCGCCGACTCGTAGGTACCGGCGAGCCAGGACCCGAACATCACGCTGGCTGCCCCGCCGGCGAGAGCGAGGGCGACGTCACGGGGGAATCGGACGCCTCCGTCGGCCCAGACGTGCCGACCGAGTCGCTGTGCTTCGTCGGCACACTCGACGACAGCGGAGAACTGCGGGCGGCCGACGCCGGTCATCATCCGGGTGGTGCACATCGCTCCCGGCCCGACGCCCACCTTGACGATGTCGGCGCCGGCCTCGATCAACTCGCGTGTGCCGGTCGACGTCACCACGTTGCCGGCCACGATCGTGGCGTCGGGCAACTCGGAGCGCACCGACTCGATCGCCCGCAGCGTGCGGGTCTGGTGGCCGTGGGCGGTGTCGATCACCAACACGTCGACGCCGTGACCGACCAGCTCCTTCGCCCGGGACGCCGGATCGCCGTTGATGCCGACCGCCACACCGACCATGAGCCGGCCGGCGGCGTCGACGGCGGGACGGTAGATGGTCGAGCGCAGCGCGCCTTCGCGGGTGATGACACCGAGCAGGTGCCCACCGTCGTCGACGACCGGGGCGACGCGCAGCCGGTTGCGACCGAGATGGTCGAACGCCGTCGCCGGGTCGATGTCGGGGCTCAGGATGTGCAGACTCGAGCTCATCACGTTGCGCAGTTGCGTGAAGCGGTCGAAACCCTCGCCGTCGCCCTCGGTGAACACGCCGACCGGGGTGCCGTCGTCGACGACGACCACGGCGCCGTGGGCGCGCTTGTGGATCAGCGACAGCGCGTCGGCGATCGTGGCGTCGCAGGACAGGGTGATCGGCGTCTCGAACACCGGGTGGCACCGCTTGACGTAGTCGATGACCCCGGCAACCACGTCGACGGGAATGTCCTGGGGCAGGATGGCGATCCCGCCCCGACGGGCGACCGTCTCGGCCATGCGTCGCCCGGCGACCGCCGTCATGTTCGACACGACCAACGGGATCGTCGTGCCGATGCCGTCCGGTGTCGTCAGGTCGACGTCCATCCGTGACGGCACGTCGGACAGGCTCGGCACCATGAAGACGTCGTTGTAGGTGAGGTCGTAGCCGGGGTCGGGATGGAGCATGCGCATCGGTGGGTCCTGACATTCGCTCTGGAAGCGACGCCAGGCTAGGCCCTAGCCTGGCTCCTCCATGACACGCACCCCGGTCGCACTCGTCCACGGCTGGGGTGGTTCGTTCGCCACCACGTGGGAGCGCAGCGGGTTCACGGCGTTGCTGGAGGATGCCGGTGTGCCCGTCATCGGCATCGACCTGCTCGGCCACGGAACCGCCCCCAAACCCCACGACCCGGCCGAGTACGCCGACCTCACCGAACGGGTCGCTGCCACCCTGCCCGATGAGCCCGTCGACGCCGTCGGTTTCTCCCTCGGGGCGATCACGCTGCTGCGGCTGGCGATCGACCAGCCCCACCGGTTCAACCGCGTCGTCCTGGCGGGCATCGGGTCGAACCTGTTCGCCCCCGACCCGTCCGGGACCGAGGCGATCGTCGCCGGCCTCGACCACGTCGCCGCCGGGGGTGATCCGTCGACGCTCGACACCAGGGTCCGACTCTTCACCCAGTACGCCGGCCAACCGGGCAACGACCTGGCGGCGCTCACCGCCGTCATGCGCCGGCCACCCGGCGAGCCGATCACGCCCGAGCGTTGCGCAGCGGTCACCTGCCCGGTGCTGGTGGCGGTCGGCGATCAGGACTTCGTGTACCCCGCCGACGAGCTGGCCGCGGCGTTCCCCGATGGCCGCTGCGAGGTCCTGCGCGGGGTCGACCACTTCGCGACGACGGAGTCGTTCGGGTTCTTCGACTGCGCGCTCGAGTTCCTCGACGCCGTCTGCTGAACGTGATCACGACCGAGGTCGACCGGGCGGTCGAGGCGATCCGGGCGGGTGGCCTGGTGGCGATCCCGACCGAGACGGTCTACGGCCTCGCCGCCGACGCCCGGGATCCCGTCGCCGTCGGGCGCGTGTTCGAGGTCAAGGGGCGCCCCGCCGACCACCCGCTGATCGTGCACCTCTCCTCGGCCGACGAGGTCCATGCGTGGGCCCGCGAGGTGCCCGTCGCCGCCGAGCGGCTGATCGCCACCGCCTGGCCCGGTCCGCTCACGGTGATCCTGCCGCGCGCCGGACACGTCCTCGATGTCGTCACCGGCGGACGCGACTCCGTCGGCCTGCGTGTACCGGCACACCCGATGACCACCGCGCTGCTCCGGCGGGTGGGGCCGCTGGCGGCGCCGTCGGCCAACCGCTTCGGTTCGGTCAGCCCGACGACGGCGCAGCACGTGTTCGACGACCTCGCGGAGTTCCTCGACCCGTCACGTGACGTGATCCTCGACGGGGGGCCGTGTCCGGTGGGCGTGGAGAGCACGATCGTCGACTGCGTCGCCGACCCACCCCAGATCCTGCGCGCCGGTGGGATCGCGGTCGAGGACGTGCGTCGCCTGCTCGACGCGGTGGCCGACGCATCCGGGCCGAGCAGGGCGAGCGGCATGTTGGCGTCGCACTACGCGCCGCGCTGTGCGGTACGGCTCGTCGACGACGCCGACGATGCGATGGCGCTGCGGGCCGGCACGCCCGGCAGCGAGATCCTCGATCTCAGCGACGACCCCGTCCGCTACGCCCAGGAGCTCTACGGCCGACTCCGCGACGCCGATGCCCGCGGGGTCGCCACGCTGATCGCCGTGCTCCCGGCCCCGGTCGGCCTGGGCCACGCCGTCCGTGACCGGCTCACCAAGGCCGCGGCGCGCCGCCCGTGACACTCGCTGTCACGACCAGTCGACGCGGTTCAGCAGCTCGACCCAGATGTCGCGGACCACGACGACGTCGGGAGCGGGCGTGCCGTCGAGCCCGGCGACCGTCAGGCTCACCGTCGACGCGCCGGCATCGGGCACGACGTCGAGCTGACACCAGCACTCGACCGGCTCGTGGAGGTGGACCTCCAGCCGGTACGGCGGGTCGTCGTCGAGCACCTCACCGATCCACGAGGCGACGACCAGCAACCCCTCGTAGGTCTCGACCGGCAGCGCCTCGACGGTGAACGAGGGCATGTCACGGGCGATCCGGTCGCCGATGCGTTCGCCGGTCCGGTTCGCCACGGTCGCGTCACGCCCGGACCCGTCGGGTGTGGATGCATCGGCTGCCGGCGTGGGCGACGAGGCGGCGAGGCGGGCCAGCGCAGCATCGGCGGCCTCGTTGAGCCGGCGCATCGTCGCGGCGTCACCACCGCGGTCGGGGTGATGCCGCTTCGCGAGTTCCTTGCGGGCAGCTCGGACGTCGGCGGCGGATGCACCCTCGCCGAGGCCGAGCACTGCCAACGGGTCGTCGCTCACGCCGACGCGTCGCGCAGTGCGGCGTAGCGTTCGCGGAGATCACCCGGATCGATCGCGTCGGCCACCGGCGTTCCGCCACCGAGGCCCCATCGACGCTGCACCTCGGCGTGGTCGCAACCCGATGCGACGGCGGCGGCCTGCACCGCCGCCCCGGTGGCGACCGCCTGGTCGACCGCCGCGACTGCGACGGGACGGTCGACGAGCCCGGCGATGACCGCCTGCAGGCACCGCGACCGGGAGCCACCACCGGTGAGCACGATCGTGCCGTCGACGGCGGTGTGCCGGCGCAGCGAGTCGAGCGCGTCGACGAGGCCGCAGGCCACGCCGTCGACGGCAGCGCGGGCGACATCGTCACGGGTGACGTCGCTGCGCAACCCGGCGAGCACCCCACGGGCATCGGGACGGTACGGGGTGCGCTCTCCGTCGAAGTACGGCAGCACGAGCGGCCGGTCCGCGCCGGCAGCGGAGGCCAACCGGTCGAACTCGTCGTGGTCGACGCCGAGGAGGCGGGCGACGGCGTCGAGCACCTTGGCGGCATTGGAGGTGCACACGAGCGGCAGGAAGCGGCCGGTCGCGTCGGCGAAGCCCGCCACCTCGCCGCTCGGGTCGGCGGTCGGCGAGTCGGCGACGGCGAACGCGGTCCCCGACGTGCCGATCGACAGTGCCGCATCGCCACGACCGAGACCGAGGCCGAGCGCCGCGGCCATGTTGTCGCCGGTGCCGACGGCGACGGTCACGCCGTTCCACTCCCCCGCCAGATCCAGCGGGCCGAGCACGACCGGCACGACGTCGCTCCAGTCGCGCTCGGCGTCGATGATCTCCAGGATGTCCCAGCGGTACTCGCCGGTCGCCGGCGACCAGTAGCCGGTGCCCGAGGCGTCGCCGCGATCGGTCGTGTGACGCCCGGTCAGCCGGTGCGTCAGGTGATCGTGCGGGAGCAGCACCCGGGCGAGGCGTTGCCAGGCGTCGGGCCGGGAGCGGTGGAGCCAGGAGAGCTTGGTGGCCGTGAACGCAGCGACGGGCACGCTGCCGACGGCGGCCGCCCAGGCCGCGGCGCCGCCGAGTTGTTCGATCAGCCATTCGGCGTCGGGGGCGGACTCGGTGTCGTTCCAGAGCTTGGCCGGATGCACCGGCTCACCTGCCGCGTCGAGCGCGACCATCCCGTGCTGCTGGCCGGCGATGCCGAGGGCCTCGATCCGCTCGCCGCCGGGGAGTGCAGCGACGGCGGACGACCAGGCGTGCTCGAATGCCGCCCACCAGGCGTGGGGATCCTGCTCGCTGCACGGCGGTGTCACCGGCGGGTGCGGCGACGAGGTCGAGGCGACGATCTCGCCGCTGTCGAGGTCGCGGACTTCGACCTTGGTGGACTGCGTGGAGGAGTCGACGCCGGCGACGAGGGTCACGTCGGGCAGACTAGAGCCAGTCGGCGCGGCGCCCCCAGGCGTCGTCGAAGACCACCTCGTCGAGCGGTTTGCGCTTCACCGGGCCGTGGTTGCCCTCGGGCACGCCGAGGGTGATGCACGCCGACAGCGCCACCTCGTCGGGGATGTCGAGCAACGATCGCAGCTCGGCCTCCACACCCAGGTGCCACATCGTGAGCGCCCCGCCGTAGCCCAGCGCCCGGGCGGCGAGCAGGAGGTTCTGGCACGCCGGATACACCGACGCCCCCTCGTACGGCGACGGTGCGCGGTAGCGCTGCAGGCACACGAGCACCACGACGGGCGTCTGCTCGAACCGATCGACGTAGCGCTGCATCGACTCGGCGAATCGCGACGGCCGGTAGCCGTCGGACTCGCGCTTGGTGTTCCAGCCCGCCCGGAATGCGTCACCGAGCAGCGCCTTGGCGGCCACCGCTCGTTCACCGTCGCGCAGGACCAGGAACCGGAACGGCTGGCGGTTCGAGCCCGACGGCGCCCGCCCGGCGTGCCAGAGGATCGCCGCGAGATCGTCATCGGGGACCGGGTCGTCGGTGTAGCGACGGATCGCGCGGGTGCTGGCGAGACCGTCGAGCAGCGAGACGGCCGGATCCGGGGTGCTCACCGGCCGTGGAAGTCGGGGTCGCGCTTCTCCATGAACGCCGCCACACCTTCGGCGAAGTCGGCGGTGCGCAACAGCGGCAGCAGCTGCAGGAAGACGTGGTGGACGTTCTGCTCGAACGTCTCGGTCTCCGCTGCTCGCATCATCCTCTTGATCGCCCTGACGGCGAGCGGTGCGTTCGCAGCGATCTCGCCGGCGAGTTCCTCGGTGCGCTTCGAGAACTCGTCGGCGGGCACGACGTGGTTGACGAGGCCGAGCTCGAGCGCCTCGGCAGCGGTGATGGTGCGCCCGGTGAAGGCGATCTCTGCTGCCTTGGCGTAGCCGACGATGCGGGGCAGCAGCCACGTGCCGCCGCTCTCGGGCAGGATGCCACGCTTGGCGAAGCCGGAGTTGAGCTTGGCGTTCTCGGCGGCGATGCGGATGTCGCAGCCGAGCGCGAGGTCGAGGCCGTAGCCGGCGGCGCCGCCGTTGAGCGCGCAGATCGTGGGCGTGTCGAGGTTGTGCAGCACCACCGGTGGGGCCGAACGGAGGTCGAACTCGCCGGTGAACGACCCGTCACCCCCGCCGAGGCTGCCGAGGCCGCCCTCGGGGCCCGCCTGCTGGGCCTGCAGATCGAGCCCGGCGCAGAACGCCCGTCCGGCTCCGGTGAGCACGATGCAACGGACGTCGGGGTCGTGGTCGGCGCGCAGCAGCAGTTCGCTGATGTCGTGCAGCATGACCGGCGAGATGGTGTTCATCCGCTCCGGCGCGTCGAGTGTGAGAGTGGCGACATGGTCGCGAACGTCGTAGCGGACCTCGTGATCGTTCACGCTGCCGAAACCTAGTGCCTCGCATCCTCCCTGCACGATGCGTACACTCCTGAGTCCTGATGAGTGCGGGCAACCTGCCCGCATCCTGACAAGGGGGAGAAACCCAACCATGCAGAAATCACGTGCGAAGCGCGTCGGTGCCCTGCTCGTCGGTCTGACGCTCGTCGCCGCTGCCTGCGGCGACGACGACGACGACGGCGCAACCAGCACCGACGCACCCGACTCAACCGACGCACCCGACTCAACCGACGGCGAGGCACCGCCCGCTGGCTCGGACGGCATCCTGAGACTCGGCGGGATCCTGCCCGAGACCGGCAACCTGTCCTTCCTGGGCCCGCCCGAGTTCGCCGGCGTGCAGCTGGCCGTCAACGACATCAACGAGGCCGGCGGCGTGAACGGCGCCGACATCGAATGGCTTCCCGGCGACTCCGGCGACAACGCCGAAGTGGCCAATGCCACGGTTGACCGCCTGCTCGCAGAGGACGTCGATGGCTTCATCGGTGCGGCCAGCTCGGGTGTGTCGCTGACGGTGATCGACAAGATCACGGGCGCCAACCGGATCCAGTTCTCGCCGGCCAACACGTCGCCGACGTTCACGGACTACGCCGACAACGGCCTGTACTTCCGTACGGCCCCGTCCGACGTCATCCAGGGTGCGGCCCTCGCCGACACCATGATCGCCGACGGTGCTGCGACGGCGGGCTTCCTGGTACTGAACGACGCGTATGGCACCGGCCTGCTCGAGTTCACCTCCGGCCCGTTCGAGGAACAGGGCGGCGAGGTCGTCGCCGAGCAGATCTACGATCCGCAGGCAGAGAACTTCGACGCCGAAGTGGCGGCCATCGTCGACGCCGATCCCGATGCGATCGTCGTCATCGGCTTCGACGAGAGCTCCAACATCATCGCCGGTCTGATCGAGTCGGGCTTCGGCCCGAGCGACAAGCTGCTGTACGGCACCGACGGCAACATGGGCAACGCCCTCGCCGAGGCATTCGACGATCCGTCGGCGCTGGCCGGTATGCGCGGCACGCTGCCGGGCGTCGATGTCGGAGGCGAGTTGCAGGACTTCCGTGACGCTCTCCTGGAGGTCGACAGCGAGCTGATCGACTTCTCGTACTCGGCGGAGTCCTACGATGCCGTCATCGTCACTGCCCTTGCGGCGCAAGTGGCCGGCACGGACGACCCGGTCGCGGTGGCCGGCGAGATCAACGGCGTCACCCGCGACGGCGAGAAGTGCACCACGTTCGCCGATTGCAAGGCCCTCATCGAGGCCGGGACCGACATCGACTACGACGGCGTCTCCGGACCGCTGGAGTTCATCGATGCCGGCGAGCCGTCGGTGGCATCGATCCTGATCCTGGAGTTCGACGAGACGGGCACGATCACGGTCGCTGGTTCCGTCAACGGCGCGCTCTGATCACCTGAACACCTGAACAGAACACCTGAACACTCGTGACGGCCCGGGGACATCGTCCCCGGGCCGTTGTGCGTTCCCACTGTGCACGGCGGCATCGTCGAACCGGGGACGCGCCGACGACCCAGGGGCGACCCGGCGATCCGGGAGTCAACTCTGGTGCGACTTGACGAGCGTGCCGAGATAGAGCTCGATCACCTTCGGGTCGGTGAGCAGCTCACGTCCGGTGCCGGTGTAGGCATTGGTACCTTGGTCGAGGACGTACCCGCGATCACAGATCTGCAGGCATCGGCTGGCGTTCTGTTCGACCATGACGATCGAGACGCCCGCCTGATTGATGCGGTGACACCGGATGAACACCTCGTCCTGCAGCGCTGGCGACAGCCCGGCCGAGGGCTCGTCGAGCAGCAGGACCGACGGGTCCATCATCAGCGCCCGTCCCATGGCGAGCATCTGTCGCTCACCGCCCGACAACGAGCCCGCCCGCTGGTCGGAACGCTCTGTGAGCCGTGGGAACATCTCGCCGATGACCTCGTAGCGCTCGTCGAAGCGTTTCGGCGTGAGGAAGGTGCCCATCTCGAGGTTCTCCCGAACCGTGAGTGCCTGGAAGACGTTGTTGTTCTGCGGCACGTAGCCGATGCCCCGACTCACCAACGAGTGCGCCTTGAGACGGGTGATGTCCTCGCCGCGCAGACGCACCGCTCCGGCGGTCACGCCGACGAGGCCGAACATGGCCTTCACCAGGGTGGACTTCCCCGCGCCGTTGGGCCCGATGATGCCCACCAACTCGCCCTCGAAGAGCTCGAGCGAGCAGCCGCTCAGGATGTTGACGCCGGGGATGTACCCGGCGGTCAAGTGGTCGGCGATCAGTAGCGGGTCGGCGTCGGTCATGTCACAACTCCCTGTCCAGGTCGAGTGGCGCACCGTGACTGCCCCCGAGGTACGCGTCGACGACGGCCTGGTTCTGACCGATCGACTGAGGCGGGCCCTCGGCGATGATGCTGCCCTCGGCCATCACGATCACCCAGTCGCTGATCTCCTGCACCATGTCCATGTCGTGCTCCACGAACAGCACGGTCATTCCCTGGTCGCGCAGGCCGATCACATGCTGCAGCAACGACTGCGTGAGTGCCGGGTTCACGCCGGCCATCGGCTCGTCGAGCATCACCATCTGGGGCTCCACCATCAGCGCACGGGCCATCTCGAGAAGCTTTCGCTGACCTCCCGACAGGGTGCCGGCGAACTGGTCACGCATGTGGATCATGTTGAACCGCTCGAGCAGGGCTTCGGCACGGGCCTCGATCTCCAGCTCCTGGTTTCGCCACGAGAACGGCAGCAGTGACCGCCAGAACATCTCGCCACGCTGGTTCGTGGCACCCAGCTTCATGTTGTCGATCACCTTCATCTTCGACAACGCCTTGGTCAGCTGGAAGGTGCGCACCATGCCGTGGTTGGCGATCTTGTGCGCAGGGACGTTGTCGATCGGACGGCCGTCGAAGGACCGCGTGCCCTGGTCGGCGTGGTCGAAGTTCGTCAGGAGATTGAAGAAGGTCGTCTTGCCGGCCCCGTTCGGCCCGATGAGTGCGGTGATCACACCGCGCTGGATCTCCACGTGCCCGACGTCGACGGCGGTGAGGCCACCGAAGCGGCGAACCACACCGTCGGCCACGAGGATCGGATCGGGCTTCGGCGCGCCCGGTTCACGAGGTACGTCGGCCAACGCGGCGCGGGCACGTTCGGGGTCCACGCCCGGGACCCGGATGACGGCATCGGCCAGTTCGTCGGGATCGGCCCGTCGGTCGGCGGCGGCGGCGGGAGTGTCGGACTCATCGGTCATCGAGCGCCATCTCCTCCTTGCTGCCGAGGATTCCCTGAGGTCTGAACGCTGCCAGCAGGATCAGCGCCAACCCGATCATCATGAATCGCACCTGGCCGACCTGCACGCCACTCATGATCGAGTTCGGGATGTAGTCGGCTCGCACCGCCTGGCGGAGCAGGACGTCGGTGAAGTTCAGCACCGCGTACAAGATGGCTGCTCCGAGCACCGGTCCGAGCACCGTTCCGGCTCCGCCCAGGATCAGCGCCACCCAGACGAAGAAGGTGATTTCGGTGACGAAGTTGTCCGGCTGCGCCGATTGGGTGCCGATCGCTCGCAGCATCCCTCCAGCCGCACCGAACATGCCGCCGAAGATGAGCGCCTGCATCTTGTAGCTGTAGGCGTTCTTGCCCAGGCTGCGCGCCGCATCCTCGTCCTCGCGAACCGCCTTCACCACGCGCCCCCACGGGCTGCGGACCAGCAGCCAGCAGATGAACACGCCGACGGCCAGCACCACCCAGCCGACCAGCACCACCCACATCTGGTTGCCGATGAAGAGGTCGAAGAAGTACCTCTGGCCGGGGTCGAACGGGCTGAACTCGTAGAAGCGATTGGCGAATGCCGTGAGGCCGTCGGAGGAACCCGTCCACTGGTCGAGGCTCGGCGAGCGCATGATCAGCCGGAAGATCTCCGCGGCGGCGATCGTGACGATCGCGAGATAGTCGGCACGCAACCGCAGCGTGGGCGCACCGAGGATGAGGGCGAGTATCACCGGGAACACCACCACCCCCACGACCACGCCGACCCAGAAGCTCAGATCCCAGGTGGCGACCATCATGGCCAGCCCGTAGGCGCCCGCCGCCATGAACACGGCCTGACCGAAGTTGAGCAGGCCGGTGTATCCGAAGTGCAGGTTGAGCCCGATCGCGGCCAGACCGAAGAAGATGAACTGCTCGCCGATCAGGCCGCGCAACGTGTTGTCGAGGATCGATCCCCAATCCATGTCGCCTCTCTCCTATCCCACCCGCTCGGCGCGGCCGAGCAGGCCCTGTGGTCTCACCAGCAAGATGAGTATCAGCGTGATCAGGGCTCCGACGTTCTTCAGGTCGCTCGGCAGCACGAGCGTCGACATCTGGATGAAGATGCCCACGATGATGCTGCCGATCAGGGCGCCGTAGGCGCTTCCGAGCCCGCCCAGCGTGACGCCGGCGAACATCAACAGCAGCACGCGGAAGCCCATCTCCCAGCTCAGCGCCTCGGTGAGTCCGAACAGGACGCCACCGAGGCCGGCGAGGGCACCACCGGCGATCCACACCCAGCGAATCACCTGCTCGACGTTGATACCGGACGACTCGGCGAGGTCGCGGTTGTCGGCGACGGCCCGCATCGCCTTGCCGGCGCGTGTCTTCTGCAGGCCGAGGCCCACCAGCACCAGGATGCCCGTGGAGAACAGGATGATGAACAGGTCCTTCGGGGCCAGGGTGAACCAGCCGAAGTCGTACTTCTTCTGGAGCTGGTAGTCGGGATAGAACTGCGAACGGCCACCGAACTGGTACAGGAACAGGTAGCGCAAGAGGATCGAGAATCCGATCGACACGATCAACGCGGCGATGAGGCTCGCGCCGCGGCGACGCAGAGGGGCCCAGACCAGCGCGTTGAACAGGCCACCGGCGATCGCGCTGACGATCACCGAGATGATCGCCGCGACGATCAGCGACGTGGTGATGCCGAACACACCCGTGACATGGAACAGAAACGCGATGAGCGCCCCGAAGGTGACCATCTCGCCGTGGGCGAAGTTCGTGAGGCCGGTGGTTCCGTAGATCAGCGACAGCCCGATTGCGGACATCGCGATGATCAGTCCGAGCTTCAGGCCGTCGACGAACAGCTGGACGGCTTCGATGGTGTTCCCAGCCGATGCCGTGGCCTCGCCGAGCGGGAACAGCGTCGCTCGACTGGCGCCCTCGCGCACCTCGACGACGAGTGGGTTGTTCTCGGGACTGCGCAGCGGCACGCCCTCGGGCAGAGTGCTGTCGTCGAGTAGCACCGAATAGGTTCCGCCGCCGGGGAGCTCCACGATCCAGTTGCCCTCGGAGTCGGTGACTGCCAGGCCGACCTCGACACCGGCCTCGTCGGTGACGACGATGGTGACGTCCTCGACGAAGACGTCCTCACCGTCTTCTCCGGCGGTACGCAACGTGCCACGGATGATGGTGCTCGAATCGGCGTCCTCTTGTGCGACCAGATCCGCGCCTGCCGGACTGCCGAGGGCCAGCAGCGCGAACATGGCCGCGACGAACGCGAGGAAGGCCCTGGATGGCGACATCGAGGGGGTACTCTAGGCAACTGGCGACGGCTCGACGGCAATTCCCGTTCATCGTTCGTTTCCGGAGTGTGAACTTGTCGTTCAGCTCCGACGATGTGCACCAGCCGCGAGCAGCCGGACGCAGCTCTACGCAGTCGCGGCGGTTGTCTGTGCGATCCCGGGCTCACGTGGCATGTCCGCAGCGCGAACTGCACGTTCGCCCGGCAACGGTTCGACGACGCTCAACACGAGCTGCAGCGTGGCGATCCACATCGCCACCGAGCCGACGATGTGCGCGACCACCAGCAACTCGGGCACACCGTTGAAGTACTGCACGTAGCCGATGCCGCCCTGGAGAACCGCGATGAACATCCAGCTCGAGACCTTGTCGGCAACACGGTCGAACGAGCCGTCACGGCGCAGCATCACGACGGCGCCCAGGAACGCCGCCACGGTGAACCACACCGTGACGCTGTGCACCATGGCCACCGTCGAGATGTCGAAGCCGTAGCGGCGGGCACTCTCGTCGCCGGCGTGAGGACCGGTCCCGGTGACGACCGTGCCGGTGACGAGCGACGCCGCCATCAGCACGCCGACAGCAGCGAGCAGCCGCGTCGAACGCGAGCTCGCGGCCGGGCTCTCGAGCACCGGCTCCGGGTTGGAGCGGTGGATCGCCAGCGCCCCGAAGCCGATCGAGACCATGGCGAGCACGAAGTGCGACTGCACGAGCGTGGGGTGCAGGTCGCCGAGGACGGCGAGGCCACCGACCACGCCGTTGGCGAGGATCGTGACCAGGACGGCCACCGACGGCAGCCGCAGCCCCCGGCGATGGGGCCGGACGCGGAACGACCCGATCGCCATCAGCAGCGTCGGCACGGCGATCAGGCCGCTGAGCAGGCGGTTGAGCTGTTCGACGGCGGCGTGGCCGGTCGAGACGTCGATGAACCGCTCGTTGTTGCAGTTCGGCCAGTCGTCGCAGCCCAGGCCGCTGCCGGTGAGGCGGACGATGGCACCGGCGACGGTCAGGAAGCAGACCCCGGCGACGGTGACGATGGCGATCTGGCGGAATCGCCGCAACGACATCGTGAACCGGGGCCGGTCGCTCGCCATACCCGGGACAGGATACGACTAGGTTCGGTCGCGTGCTGAGTTCGTTCGACGACTTTCCGATCCACCAGACGTCACAGCCGATCGCCCACACGGCATCGACCGACATCAACCACTACGACCGCTACTTCTTCAACGGGCTCACGACCGACACCCGGTTGTTCTTCGCGTTGGCGATGGGTCTGTACCCCAACCGTCACGTCGCCGACGCCTCGTTCAGCGTGGTCGTCGACGGCGCCACGCCCGACGCCCGCCAGATCAGCGTCCACGCCTCGAAGCGGGCACCGACCGATCGGGCGGACGCCAACGAGGTCGGGCCGATCCGGGTCGAGGTGCTCGAGCCGCTCAACGCGCTGCGCCTCGTCGTCGAGGCACCCGAACACGGCCTTCGCGCCGACTTGACCTTCGTGCGCCGTTCGGCGCCGATCGAGGAGCCGCACTTCCGCCACCAGGTCGGCATGCGTGTCCTGCTCGACTACACCCGACTCACCCAGTTCGGCGGCTGGGAGGGCTGGATCGAGATCGACGGCGAACTGACCGACCTGGCCCCGGGCGAGACCCAGGGCTGCCGTGACCGGTCGTGGGGCGTGCGACCGGTCGGCGAACGCGCCGCCACCGGCGCCCCCGTCGCCGACCCGCAGTTCTTCTGGCTGTGGGCACCGATCAACTTCGACACCTTCTCGACGCACTTCGACGTCAACGAGCACTTCGACGGCCGCCGATGGCACGACAGCGGGTTCATCGCGCCGATCGCCACCCCCGATGGCGCCCCGGCTGCGGAGGCGATGCGCACGGTCGACTACTCGATCGAGTGGCGCGCCGGCTCGCGGAC
>JAWLFC010000163.1:0-5046 GCA_041685755.1 Ilumatobacteraceae bacterium
CTTCGACGGTGCGTACGCCGCCAACTTCCTGCGCCGGGTCAAGGAGATCCTCGAGACGAAGGACTGGTCGACCGAGCTCTGAGGCTCGGGGCTGCCGTGGTCGATCCGCTGCGCGTCCGCTGGTTGGGGCGGGTGCCCTACCGCGAGGCGCTGGCGGTGCAGACGTCGCTGTTCGACCACGGCTCCGGTCAGCACCTGCTGCTACTCGAACACCCCCACGTCTTCACCCACGGCGCCCGCGCCGACCTGTCGGCGAACCTCCGCTGTGAACCGGCCGCCGTCGGTGCCGAACTGGTGGCCGTCAAGCGCGGCGGCGACATCACCTACCACGGGCCCGGCCAGCTCGTCGGCTACCCGATCGTCAACGTCGACAACCGCCTCGGTGCCTCGGCGCACGTGTGCAACGTCGAGGGCCTGGTCATCGACGCCCTCGCCGAGCTCGGCCTGTCCAACGCCGGCCGGCTCGACGGCTTCGCCGGTGTGTGGCTCGACGTCGACGGGCCGTCACCACGCAAGATCTGCGCGATCGGCGTGCGCCTCGCCAACGGCCGCACGATGCACGGTTTCGCCCTCAACGTCACGACCGACATGGCGTACCTCCGCGACCACATCGTGCCGTGCGGCATCGGCGACAAGTCGGTCACCTCGCTGGCCGAGGAGGGTGTCGACGTGACGATGCGCGAGGTCGTCGACGTCGTCGCCCGTCTCGCCGCTGCCCGCTGGGCCGACGGATCGATGGAGCGCCAGGACGTCGCCTGGAAGCACGCCGTCGACGGGCGTGACCTCGCGGCGTTCTCGCGGGGCGAGGGCCCGGGCGAGCAGGTCAAGCTGGTCTCCGACCGCGCCGCTGCGCGCCTCGAAGCGGCGGGTGTCAGCGAGGGGCTGTCGATCGAGACCCGCAAGCCCGACTGGCTGCGGCCCCGCGTCGAGCTGGGCGAGGGCGTCACGTCGCTGCGCAAGACGATCCGGGAACTCGACCTCGTCACGGTGTGCGAGGACGCCGGCTGCCCGAACCTGTCGGAGTGCTGGGCCGACGGCACCGCCACGTTCATGGTGCTCGGCGAACGCTGCACCCGCGCGTGCGGCTTCTGCCTCGTCGACACGAGCAAGCCGCTGTCGCCGCAGGCCGACGAGCCCGCCCGGATCGCCGAGGCGATCGACCGGATGGATCTCGACCACGCGGTGCTCACGATGGTCGCCCGTGACGACCTCGCCGACGGTGGAATGGCCCACGTGGCGGCCTGCGTCGACGCGATCCGCCTCCGGCGTCCGGGCACGCAGGTCGAGACGTTGATCTCCGACGCGAAGGGCGACGACGCCTCCCTCGACGTGCTGTTCCGGGTCCGTCCCGACGTGCTCAACCACAACGTCGAGACCGTCGCCCGGCTCCAGCGAGCGGTGCGCCCGTCGGCCGGGTACGCCCGCTCGCTCGGCGTGCTGGCGCAGGCCAAGGCGGCGGGGCTCACGACCAAGACCGGGTTCATGGTCGGCCTCGGTGAGACCGACGACGAGATCGTCGGGTTGCTCGCCGACCTCGCCGAGGTGGGGGTCGACATCGTCACGATCGGTCAGTACCTGCGTCCGACGTCGCACCACCTGCCGATCGCCCGCTACGCCGAGCCCGCCGAGTTCGAGCGGTGGAAGCGGGTCGGCGAGGCCTTCGGCATCGGCCACGTCGAGGCCAGCCCGCTCACGCGGTCGAGTTATCACGCGAAGGACGCAGCCGGCGCCGTGTCCACCGGTCCCGTCGCGGTCCCGGTGTCGGTCGGCTGAGCTCCCGCGTGCGATGAGCGAACCGCCCGGATGGCGTCGTGTCGCTCATCGCTGCGACACCCTGTCGGTACCATCGCCGCCATGTGGTCGGTGGAGCAGGTCGAGGCCGTCGCGCCGACGCCGGCGGCGCTGACGGCGGCCCGGCCGCTGGTGTCGCTGACGCGCTGGGGGTCGGTGGGCGCCGACGAACGGGCGGTGTGGGGCGTGTGCCGGGGGAGCGGCGCCGAGCCCTACGACACCATGGTCGACCACGTCGGTGTCGGGTACTCGTGCACCTGTCCGAGCCGGCGACGCCCGTGCAAGCACGCGCTGGCCCTGCTCCTGTTGTGGGCCGACGGGCAGATCGCGGTCGCCGTGCCTCCGCCGCCGGTCGAGGCGTGGATTTCGCGCCGCCGCGCCGCCGCCGAACGGGCGTCCGCTGCGGATACCGGACCCGGGAGCGACGGGACCGAGCCGGTTGCGTCCTCGGAGTCGGTGGCCGGCGAGTCCGGCGCCGACGAACCCGCCGAGACGGGCGACGCCGACCGTGACCGGGCGCGTGACGAGCGAGTCGAGCGCATGCACGCCGGGCTCAGCGAACTCGACCGATGGCTCGACGACCGCATGCGCACCGGTCTCGCCGACCCGGCGCTCGGCCGGTACTCCACCTGGGACGACCTGGCGGCCCGGCTCGTCGATGCTCAGGCCGGCAGCCTCGCCAACCGCATCCGGCGACTGGCCGGCCTCGTCGGCGTGTCGCCCGACTGGCACAGCGACGTGCTGGCCGAACTCGGGCTGCTCCACCTGTTGGCGCAGGCCGGCCGCCGCCTCGGGTCACTTCCGGCGCCGCTCGCCGACGCGGTCGCAACCGCGGTCGGCTGGCAGGTGCGCCAGGCCGACGTGCTCGCCGGGGTCCCCGACACCGACGACTGGGTCGTCGTCGCCCGCAGCGACACCCGTGAGGACCGCATCGAGGTGCGACGCCACTGGCTGCGGGGTGCCTCGTCCGGTCGTTGGGCGCTGGTGCTGTCGTTCGCCGCGTATCGCCAGAGTCTCGACACGTCGTTGACGGTCGGCACCGCGCTGACCGCTGACCTGCACCGGTACCCGGGTCCGGCGCTGCGAGCCCTGGTCGGCCACCGGTACGGCGAGCCGGTGCAGGGTGCCCGTCCACCGGCCGGCGACCTCGCGGGTGCGTGCGACGAGATCGGGGCGCTGTTGGTCGCCGAGCCGTGGCTCGACCGGGTGCCGTTCACCGCCACCGCATCGGTGGCGAGCAGCGGCTCGGGTTTCGCTCTGACCGACGACTCGGGCAGCCTGCCGATCCTCGTCGAGCCGCGGGCCCTGGCGTCGCTGCTGGCGGTGTCGGCGGGCGAGCCGGTCGAGCTGAGCGGGGAGTGGACGCCGCACGGGGTGGTGCCGCTCACGGTGCACCTCGACGGACGGTCGATCGACATCGGACCGCGGGCCGACGAGTCGTTCGTGGGCGCCGCATGACACTCGCCGACCACTGGAGCCGCCTCGTCGCGGTCGCGATGCTGGGTACCGATCGCCGCGACCCGCCGGAGCCCCCCGGCGTGCTCGCCGACGTCGTCGACGACACCGTGCGTGAGTCGCCCTCGGAGCGGATGCTCGCACAGGTCGCCGCGACGGTGGCGGTGCGACGAGCCGCGGTGCGGCCCGCTGCGTCGGTCGCGGCCGTCCGGGGGCCGGCGGTCGACGATCGGCCACCGTGCGCCCCCGACGCGGTCGAGCGGTGGCACCACGTGACCACCTCGTGGCCCGTGCTCGAGGACGAGTGGATGCTCACGGTGCTCGTCACCGGCCAGCGGCTGGCCCCGGAGATGGTGTCGGAGGTGCTCGTGCGACACCGCGGCGACCCGATCCGCCGACGCCGCGCCGAGCTGGCTGCCGGCCCGCTGGCCGGCTGGTTGGTCGAGCACTGCCCGCAGCTCGCTCCCCGAGGGTCGCGTAGCTCACGGGCCGACCCCACCGACGAGCAACTCGCCGACCTGCCCGCACTGCCGATCCCCCCGGAACTCGAGCCGCTGCTCCACGCTCCCGGGGCGGACGTCGGCGCACGGCTGGCCGACGCCATCGCCGGCGGGGCGCTCGTCCACGCCCACCGGGCGGTGCTGGTCAACCTGATCGCCCGAACCCGCGCCGACGGGCTGGACGACGTCGCTGCGTCGCTGGGCCGTGTCGATGCCGCGTCGCCGGGGTACCCGATGGCGACCGTGCTCGCGGACCTCGCCACCACCCGCCGCCGAATGCTCGACGAACTCACCGCCTGACCAGCCACCTGCACACACCTGGATCGCTCGGTGGAACGATCGCCGGTCACACCCCTTCGGTAGCGTCGTCGGCGATGAGCGCCCCGTCCATTCCGCCGAGCGACGTGCTGCGTCCCCACGCCGAGGACCAGTACGCGCACGAACTGACGGCGCTCGCCGTACTCGACGACCGCGAACGCCCACCGGGCTGGCGGCTGTCGCCGTGGGCGGTCGTGCGCTACCTGCTCGGCGGTGAACTGTCCGACGGCACGGTGATCTCGCCGAAGTACGTGGGCCGGCAGCGCCTCGTCGAGATCGCCGTCGCCACGCTCGCGACCGATCGGGCGCTGTTGCTGCTCGGCGTGCCCGGCACGGCCAAGACCTGGGTCAGCGAGCACCTCGCCGCGGCGATCAGCGGCGACTCGACGCTGCTCGTGCAGGGCACCGCCGGTACCACCGAGGAGACGCTGCGCTACGGCTGGAACTATGCCCGCCTGCTCGCCGAGGGCCCGAGCACCGAGGCGCTCGTTCCCGGCCCGATCTACCGGGGCATGCAGCGGGGCGCCCTCGTGCGCGTCGAGGAGCTCACGCGCATGCCACCCGAGGTGCAGGACGCGCTCGTGACCGTGCTGTCGGAGAAGGTGCTGCCGGTTCCGGAGCTCGACACGGAGATCGCGGCCGTCCGCGGTTTCAACGTGATCGCCACCGCCAACGACCGTGACCGCGGCGTGAACGACCTCTCGAGCGCGCTGCGACGCCGCTTCAACACCGTCGTGCTGCCGTTGCCCGCCACGATCGACGAGGAGATCGACATCGTGCAGCGCCGGGTGGGCGAACTCGGTGTCGCGCTCGCGCTGCCCGAGGTGCCCGCCGCGGCCGACGAGATCCGGCGCGTCGTCACCGTGTTCCGCGAGCTGCGCTCGGGGCTCACCGAGGACGAACGCATCAGCCTCAAGATCCCGACGGCGACGCTGTCGACGGCCGAGGCGATCTCGGTCGTCACCAACGGCCTGGCGCTCGC
>JAWLFC010000051.1:0-14284 GCA_041685755.1 Ilumatobacteraceae bacterium
GGCGCGAGCGCCACCGCCTCGGCCACGCTCAGTTCGTCGTTGCGCACCACGATCGGGTCGGCGCCGAGTTCGCCGAGGTACTGCACCAGGTTGTAGACGAAGCTGTCGTAGCTGTCGATCACGAGCACACGGGTCACCCGACCAGTATGGGCGCGACGGTCACGTCGTGGACGCTCGGTCGGCGAGATCACCTATGATGTGACCTCCATGGCTCCTCCGAAGCGAAAGACCGGTGGCGGGCGCGTCACACCGAAGGGCACCCGGCCCGAGGATCGTCAGGTCCATTCCGACGACCAGCCGCACCACGCCGTGGCCGCCTCGTCGCGCTACACGCCCAAGGCGACGCAACGCCAGCTGGTGCCGCCGCACTGGATCCCGATCATCATGGTGGCGCTGCTGGTCATCGGCGGGCTGATGATCATGGGGCGCTATCTGATCTGGACCGAGAGCAACCTGCCGACGCTGGTCGGATTGGTGTGCATCCTCGGCGGGCTGTACACCGCCACCAAGTGGCGGTGACCGCCTGAGGCACGCGCTCACCGCGCTCACCCTGTGGGAAAGTCGAATCACATCACTGTGGTTTCACCCAGGTTCGTCCCCACCCTGTGGACAACGTCGCTGCGGTGGTGGCCTCGCGATCCGTCAGTCGTAGAGCGGCGCGATCTCGGTCATGTCCTCGAGACAGTGTCTCGGAGGGGGTGGATCCTCGTCGGGGGCCATCGTCAACTTCAGCTCCACCCCACAGACATCGCAGCGATACCTCCTGTTCACCTTGCGGAGCTCACCGGCCGGTGGCGGCTCGGGCGGCATCGAGGTCATGCTGCGCAACATCATGATCCCGGTTTTCCACAGGAGGTACCCCATGAGGATGCCGACGCCGACCCAGACGACGGTGGAGAACGCGGGCATCCGGTCACGCTAGCGAGGCGAACAGGGGGTTTCCCCGGCGGCGCGAACGCGTGACAATGGGCACATGTCAACCTTGATGCCACTGTCCACGATCGCCGAGGTCGAAGCCGCCACCGGCCGATCGACGGCCCCGCAACTGTTCCTCGACCTGGTTCGTCGGTCACCGACGAGCCCGGCACTGCACTCCATGCAGGGCGACACCGACTGGAACGTCTGGACACTGCAGGACTACGCCGACCAGGTCGCCAAGGCCGCCGCCGGGCTGAGCGCCGTCGGTGTCGGCGGTGGCGAGCGATTGCTCCTGATGATGCGCAACCGGCCCGACTTCCACTGGTTCGACGCCGCCGCACAGTTCCTGCGGGCCACTGCGGTGAGCATCTACAACTCGTCATCACCCGAGGAGGTCCAGTACCTCGCCGGCCACGCCGAGGCGCGGGTGGCCATCGTCGAGGACGCCGGCTTCCTCGACCGGATCCTGAAGGTCCGCAAGGAGTTGCCGCTGCTCGAGCGCATCTACGTCGTCGAGCCGCCGGAGGGTCCGTTGCCCGACGGTGTCTTCGCCGCCGCCGACCTGCTCGAGCAGGGCGCGGCCGACCTCGACGCGCTGGCGGCCGAGACCGACCCCGACGACATCGCCACCTTGATCTACACCTCGGGAACCACCGGGCCGCCCAAGGGCGTCATGATCAGCCAGTACAACATCGTGTACACGATCGAGATCCTCAAGCGATCGATCACCTTCGACGACTTCCTCGGGATGCGGGTCGTGTCGTACCTGCCGATGGCCCACATCGCCGAGCGGGCGGTCAGCCACTACCAGAGCATGATCCTCGGCTACAGCGTCTACTGCTGCCCCGACCCCAACCTGCTGACGATGTACCTCAAGGAGGTGCGTCCGCAGTTGGCCTTCGGCGTGCCGCGGGTGTGGGAGAAGATCTACAACGGTGTCAACGCCGCCCTCGCCGCCGACCCCGACCGCAAGGCCCAGTTCGACGACGGCGTCAACGCCGCCATCGAGATCCGCCGGTCGAACCTCGATGGTGACTTCACCGAGGAGCAGCAGGCCACCCTCGACTTCCTCGACAGCGTTGCGTTCGCCAACGTACGCGCCCTGGTCGGGCTCGACGCCGTCGAGTTGGCGATCACCGGCGCCGCTCCGATCCCGGTGCCGGTCATCGAGTGGTTCAACGCCATCGGGGTGCCGCTGGCGGAGATCTACGGCATGTCGGAGACGACCGGCCCGATGACCTTCTCGCCGGAGCGACCCAAGATCGGCACCGTCGGGCGGGGCTGCCACGGCATGGAGGTCGAGATCGCCGACGACGGCGAGGTGATCTGCCGCGGCGGCAACGTGTTCCAGGGCTACTTCAAGCAGCCCGACAAGACCGCCGAGACGATCATCGACGGCTGGCTGCACTCGGGCGACATCGGTGAGATGGACGACGAGGGCTACATCAAGATCGTCGACCGGAAGAAGGAGCTGATCATCACCTCCGGCGGCAAGAACATCAGCCCCGCCAACCTCGAGGCCGCCCTCAAGTCGATCCCGCTGATCGGCCAGGCAGCCGCGATCGGAGACGGACGCAAGTTCGTCTCGGCGATCCTCGTCCTCGATCCCGAGGCGGCCACCGTCTGGGCCAAGGACCACGACAAGGAGGGCCTCTCGCTCGCCGAGTTGTCGGCCGATCCCGACGTGCTCGCCGAGGTGCAGGCCGGCATCGACGAGGTGAACCAGCAGTTCGCCCAGGTCGAGCAGATCAAGAAGTTCACCCTCGTCGGCGAGGAGTGGATGCCCGACAGCGACATGCTCACGCCGACCTCCAAGCTGAAGCGCCGCGGTGTCAACGCCCGCTACGGCGCCGAGATCGAGGCCATGTACGCCGGGCTCGACTGAGCCTCCTCCCCGGATGACACTCGGCGTTACGCCAGGGGTCAGACCCCCGGCGTAACGCCCGTCGTCTCGGGGTCGAGGCCGATCAGGAGATCGAGCACGCGGGCGACGTCGGCGACGTCGTCGTCGCCGAGGTGGATCGCGAACTGGGCTTGGACGGCGCGGCGGTAGCTGACGTTCATCTCCCGCCACAGCCGCCGACCGGTTCGCGTCAACTCGACATCGACGGCGCGGTGGTCGGCACCCGGCACGTCACGGTGCCGCGCGACCCAACCCTCCTCCTGCAACCGATCGAGGCGGCGGCTGAGGCTCGACGGCGGCAGTCGCAGATCGGCGGCGATGTCGAGCGGCCGTGCCCGCCCACCGAGGCGCTGCAGCGATGCCAACACGTCGAACCACCCGAGCGGGATGTCCCAGTCGGCGCGCAGCTCGTCGTCGATGCCGCGTTCGATCTGGCCCACGACTGCCTGCAACCCACGCCAGGCTCCGATGCGCGTGGCGTCGAGACGAGCCACGACAGCGGCCTCAGCTCGTGGCTCGGATCGCCGACGCGAACGCGTCGGTCGCCTCGGAGATCTCCGAGGCGCTGACGACGAGCGGTGGCATCCAGCGAATCGTGCGGTTGCGGGTGCCCGCCGACATCAGGATCACCCGGTGCTCGCGCAGACAGTGCTCGACGATCGCGGCCGCCCGCTCGGCGGTGTCGAACTCGGTGGCGACCATCAACCCGCGGCCGCGCACGTACCGCAACGCCGGATCGAGCTGTTGCATCTCGCGCAGCGCGTCGATGAGTTGATTCCCACGGGCGTGCACGTTGTCGAGGAAGCCGGGTTCGGTGAGCACGTCGATCGTGGCCAACGCGGCGGCGCAGCCGATCGGGTTGCCGTTCGAGGATCCCCCCTGGCTCCCCGTGGGCCACGACTCGTCGAGGGCACGCCGCATCCCGAGCGCCGCGAAGGGGAACCCCGACGCGATCCCCTTGGCCATGCACAACATGTCGGGTTCGACGTCGAGTGCCTCGATGGCGAACATCTTGCCGGTGCGTCCGAAGCCACTCTGGGTCTCGTCGGCGATCAGCAGGATGCCGTGCTCACGACAGCGTTCGGCGAGGCCGCTCACGAACGACGTCGGCGTCGGGATGTAGCCCCGCTCGCTGATCACCGGCTCGACGACGATCGCGGCGATCTCGCCCGGCACCACCTGGGTCTGGAACAGGCGATCGAGACCGCGCAGCGCGCCGGAGATCTCGGCTTCCTGGTCGGAGGCATGCGGGTCGGGAAACGGCGCGACGAAGATCCCCGGCGGGAACGGCCCGTAGCCGGCGCGGTCGATCGCGCGGGAGGTCGACATCGCCATCGTCAGGTTCGTGCGACCGTGGAACGCCCCGTCGAGGACGACGATCGAGTGACGACCGGTCGCCTTCTTGGCGACCTTGACGGCGACCTCGATCGCCTCGTCGCTGGTGTTGGCGAAGAAGAACGTGTCGATCTGAGGCGGGGTGATCTCGTCGAGGCGCTCGGCGAGCGGTTCGAGCAGGTCGTGGGTGTAGACGTTCTGCTGGGCGTGGACGAACCGGGCCGCCTGATCGCTGATGGCCTGGACGACACGGGGATGGCAGTGACCGGTCGAGGCAGCTGCGATGCCGGCGGTGAAGTCGAGGTACTCGACACCGTCGGCGTCGACGACGCGACAGCCGTGGCCGCTCACCACGCGCAGGTCGGTGGTCTTGGCCCAGACATCGGAGACGTGGCCGGTCATGCGCCGAGCCTACGCATCGAGCCCGCTCGTCGCGGCGAGGGCGTCGTCCCAGCTCGCGCGCTCCAGGAACAGCTTGCGGGTCGGCATCACCCACCGCGGTGCGTTGACGCCGAGCGCTCCGTGCAATCGGCCGTCGCGACCGAACAGGGTGAGGAACTTGCCGTCGGCCACCGCGCCGGCAACCACACGCACGTCGTCGTCGGGCGCCGACCGGCCCAGGAACTGGATGCGGTGCTCGAACTGGTCGCTCCAGAAGAACGGCAGCGGCGCATACGGCTGCAGCGGCTCGCCGAGCGCCGCCCGCACGAGGTTGCCGGCGGCGTGGGCGCCCTGCTCGGCGGCGTTGGTCCAGTGCTCGACGCGCATCTCCTCGTCGAACAGCTGGTTCGGCCAGCGGGCGACGTCGCCGGCGGCGAACACCCGGGGCACCGGGGTGGCGTCGACGACGGCGTTGAGGTTGGCGTCGCAGACGACGCCGTCACGCAGCTCGAGCCCGCTGTCGACGAGCCAGTCGGTCGCGGGCGCGACGCCGATCCCGACGACGACGACGTCGGCCGGGACGGTCTCGCCTCCCTCCAAGCGGACGCCGTCGTGGGTCAACGCCTCGATGCGAACGTCGCAGCGGACGTCGATCCCCTTCTCCCGGTGCAGTTCCGCGATGGCCTCGCCCATCTCGGCGCCGAGCCCTCGGATCAGCGGGGCCGATGCCCCCTCGAGCACGACGACGTCGTTGCCCAGCGTCTTCGCCGTGGCTGCCGCTTCGAGGCCGATGAATCCGGCACCGATCACCACGACCCGCCGATCCCCCGGAGCGATCTCGGCTCGGAGTGCCAGTGCGTCGTCGAGCGAGCGCAGCTCGTGCACGTGGTCGAACTCGTCGTGGCCGGGCAGGCGGCGGGGCGCGGCACCGGTGGCGATGATCAGTCCGTCGAAACCCACGGTCGAACCGTCGGCGAGGGCCACGGTCCGGGCGTCGAGATCGAGTCCCGCTGCCGCCACACCGAAACGCCACTCGACGTCGAGCTCGTCGAACGCGTCGGGCTGGCGCAGGTGGATGCGGTCGGGTTCCCACTCGCCCGACAGCAGCTTCTTCGACAGCGGCGGGCGATCGTACGGCCGGTGTGCTTCGGCACCGATCACGACGACCGACCCGACGGCATCGTGCTGGCGCAGCGTCTCGGCGGCACGCAGCCCGGCCAGCGAGGAGCCCACGATCACGACACGGTCGAGTGCGGACTGGTGCTCGCTCATGCCGACACGATGCCACGGTTTCGGGTCGTCGGGGAAGCTCGCTAGCGTCGCGGCATGCTCGGTTCCCACGACGAATTGTCCGCGCCCCCGGTCGACGCGGTCAACGAGATGATCAGCGAGCTCTTCCCCGGCTCGAACAACGAGTGTGCCGAGCTCACCCGAACGAGCGCCGTGGCGCGTCGGGAGATCTCCGACGCCGAGCTGCGGCCGGGAGCGTTCATCTCGGGTCCGTCGCAGTTCGGCCTGGCCGATGCTGCGCTCTGGTACCTCGTGTTCGGCGCCACCGGGCGGATCGAACCGATGGCGTTGACCTCGGAGCT
The DNA here is from genome assembly GCA_041685755.1 of Ilumatobacteraceae bacterium. Taxonomy (GTDB): domain Bacteria; phylum Actinomycetota; class Acidimicrobiia; order Acidimicrobiales; family Ilumatobacteraceae; genus Sva-07. The sequence continues at coordinate 6,130 of JAWLFC010000051.1, forward strand.
GTCGATCCGGTTCCTGCGTCCCGCCCAGGGCACGACGCTGTGGGCGAGGGCGACGCTCGACGTCGCCGGGCGCCGCAACGTGGTCGGCACGATCCGGGTGTGGTGCGACGATCGCGACGACCGGCCGACGGCGACCGCACAGGGCACCTACGTCCTGCCGCACTGATGGACGCCACCGTGCCGAACCACGACGCCATCGACGACGACCGGCCCTCCCGGTTCCACCTGGCCATGCCCGTGCACGACCTGACGGCGGCGCGGGAGTTCTACGGCGACCTGCTCGGCTGCGCTGAGGGCCGCTCCAGCGACGCCTGGGTCGATTTCGACCTGTTCGGCCACCAGTTCGTGGCGCACCTCGACCCGGATCATCGGTCCTCGACACTGACGAACCCGGTCGACGGCCACGACGTACCCGTGCCGCACTTCGGTGTGCTGCTGAGCCCTGATGCCTGGCGGGAGTTGGCCGACCGCCTCGTCGCCGCCGGCACCTCGTTCGTGATCGAGCCCCACACCCGCTTCGCCGGCGAGGTCGGCGAGCAGTCGACGATGTTCCTGCTCGACCCATCGGGCAACGCGCTGGAGTTCAAGGCTTTCGCCGACGATTCCCAGGTGTTCGCCCGTTGACGCCCGTCGCGATCCGGAGCGCCGACGACCCACGCCTCGACGACTACCGGTCACTGAACGACCAGGGTTTCCGACGCCGCTTCGAGGCCGACCGGATCTTCATCGCCGAGGGTTTCGTGGCGATCGACCGGTTGATCGAGTCGGGCCACACCGTGCGCTCGGTCCTGCTGGCGCCCTCGCGTGTCGAACGGTTCGCCTCCAACGCGGCGGTGCTCGACGCGGCCGGTGTGCCGATCCACGTGGCCGAGCGCGATGTCATCGCCGAGGTCGTCGGCTTCGACCTGCACCGTGGCGTCCTCGCCAGTGCCGAACGCCGCCCCCCGCCGATGATCGACGACCTGCTCGGCGAGGCTCGACGTATCGCGGTGCTGGAGGGCCTCAACGACGCCGAGAACCTGGGAGCGATCGCCCGCGCCGCTCGGGCGTTCGGGATCGACGGTCTCGTGATCGACCCGACGTGCACGGACCCGTACAGCCGGCGCACCGTTCGGGTCAGCATGGGCGAGGTGCTGAGCCTGCCCGTCGCTCGCCTCGACGACTGGACGTCGATCGCCGAACGGCTCCGGGCAACGGGCTTGGAGACCTGGGCGATGACGCCGGCTGGCGACGCCGACGACCTGTGGGACCTCGCTGCGCCCGAGCGGGTGGCGGTGTGTCTCGGCGCCGAGGGACCGGGTCTGAGCCGACCGCTGCTGTCGGCAGCCGACCGTCGCGTGCGTATCCCGATCGCGCCGGACGTCGACTCGCTCAACGTCGCCCACGCCGCCGCCGTCACCTTCGCCGCCCTCGCCCGCCACTGACACCTGCGCGTCCGGACCCGACCCCGACGCGCCGCCGGACGCGTCGATGCGGACGGGTGGGGGACCCGTCCGCATCGGTTCGGCCGAGGCGATTGGAGAAACCTCGACGATGTGATGGATCAGATGGACGTGGCGAAGGCGCGCGCCTCGATCTCGGTCTGGTCACGCAGACGATCACAGACGATGGCGCACAGCGGCATCAGACTGGGGTCGGTGACCGAGTAGTAGGCAGCGGTGCCCTCGGCGCGCCGGGTCACGATCCGGGCGTCGCTCAGGATCCGGAGGTGCTTGGAGACGTTGGCCTGGCTGGTGCCGAGTTCGTCGACGAGCTGGCCCACGTTCATCTCGCCGTCGTCGAGCAGGATGCGGACGATGCCGAGGCGTGTGGCGTCGCCGAGCACCCGGAAACGTTCAGCGACGTGTTCGAGCAGTGCGGCGGGCAGTGCCTTCGGCATGAACATCACTATATAACCATGTACCGATCAATGCAAGAACCGGTGCCTCCCGTCACACTGGGGTGATGATCGAGCGGCTGCACGACCATCCCACCACGGACGAGCCGGATCCGTTCGCCGGCCCGGACCACCCGATGCGCACGCTCACTCGTGCCGTGGCGCTCAGCGAGCGGTGGACCCAGGACGACGCCGACCGGGTCGCCACCATCTTCGACGGGCTGGCCGAGGCGTGGTCGGCGCCCCACGTCGACGACACGAAGGCGGCACCCATCCTCGATGCCCTCGACCGGGGCGACGTACCCACGGCCGGGGACTGGCTCGAACTCGGGTCCGGAACAGGCGCGGGAACTCGACTGCTCGCCGGTGTCGTCGGCTCACTGGTGGCAACCGACCTGTCGACGGAGATGCTGCGTCACGCGCCGGCCGACCTGGCTCCCCGAGCTCAGGTCGACGCGTCGAGCCTGCCGTTCCCGGATCGCTCGTTCGACGCCGTGCTCATGGTCAACATGCTGCTGTTCCCCGCCGAGGTCGACCGGGTACTGCGGCCGGCCGGCACGGTCGTCTGGGTCAACACGCTCGGCGACCAGACGCCCATCCACCTGCCGCCCGACGACGTCGTCGCTGCGCTACCCGGCGCGTGGTCGGGCCGCACGGCACGCGCCGGGACCGGGTTCTGGCTCACCGCCCGACGGCACTGAGTGGCGCCGCTGCGAAAACGAGAACGACCCCCGGACCAGCCGGGGGTCGTCATCGAGTTGTGTCGGCTCAGTCGTCCGACTCGGAGGTCTCGTCGCGCGGCTCGGGGGCCTCCCCGAGTCCGAGTTCGGCGAAGATCTCCGCCTTGCGGTACTCGAAGTCGTCCTCTTCGACGTCACCAGCGGCGAACTTCTCGTTCAGCTGGCGGAACTCCTCGAGCAGCGCATCTTCGTCGGGTCCGTCATCGGACTCGTCCGGGCCGTCGGAACTCTTGCCGTGGCGAACAGCGAGCTTCTCGGCCTTGCGCTCCTTCTTGCGGAGCTCTCGTTGACGCTTCTGGTAGGACTGTGGGCTTCGAGCCAATCGGAACGCCTCCTCAGACGACTTTGACGTCGACCGCTTCGGGGCCCTTGCGGCCCGCAGCGATCTCGAACTCGACGGTGTCACCGTCGTTCAGCGAGCGACGACCGGTTCCGACGATGTTCGAATAGTGCACGAAGACGTCGTCACCGTCGTCGCGAGAGATGAAACCGAAGCCCTTCTCGTCATTGAAGAACTTCACTGTACCTGTGGCCATTTCGGCTCCTTGTTGAAATCGGAGCCACCGTTGACTCACGTTTACGACCCTCAGGCTAGTGAGCGTTGTGCGATTGTCCACCGCGAGTTGCGCCGATCGCGGCGGGCCCGGGACCGCTCACAACGACCGAGAGACCGCCAGTCGGCGCCGCGGATCGACCGCCACGAAGGGATCATGGCCCGTGACGGCGAGCCGAGCGAGGATGATCGAGGCCATCGCCACTCCGACGATCCCGGCCAGTGTGAGGGCGAGGTCGCCGACGCCGACACCGTAGACGAGCCACAGGGCGGCCTCGGCCCACGCGATCAGCCAGGTCGACGCCGCGACCCCGCCGAGATCACGCGTGCGACACGCGGCGACCACGGCGGGCAGGAGCTGCACGCCGTAGGCGAGGCCGATGGCGATCGCGGCGAGCGCCCACCCGCCGACGACGAGGAACGGCAGCGGGATCATGCCGAGGCCGAGCATCCCAACGGCGAGGGCGGGCAGCGCCGCTCGGCCGACCGTGGCGACGAAAACGGCGGCCATCACGCCGTAGAGCGCGAGCGAGATCGCCGAGACGGGGATCAGCGCCCAGACGTCGGCGGCGATGCCGTAGGTGAGCCACCAGGCGTTGATGGCGAGGCTGACCCCGATCCACGCCGCCGAGACGCCCTCGACCCGGCGGGTGCGGACGAGACGGCGCGCCTGGGGCAACGCCATCCACGAGCCGAGCACAGTAGCGACGACGACGAGCAGGTTGAGTGCGATGTTCATGATGTCCAGACACCCGGTGTAAGTGGCTACAAGGAGTTTCACACCTTACACCCTTCTCCCGGCGATACCCTTGCATCGTGTACGTCACCTCCGGACAGACCACCGAGATCCGGCTGACGCTCGAGGCGATGGTCGAATTCGTCAACGCGTTCACCGATGCCGACGGGGCCCCGGTCGACGTGCGAACCCTGCTCGACGAACACGGCTTCGTTCGAGCGAAGGAGGCGTCGGCAGCGTCGCTCGTACGGGTCGTACGACGCATGGGCGAGCTGGTCGACACGTTGCGCACACTCGCCGACGACGAGGCCGACACGGGCTGGATCAACACCGCGCTACGCGACCTCGACATCAGCCCGTCGATCGTCGCCCACGACGGCTCCGGCCCGCACATCCACTGGACTCCGCCGTCGGCGACGTTCGACGACCAGGTGATGGCCGACATCCTGATGGCCTTGGCGCAGGAGGTCTGCGACCACGGCACCGGTCGATTCGGAAGGTGTGCCGCCCTCGACTGCGAGCACCTCTTCTACGACGTCACCCGCAACGGATCGCGTCGGTTCTGCGCCGATCCGCGCTGCGCGAGCCGCACTCACACCGCCGAACACCGATCGCGCCAACGAATCTCGACTTCGACGTGACGACATCACGTGCCGACGCCCGACGATTGCGCCATGGGTCAGACCCCTGGTGCAATCAGCCGACCAGGCGGCCGTGGTCCAGCCGGAACACCTGATCGGCACGGTCGAAGGCGACCGTCCGGTGCGACACGGCGATCACCGTCATGCCGGCCTCGGCGAGGTTGCTCCACAGCCGCACCTCGGTCTCCACGTCGAGCGCGCTCGACAGGTCGTCGAGGACGACCAACTCCGGCGAGTGCACGAGCGCCCGGGCCGTCGCCAGCCGCTGGCGCTGCCCGCCGGACAGGCGCAACCCGCGCGGACCGATGAGCGTGTCGGCACCCGCGGGCATGGCGGCGATGTCCTCGGCGATCGCCGCCAGGCGCAAGGCCGTCGACAGTTGCTCGCGATCGACCGGGCCGAGCCCGACGTTGTCGGCGACGCTGTCGGAGATCAGCTGCGGAACCTGCGACAGGAACGCCGCGTTCGGAGGGACGAAGAACGCGGCACGGTCGTCGATCTCCACACCGTTCCACCGCACCGACCCGGTCACCTCGGCCTGCCATGCCAAGCCGAGGATGGCTCGCAGGAGCGTGCTCTTGCCGGCGCCGACCGCCCCGGTGATCACCACGAACTCGCCCCGGCGAACGGTGAGGTCGACGTCACGCACCACCGTGCGCTCGCCGTAGGCCACGCTCATGCCGCGCACCTCGAGCACGGAGAGCGGCACCCGCTCGGGGCGGACGACGTCGGGACGTCGGCGCTGGTCGCGCGGGTCGATCGGGAGTTGCCGGGGTCGGACGGTGTTGGCGGCCTGCTGTTCGGCGACCAGCTTGCGCATCCGGTCGAATGCGACACCGGCCTGCTTGCGACGCGCGAGAACGCGGCCCACCATGCGCGGGAGGAAGCTCAACCAGCCGAGATAGGCGGTGAACAACGCCAGCGTCCCGAGGTCGAACGCTCCCGACGCGATCGCCGCGGCGCTGACGAGCAACACCAGGCCGAGACCGATGTCGGAGGCACCTTGGCTGAACGCCGTCACACCCTCCTCGAGCACCCGGTCGCGGACGGCGGTGTGGCGACGGCGCTCGACGAGCACGCCGAGGCGGCGCAGCATCGGTTCGGCGGCGTCGTTGACCTTGACGGTCGTCGCAGCGGCCATCACGTCGCCGAGCAGTCCGGTCACGCGTTCGGTGGCGGCGCGGTCGGCGGCGCGGTACTCCTTGATCCGGGTGTCGAGGACGCGCGTGGCGATGCCGACTCCGAGCAACGGGATCAGCAGCACGGCGGCGGCTCGGGCGTCGGCGGCGCCGAGGACGAACCCGGCGATCACGGTGAACACGACCCCGCCGGAGATGTCGACGATGCCGTCGACGAGGTTGGCGACGTCCTCGGTGTCGTCGCGGAAGTGGGTGACGGCCGAGCCCGCCGAGCCGACGGGCTGGCCGGCGTGAAGGCCCCCGCTCGCCATCTGGGCGCTGAGCATGTTGGCGCGCAGGAGCGTCTGCATGTGGATCCAGACCTTGGTCCAGATCAGGGCACCGTGATGGATCGACACCATGCGCACGACCTCGCTGACGGCGATGGCTGCGGCCCACCAGATCGTGGCGGTGGTGTCACCGTCCTCGAGCGCGGCGTAGCCCCGGCCGAGGAAGAAGCCGCTGATCGCCGGCATCGTGAAGAAGACCACGAACAACGCCCAGCCCAGCCAGAACTCGCGGCGGCGGTGCTGGGAGACCCTCCACGCCAGTCGCCACACGTCGGGAACCGATGCCGCGGACGGCGGTGGCGTCGGTCGGGTATCGCCGTGGTCGGCGACGAGATCGAGGCCGATCGTCACGACGTCACCTCCACCGTGCGATCGTGATGGCCGGACTCCTCGTCGTGGGCGATCGCCAACAGGCGGGCGAACCGGCTGGCGTCGTCGCCGACCAGGTCGGCGCGGTCGCCGTGCTCGACGATGCAGCCGTCGTCGAACACGACGATCTGGTCGACCGACTGCAGCGTGGACAGACGATGGGCGATCACGAGCGTCGTGCGACCGCGCATCAGCTCGACCACGGCCGCTTCGAGGCGGCGCTCGGTGTCGGGGTCGACGCGGGCGGTCGCCTCGTCGAGCACGACCAGGTCGGGATCGCGCAGCCACACGCGGGCGAGGGCGAGCAGCTGGGCTTCACCCGCGGAGAGTCCGGCGCCGGCAGCGCCGAGTTGACGGTCGATCCCGGCAGCAGCGAGCGCGCCGAGGCCGACTTGGTCGAGGGCGTCGACGACCTCGGCGTCGGAGCGGGCGTCGTCGAACAGCGTCACGTTGTCGCGCAACGTTCCGGCGAACAGCTCGACCTCCTGGGGCACCAGGGCGACGCGGCGACGCAATTCGCTCACGGGCACGTCGGCGATCGGCACCCCGTTGAGGGCGACGTGGCCGCTCGTCGGCTCGACGAGGCGCAGCACCAGCCGCGAGAACGTGGTCTTGCCGCTCCCCGTGCGACCGACGATGCCGACTGATCGCCCGGCCGCGATGTGGATGTCGACATCGCGGAGCACCGGACGATCGTCGCCGTAGTCGAACTGGACGGCAGCGGCGGTGACCGCGAGCGGTCCGGCGGGCGGGCTGGTCGTGCCCTCGTCGAGCACCCTGGGCTCGACGGCCATCAGTTCGGCGACGCGCACCATCGCACCGTTGGCCTTCTGGACCGTCTCGAGTTCGTGGACGACCTCCTCGAGTGGTCGGGCGACGAGCAGGACGAACTGGAACAGCAGGAACGCCGTCCCGAGGCTGATCGTGCCGCGGTCGTACAGCAGCGCGCCGGCCACGAGGGCGAACACCCAGCCGGCGGCGACGGCTCCCTGGACGAACCACCACATCACGAGGAACGCCCGCTCACGACGCACGGCGCTGACGAGCGCGCCCTCGCTGTCCTCGACGAAACGCCACGCGACGTGGTCGGCGGCGCCGTTGGCGCGTAGGTCCTCGGCGGCGGTGAGCCGTTCCTCGATGCCGCCGTAGAGACGGCCGAGGGCGCCCATCTCGTCGGACGACTCCGAGATCGCCCGGTGACGGGTCCCGACGATCACGGCGAGTGCGAACGCGACGTAGACCGCCATGCCGAGCCCGAGACGCCAGTCGATCACCGCCAGCACGATCACCATGCCGGCGACGAGCATCGCCGCGCCCGCGGCCTTGGTCACCACCTGGCCGAGGAACTCCGACACCGAGGTGATGTCGCCGTCGACGCGTTGGATCAACTCGCCCGGCGTGTGGGTGCGGTGGAACTCGTGGTCGAGACCGAGTACGTGTCGGGTCATCGTCAGACGCAGATCGTTCGTGGTGCGCCAGGCGGCGACCGTGGCGAGCCAGGCGACGATCACGCCCAGGAACTGCGCCGACGCGGCGATGGCGAGGAACACGAGGGCGAGGCGTGTGATGTCGCCGGCCGTCGCCCCGTCGGCGGCGGTGTCGACGATGCGGCGGACCACGAGCGGTCCGGCGATCGTGAGCGCCGAGGCCGTGGCGACGAGCGCGCCGAGGCCGGCCCACCGCCAGGCGTCGGGCCGCAGCAGCGCTCCCAGTGCGCGCCAACGGGATCCGGACTGCGTCCTCACGTCGTCATTCTCCCCCTGTCCCCTGAG
>JAWLFC010000051.1:14384-20211 GCA_041685755.1 Ilumatobacteraceae bacterium
GCCCGTCCGGGAATGTTTGTGGTCGCAAGCTCGTTGTCGTGACCAATGGGTGTTCACCGACTCAACCACGCCGTGCTCTACGTGCGCGACGTCGAGCGCACGACGGAGTTCTACGGCGACGTGCTCGGCTTCCGCGTCGTGACCTCGTTCCCGGGTGCCGCGTTCCTCCAGGCACCGGACTCCACCAACGATCACGATCTCGGCGTGTTCCAGCTCGGCCCGGCCGCCGGAGCATCCGACGCCGGGCGGTCGACGGTCGGGCTGTACCACCTCGCCTGGGAGGTCGACACGCTCCACGAGCTCGAGCGCCTCGCCACGGTGCTGCGCCAGCGAGGAGCGCTCGTCGGGGCCAGCGACCACGGCACCACGAAGAGCCTCTACGCGAGGGATCCCGACGACCTGGAGTTCGAGGTGGTGTGGATCATCCCGGCGCATCTCCTCACCGCCGACGACCTCGACGCTCGCGCCACCGTCCGACCGCTCGACCTCGCCACCGAGATCGAGCGCTTCGGGCGCGACGAGCCCGGGGGCATCGGCATCTCCGTTCCTCCGACCGTGCCCGCTGCATCCCCCGACGCAACGACGAAAGCGACGTGACGACGTGAACATCGACTTCTGGGTCGACCCGGTCTGCCCCTTCTGCTGGGCCACGGCCCGCTGGGCCGTCGACGAAGTGCAACCGCACCGCGACCTCGACATCACCTGGCGGCCGATCAGCCTGTTCCTCAAGAACGAGCCGGAACCCGACTCGCCGGGGTACGAGAGCTCGAGGTTCACCCACGGGCTCTTGCGGGTGATGGAATCGGTGCGTACCACCGACGGCAACGACGCCGTGTTCCGGCTGTACTGGGAGTTCGGCGCTCGCATCCACCACGACAAGGACTCGCCGTTCGACCCGGCCGAGGCGTTGACGAAAGTCGGGCTCGACACGTCACACGCCACCGCGTTCGACGACGAGTCGTGGGACGAGGTCATCGGCTCGGCGATGGACGAGGGCCTCGAACTCGTGGGCGACGACGTCGGCACCCCGATCATCGCCATGGACAACTCGAACGGCGAGCGCGTCGGCTACTTCGGACCGGTGATCTCGCGCATCCCGTCGACGGAGAAGAGCGTCGCCATGTGGGACGCCCTCGTGACGATGATGGAGATCGACTCGTTCTTCGAACTCAAGCGCACCCGTACCGAGAACCCCCAGCCCGGCGACCGCCCCGACCCCCGCTGACCGTCACTCCCGAAGTGTCACACCGTGCCGGGTCCGATGTGACAGTTCAGGTGGAGCACGCGGCGAGGAGGCGCCGCTTGAACGCGGCCTCGTCGACCGACCACACCACACGAACATTCGGGTTCGGTCGGCCGTAGCGGCGATCGGGGATCGTGCAGCCCCGGGTCGGGCCGTCGAGGCCGACGACCAGCCACTCGTCGGTGGCGTCCGTCACGATCGAGTCGTCGAGTGCCACCGCCATGGCGACCGGGTCCGGCAGGTCGAAGCCGGCGAGGCCGGTGTCGAGACAGTACTGTTCGACGTCGCCGTTGATCTCGACGGCAAACTTCCCGAGCGGTCCGGCAGCCGCGAGTTGCTCCTGCTCGTCGTCGTTCAACACCGCGAAGGTGCGTGAGATGTTCCAGCCGATCATCGTCTTGGCACCGGGGGCGGCGAACACGATCGTCGCGGCCTCGGGGTCTGCCCACACGTTGTACTCGCCGAGGGCATCGACGTTGCCGACCCCGTCGGGCGAACCCGCCATCAGATAGGTGTGCCCGAAACGGGTCAGGAACTCGGGGTCACGCTGCAGGGCGGCGGCGATGTTGGTCAACGGGCCGAGCGTCACGAGGTCGTGCCGACCCGGGTCAGCGGCTGCGATCGCCAGCAGCTCCTCGACGGCGTCGTGGGAGGTGGCTCCTCGCGACGGTTCGGGCAGGTCAGCTCCACCCATGCCGTCCTCACCGTGGACGAACTGGGCCGTGTCCAGCGGACGCGTCAACGGCTCGGCCCTGCCGGCGTGCACAGCGATCTCCGCGCCACCGCACAGATCGAGCGTGACGATCGCGTTGCGGACGGCCAGGTCGAGCGGCACGTTGCCCGCCACGACCGTGACGGCCCGGACATCGACCGACGGCTCGCGCACGGCGAGCACGAGCGCGATGGCGTCGTCGGAGGCGGTGTCGGTGTCGATCACGATGCTACGGCGCGCCATCCCCGCAGTCTGGCCGAACGGACACGACCGCGACGGTGCCCGGCCGAGGTCACCGAATCGTCTGCAGCCGGTGCAACCAGACCGGCGCGGCGACGCCCTTCACCCGGGTCGGCCCGATCGGCTGGAACGATGCCGCCTCCACCTCGGCGACGACCGGATCGGTGGCGAGCAACTCGGCAGGGCCGGCGAGGTCGACCACCCGAGCGGCGATGTTCACCGTCTGGCCGACGAAATCGTCGCCGCGGGCGAGCAGGTCGCCGCTGTGCATCCCGACCCGCAGACCGAGCGGGAACGTGCGCTGGTCTCGTGCTCGCTCGACCGCTGCGAGCATCGAGACGGCCACCTCGAGCGCTGAGGTCGGGTGGGCGAACCACAGCATCAGGCCGTCACCGAGTTCCTTGACGAGGCGACCCCCGCTGCTCGCCAGCGCCCCGCTCAGGATCGTCGACTGCTGGTCGAGCACGGCGAGTGCAGCGGTGTCGCCGCAGGCGTCGGTGTACTCGGTGAACCCCACCAGATCGGTGAACACGATCGTGTCGGTTGCCACGTTGTGCCCGCCCGTCACCCGTTGGTGACGACGACTCGACCGCTCGTGGACCGTGCGACGACGACGCAGTCACCGGCGCCCGGATCGACCTCGGTCGCCGAATCGACGATCTGCGGTCGTACCGCGGCGGGCAACACGACCTCGATCCGACCAGAGACGGTCTCGGCGTCGACGTCGTGTGCACCCGTGAGCGTCATCTCGATGCGCCCGCTCGTGCCCCGGGCGCGGACCTCGCCGGCGGCCTCGCCGATGGTGACACGGCCGCTCGTGCTCGTCACGTCGGCAGCGCCGCAGCGCCCGATCTCGACCCGACCACTCCCGTTGACGACGCGACACTCGCCGTCGGCACGAGCGATCTCGATGCGGCCGCTCTTCGACCGAGCGTCGACGGTGACAGCGTGGTCGATCGAGATCCGCCCGGACGTCGTGAGGACCGACACTGCGCCGACGCGCCCCTCGATGCGAACCCGCCCGGAGGTCGACCCGATCACGAGGTCGGTCCCCTCGGGAACCCGGCACTCGACCCGGTTGCTCCCCGCATCGATCGTCGCCGGCAACACCGCGACGAGCTCCCGATTGCTCCGGATCTCCGACCGACCGTGCTCGGCGACCACGCGGACCGCTCCGCTGGTCGTACTGATCCTGACCAGCGCAGTCGATGTCGCCGCGGGCCAGTTCATGCTGCGACCGTACTCCTGCCGACGCATCGAGTCAGCAGGTCGATGGTCACCCCCTCACAACGGAAAGAGCACAACGAAAAGAGCACAACGGAAAAAGTCCGTTCCGTTTGCGCTGAGCGCAAACGGAACGGACTTTTTCGGGGTGGGTGAGTGGGTTCGGAAACGTCAGTCGAGGCGTTCGATGATGGTGGCGTTGGCCATGCCGCCGCCTTCGCACATCACCTGCAGGCCGTAGCGGCCGCCGGTGCGCTCGAGCTCGTTGAGCAGCGTCGCCATCAGCTTGGTACCCGAGGCGCCGAGCGGGTGACCGAGGGCGATCGCGCCGCCGTTGACGTTGACCTTCTCCATGTCGGCGCCGGTCTCCTTCTGCCACGCGAGCACGACCGACGCGAACGCCTCGTTGACCTCGAACAGGTCGATGTCGTCGATGGTGAGGCCGGTCTTCTCCAGGATCTTCTTGGTCGCCGGGATCGGGCCCTTGAGCATCGTGACCGGGTCGGTGCCGGTGACGGCGAATGCGTGGAAGCGGGCGCGGGGCTTCATGCCGAGCTCCTCGGCCTTCTCCTTGCTCATGATCAGCACGCCCGATGCACCGTCGGAGATCTGCGAGGAGTTGCCGGCGGTGATGACGCCGTCCTCCTTGAAGGCGGGCTTCAGCTTGGCCAGTGTCTCGGCGGTGGTGCCTTCGCGGATGCCCTCGTCGCTCGTCACGACCTCGGTCTCACCGTCGATCTCGACCTCGATCGGGATGATCTCGTTCTCGAAGCGGCCCTCGTCGCGGGCGACGGCGGCACGCTGCTGGCTGATGGCGCCGAACTCGTCGAGGTCTTCGCGGCCGAGGCCGTACTCGACGGCGATCATGTCGGCACCGATGCCCTGCGGGGGCAGGCCGGTCTCGGAGTAGCGGTCGAGCTGCTCCTGGGGGAACGGGAAGCCCATGCCCTGCACGATCGACGCGCCCATCGGGGTGCGGGTCATCACTTCGACACCGGCGGCGACGACGACGTCGTACGCACCGGCGATGACGCCCTGCGCGGCGAAGTGCATCGACTGCTGGCTGGAGCCGCACTGGCGGTCGATCGTGGTCGACGGGACCTCTTCGGGCCAGCCGGCGGCGAGCACCGCGTTGCGGCCGATGTTGAGCGACTGCTCACCGACCTGCATCACACAGCCCATGATCACGTCGTCGACCAGGGCCGGATCGAGGTTGTTGCGCTCCTCGAGCGCCTTGAGGACCTTGGCCGCCAGGGCGGCCGGGTGCTGGTCCTTGAGCTTGCCGTTGCGCTTGCCGCCCGGGGTGCGGATGGCGTCGACGATCACTGCTTCGGTCATTGCGGTTCTCCTGTGGTGGTGGTTGAGATCGAACAGAGCGATGAGCGAACCAACCGGATACCGGCCCTTCGCTCATCGCTCGGGTGGGACAGGGCAGAGCGATGAGCGAACTGACCGGATACCGGCCTCTGGCTCATCGCTCGGGTGGGGTGGGGGGACATGGCGGGGTGGTGGCGATGGCGGTGGCGAGGTTCTGTTGCAGGCGCGTCATCACCCAGGCGAGCGCTTGGCGCTCCTCACGGCCGATGCCACGACGCAGCTCGGCGCGCAGCACCGCGTCGACCTCGGCGATGCGACCCGCCAGCTCCCGACCGTCGTCGGTGATCGCGACCAGCCAGACGCGCCGGTCGTCGGGCCGCGGCCGCCGCTCCACGAGCCCACGGGTCTGCAACCGGTCGATCACCGAACCGATCTGGGCGCGGCCGATACCGAGATGATCGGCGAGTTCGCTCTGGGTGGTCGCGCCGAACTCGGCGACGTAGCCGATCAGCGACGCCTGGGTGAGGTTGAGCCCGAGCGGCGTCAGCCGGACGTCGAAGGCGCTGCGCACGAGCCGCGCCGTCGCCATCAGCGTCGACTCGACCCGCAGCCACGGCGGCGAGTCGAGTTCGTGGGTGGTGAGGTTGCTCATCTGATCGGGTTCCGAACTGTCACGTTCGACCGGGCACAGCGGGCACGGCGTGACGCGGTGTGGACACATACTGTACGGTGCCATACAGTATTGCAACTGTCATTTCAGTCGAGCACATCCCGAGGAGCACCCCATGACCGACACCGCCACCGGATCGACCACCATGTTGACCGAGGCCGAGGCCGCCGACTTCCGCCAGAAGTGCATCGACTTCATGGAGCAGTACGGCATGAAGCCCGCCGCCACCCTCGACGACCAGAAGGCGTTCCTCGCCGCAGCGGCCGAGGCCGGCCTCGCCGGCATCCCGGTCGCGAAGGAGTACGGCGGTGCCGGGCTCACCCTCGCCCACGAGAAGATCTGGCGCGAGGTGAAGGGCAACTACCCGATGCCCGACAGCGAGTTCATCATCAGCCACGGCATGTGCATGCCGATGCTCGCC
>JAWLFC010000052.1:0-17601 GCA_041685755.1 Ilumatobacteraceae bacterium
GGTGATCGTCGTGTCGGGTCGTCACGCCGACGTGCGCGCCGACCACACCATCTACGACGAGATCACCGGTCGCGGCATCGCCCTCGTCTGCGTCAACGGTTCGATGGAGGCGTCCGGTGTCGCCAGCGTGTCGACCGACGACCGGGCGGCGACGGCCACGGCCTACCGGCACCTGCGCTCGCTCGGCCACGAGCGCATCGGGCTGCTGATCGGTCCGCGCTGCTACACCCCGGTGCTGCGCAAGCTCGAGGGGTTCGAATCGGCTGCTGCAGAGGCCGGCGTGGTCGGCGACCTCGACGAGCTGGTCGCCGAGACGATCTTCAGCCTCGACGGCGGGTACTCCGGCGCCCAGCGGCTGCTCGACGCCGGCGTCACGGGCATCGTCGCCGCCAGCGACATGATGGCGCTGGGAGCAATACGGGCGGCCCGTGAACGAGGGCTCGCCGTGCCCGACGACGTCTCGATCGTGGGCTTCGACGACACCGAGCTGATGCGCTTCACCGACCCGCCGCTGACCACGGTCCACCAGCCCGTCACGCGCATCGTCGAGCACGCCGTCAGCGTCCTGTTCGCCCAGATCCAGGGCCAGCCGTACGACCGCGCCGAACGTCGGCTCCCCGGCGAACTGATCGTCCGCGGCACCACGACGATCGCACCTGCGCTCCGGGGTGCGCCCATCGGCTAGGTTGGTGAAAGCGGTTGCACGCTCTGCGGCCGGGGGCAAACACCGTCGCGGCACGGCCGGGACGCACAGAGGAGGACATCAATGGCCACGGTCAAGCTCGACAGGATCAACAAGGTCTACGAGAACGGTTTCCACGCGATCCACGACCTCGACCTCGAGATCGCCGACAAGGAGTTCCTCGTGCTCGTCGGGCCCTCGGGGTGCGGCAAGTCCACGGCGCTGCGGATGATCGCCGGACTCGAGACGATCAGCGGCGGCACGATGATGATCGGCGACCGCGTGGTCAACGACGTCGAGCCCAAGGACCGCGACATCGCCATGGTCTTCCAGAACTACGCGCTGTACCCGCACATGAGCGTGTACGACAACATCGGCTTCGCCCTCAAACTCGCCAAGGTTCCCAAGGCCGAGATCGACACCCGGGTCCGCAAGGCGGCCGCCATCTTGGAGTTGGAGGAGAACCTCGACCGCAAGCCCGGCCAGCTCTCCGGTGGTCAGCGCCAGCGCGTGGCGATGGGCCGTGCGATCGTGCGCCAGCCGGCCGCGTTCCTCATGGACGAGCCGTTGTCGAACCTCGACGCCAAGCTGCGCGTGCAGATGCGCGCCGAGATCGCCTCACTGCAACGTGAGCTCGCCGTCACCACCGTCTACGTCACCCACGACCAGATCGAGGCGATGACGATGGGCGACCGCGTGGCGGTGCTCAAGGACGGCTACCTCCAGCAGGTCGACACACCCCAGAACCTCTACGACCACCCCGTCAACGTGTTCGTCGCTGCGTTCATCGGTTCACCGTCGATGAACCTGTTCGAGGCCGACGTGAGCGTGTCCGGCGACGTCGGCACGGTCACGCTGGGCTCCAACGTGATCGGGCTCCCGCAGGAGACGTTCCAGAAGCACCCGAAGCTGCGTGACTACGACGGGCGTCGCATCATCATCGGTATCCGTCCCGAGGACTACGAGGACGCCGCCCTCGCCCCCGAGATCCCCGAGTCGCAGCGCATCACGTCGACCATCACCCTCGTCGAGGCGCTCGGCGCCGAGATCATGGCGCACTTCCGCATCGACGCCCCGACGGTCGACTCCGGTGATCCCGACGCCGCCGAGGACAAGACCGGCAAGGACGGGGCCAACGCCGTCGGCCGCTTCAACCCTCGCTCGACGGTCCGCATGCGCGACACCGTGGAGATCGCCATCTCGACGGAGAACATGCACTTCTTCGACCCCGACACCCGCGCGACCATCGAGGGTTGACCGGGACCCGGCCGGCGAGGTTGCCGGCCGTCAACGAGACCAGCGAGGCTTGAGCGGTGCGTGCTCGATGCGCGGGAGCACGTGTTCGGCGACGAGATCGCACTCGGCGATGTGGGGATAGCCCGACAGGATGAACGCGCCGATGCCTGCCTCCTGGTAGGCGCGCAGCTTGGCGACGACCTGGTCGGGGTCGCCGACGATCGCGGCGCCGGCCCCACTGCGGGCGCGCCCGACACCGGTCCACAGCGCCTCCTCCACGAAGCCGTCGTCGGCCGCCGACTCGCGCAGCGACGCCTGACGCTGCACACCGACGGATGCGGCGTCGAGCGACTTGTTGCGGATGGTCTCCCCGGTGTCGGTGTCGAGTCGGGAGACGAGACGCTCGGCGGCGGCGCGGGCCTCGGCCTCGGTCTCGCGGACGATCATGTGGGCCCGCAGGCCGTACACCAGTGTGCGGTCGTAGCGATCGGCGGCGAGCGCGGTCATCTCCTGGACCGTGTCGGCGACGGCGCCGACGGTGTCGGGCCAGGTGAGGAACACGTCGGCCTCGGCGGCAGCGACGTCCTTGGCGGCGGGGGAGAAGCCGCCGAAGTACATCGGCGGGCACCGGCCGTCGACCGTCGACGCCCGAGGCGGGTCGAGCGTGAGGTTCACGAAGTCGCCGTGCACGTCGATCGACTCGCCGTCGAGGAGTTGGCGCAGGGTCTGCATCCACTCCCGTGTGCGCTGGTACCGCGGCGCCGACTCCAGTTCCTCGCCGGGGATGTCGGAGGAGATGATGTTGATGCACAATCGGCCACCGGCGAACTGGTCGATCGTGGCCAGCTGGCGGGCCAACTGGGGCAGCCACATCTCGCCCATCCGCACCGCCAGCAGCAGGTTGATGTGCTCGGTGTGGGTGGCGATGGCCGCGGCGAACGCCGTGGAATCGATGCCGAGCGTGTAGCCCGACGGCAGCAGCACGTTGTCGAAACCGTTGCGGTCGGCGGTGCCGACGATGTCGGAGCAGTGCTCCCAACTGCTGGCGAGCGCCGGGTCGGGGACGCCGAGGAACTCGTAGTCGTCGTCGCACAGAGCGCTGAACCAGGAGATCTCGGGGATGTCGGGACGGTCGATGGTGCTCATGGCAACGGAACTCCTTCGGATGCCTGGATGATCGAGTAGACGTCGGCGCGGGACAGCTCGACGCCGAGGGCGGCGGTCGAGCCGGCGATGCGTTCGGGGGTCTGCGAACCGATGACCGCGATCGGTGCCGCCGGGTGGGCGAGCACGAACGCGATGGCGATCGTCGCCCGGTCGACGCCTTCGCGTGCGGCCAGCGCGTCGAGTTCGTCGAGCAGTTCCGGGCGCACGCCGTCGCCGGTGGCGAGCCGGCCGCCGCCGAGCGGGCTCCACGCCATGGGCACCGTGCCCGTGCGCATGCACTCGTCGAAGGTGCCGTCGCGGAGCGGGTCGAGGTGGAGCGCGGAGTACTCGGGTTGGTTGGTGGCGATCGGGAACGGGAGGTGCTCGGCGAGCGCTGCGACCTGGGCCGGCGTGTGGTTGGAGACGCCGACCTCGCGGATCTTGCCCTCGTCGCGCAACTCGGTGAGCGTCGCCGCGACCTCGGCGGGATGGGCGAACATGTCGGGCCGGTGGATCTGGTAGAGGTCGATCACCTCGACGCCCATCCGCCGCAGTGACGCCTCGCAGGCCGAGCGGAGGTACGCGGGAGACGAGTCGTAGGGGACCGGGGGCGTGATGCCGCCCTTGGTGGCCAGCACCATCCGGTCACGCAGCTGCGGGGCGGCCGCGAGCACCGAGCCGAGGATCTCCTCGACGCTCCCGAAGCCGCTGCCGCCCCAGTCGAACCCGTAGACGTCGGCGTTGTCGATCAGGTTCATCCCGGCGTCGAGCGCGGACTCCAGCACGCCCTGCGCTGTGGCGACGTCGTCGTTCGTGTAGCGCCACAACCCGAACGCGAGGGGGCCGACGGGCGGGAGCGATCCGATCGTTCGTGGTGCGGCGTCGACGAGGGTCATCGCCTCAACCTACTGGCAGTGCGCCGAGGCGCCCAGAGCGACTCAGCCCTTCACCGAGCCGGCGAGCAGGCCGCGTACGAAGTAGCGCTGCAGGGCGAAGAACACGACGATCGGGAAGAAGGCCTGGACGAACGCCGCGGCAGGGAGCACGAACTCATTGCGCCCGAAGTCACCGGCCAGGTTGGCGATCAGGATCGTCGTCGGCTGCTGGTCGGGATTGGCGCCGATCATGGTGTTGGCGATCAGGAAGTCGTTCCACGTCCACAGGAACTGGAAGATCGCGAACGCGGCGAGCACCGGGATCGACAAGGGCAGCACGAGCCGCCAGAAGATCCTGAAGTGGTCGGCGCCGTCGATGCGGGCGGCTTCGAACACGTCCTTCGGTAGCGAGCTGATGTAGTTGTGCAACAGGAAGATCGCGAACGGCATCGCGAATCCCGTGTGGGTCAGCCACGCAGCGGTCGTCGTGCCGGCCAGGTCGAAGTCCGGGATCAACACGAGCGTCTTGTCGAGGAACGGCAGCGTGTAGCTGGCGCCGTTGTTGAACATCTGCAGCAGCGGGATCAGTGCCACCTGCAATGGGATCGCGAGCAGCGACACCGTGAAGATGAACAGTGCCTTGCGGCCCCTGAAGTCGATCCAGGCGAAGCCGTAGGCGGCGAACGCGGCGATGGCGATCGGGATGATCGTCGCCGGGATCGCGATCGCGAAGGAGTTCAGGACCGAGTCCCACAGGCCCTGGCGGGCCCCGAAGATCGTGTCGTAGTTGTCGAGGGTCAACTCGCTCGGGCTGACCGTCCACCAGCCGCTGTTGCGTTGCGCCGTGCGGTCACGGAACGAGTTGAGGAACAGCCCGAACGTGGGGATCAGCCACACGAGCACGATCAGCCAGAGCAGGCCGGTCGGGATGCCGCGCAGTACCCGGTACACCTTGTCGACGACGCCGCCGCCGTCGTCGGGTCCGCCGGGCTCGGGGGCGATGCCGGTGGGAGCGGAATCGAGCGTCGTCATGTCAGTTCTCCCTCTGCATGCGGCGGATGTTGTAGAACATCACCGGTACGACCGAGATGAAGATGAGCATCGCGAGTGCGGCGCCGAAGCCGGTGTTGGCGAACAGGAACGCTTCTTCGAACATGTCGTTGGCGAGCACCTGGGTCCCGAAGTTGCCGTTGGTGACGACCTTGACGATGTCGTAGACCTTCATCACCAGGACGATCAGCGTGGTGACCACGACGCCGATCGTGGTGCCGATCTGCGGCAGGGTCACCCGCCAGAACACCTGGCTGGCGGTGGCGCCGTCGATCTTGGCGGCCTCGATCAGCTCGGTGGGCACCGCCTTGATCGCCGCCGAGAGGATCACCATGGCGAATCCGGTCTGGATCCAGATCAGGATGAACATCAGCCAGAAGTTGTTGTACGGCGTCTCCTGGACGAAGAAGATCGTCTCGGCTTCGACCGTGCCGTCGGCGGCGACGCTGTGGCCGCCGACGCCGGTGCCGACGATGCCGGTGAAGCGGATGAACAGCCAGCCGACGAGCAGCACCAGTACCCCCGGGAGGACGGCACGGGCGTACTGCCGGCGGACAAGAGCGCCGGCGAGCAGCACGAAGCACCCCATGAGCACCAATCCGATCGCACCGATCGCGAAGATCGTCGGCAGACCCGAGCCGGTCGACAAGCGCCCGAGTGCGACCCAGAGCGCGTTCAGGACGCCGGTCTGCTCGGCGGAGGTGTCGCGGGCGGTGTACATGAACCGCCAGATGACGGACGCGCCGACGAGGCTGATCGCCATCGGCATGAAGACGATCGACTTCGCCACCCGCTCGCCGCGCTTCTGGTCGGCGAGCACGGCAACGGCGAGACCGAGTGCCGTCGACACGAAGACGACGGTGACCACCCACCACATGTTGTTGATGATCGTGCCCCGCAGCGCGGTGAACACGCCGAACGCGAGGAGGAGTCCACCGACGACGAGCGGCGCCATCGTCGGGTTGCCCAACTCGACCGCCCTGCCGGACTTGCGGAACATCACGATGCCGACGAAGACGGAGATGACGAGCAGGGCAGCGCCGAGCAGGAACGGCACCGACGTGAACATGTTCGTCCAGTTGGACGCGTCGAAGCTGTTGCGGTCGGAGAAGATGGCGCCGTAGTTCTCCCCGCCGACGAAGCCGTCCGAGTCGTTGTCGAGCAGGGAGAGGTAGAAGGTGCGGATGCCAGGAATGATGAGCGAGATGGCGATGAACGCCAGCGCCGGGCCGACGAAGATCACCGCTCGCGACTTGAGGTCGATGTCGACGCGACCTCGGTAGTCGGGATTCGACGTCATCGCGACGCGAGCACCGAGCGCGACCGCCGGCACGAGCGTGGCGATGATCGACGTGGCGACGGTGCCGCCACCGAGTTCGGCGCCGCCCCAGGCGCCGACGATCCAGCCGATGGCGCCGCCGGTCAGCGCGCCACCGATCAGCGTGCGCGAGCGCCAGGCCGACAGACCGGCGCCGATGCCGGCGCCGAGCGCGGTGTACCCGAGGATCGCCAATGCGTCGAACTCGGGGTGGTAGGTGTCGCGGATGAGCAGACCGAGTCCCACGCCGATCACGACAGAACCGCCGAGCGCGATCGCCCGACGTCGGGTCGGGTCGTCGGTGATCGACAGCGCGTAGCCGAGCCCGCCGAGCACGGCGGCGCCGACGAGCGGGCCGATCACCCAGGTGAGGAAGCCCTCGCCGGAGCCGATCGTGACGAGGTTGCCGTGCAACGCCACGCCGGCGATGAACCCGACGACGGCGTAGACGGTCAGGTTGAAGCGCGCCCAGCGGTCGCGCACCTGGTTGAACAGCAGGTTGGCACCGATCCACAATGCGGCGCTCGCTCCGACGGCGATGACCACTGTGATCAGCGTCGAGCGGATCTTCTCCTCGAAGAACGACCAGACGACGAACCCGACTGCGATCAGCCCGAGGGCGATCCGCGCCACCCACCAGGGGACATCACGGTCGGAATCGCCGCCGGTCGGTCGCGGCGCCTCCGCGTCTTCGGCGTAACCGACGCCGCCGGAGCGGCCGGTATCGGCATCGGTCAGCACACTGCTCACGAGCTCGTCCCCTTGTCCATGTCGTTTCCCCTTCGTCCCCCGACTCCGTTGCCCAATGATGGCCGGAACCCAACGGGGCACTGACACCGTAGTGCCAGTGCCCCGCAGCGTTCACGATGCGGCTCGATTCACGAGCCGCGATGTTCGGGTGTCAGCTCGGCCAGCTCTCCTGGATCCGAGTTGCAGCGGTCTCGACGTCGATCTCGCCGTTGACCAGCGAGGTGCCCTCCGACCAGAACGTGCCGGCGCCGACGTCGGCGGGCATCAGGTCGGACGCATCGAAGCGCGACAGGTCGGAACCGGTCACGATGTCGAGGAAGCCCTGCTCGAGCGGCTGGTAGACGCTCGGGTCCTGACCCTGGGCCGCCGAGAGAAAGCCGGAGAGGCTGCCACCGAGGCGCCCGGCCTGTGCGGCCTGGCGGGACTCGGCGTAGTCGGCGGTCGCGATGTAGTTCATCACGGCCATCGTCTCGGGGCTGTCGTTGAAGGCTGCGGCGAGCGTGCCCGCCGTCAGCACCGGCGCGTCGCCGTTGATGTCGGGGAAGTAGAACACGTCCACCGCGCCCTCTTCGTCCGTCGCGAAGGGCGTGCCCTCGGGGAAGAAGCTGGCGAAGAACGACGCCTGACGGTGCATGAAGCAGTCACCGTCGAGCAGCGGCACCGCGTTGTCCTGGAAGGACGTCGCAGCGATCGAACCGCCGGAGGCGAAGACGTTCTCCTCGTCCCAGAGGTCGACGACGGTCTGCATCGACTCCACGATCCGCGGGTCGTCGAACGGGATCTCGTTCGCCACCCACTGGTCGTAGACGTCGCCGCCGTGCTGACGGAGCACCATCTCCTCGGTCCAGTCGGTGAAGGCCCAACCGGTGGCCTGGCCGGACTCGATGCCGACGCACAGCGCAGCGGCTTCGCCGTCGGCTGCGATCTGGTCGACCAGTGCCGTGAACGCCTCGAAGGTCTCCGGGACCTCGTAGCCGGCCTCTTCGAAGCGGCTCGGGACGTACCAGACGAGCGACTTGAGGTCGGTCTTGGCGGGCACGCCGTACTGGGTGCCGTCGACGTTGCCGTAGATCTGGAAGTCGTCGGCCCAGAACTCGTCGACGGTGGCGTCGACATCGTCGGTGAGGGCGACGATGAATCCGTCACGGGCGAAGTCGGCGAGCTTGCCCGGCTGCGGGAAGTACGAGATGTCCGGCGGGTTGCCGGCTTCGACCTGGGTGTTGATGTTGGCTTCCCAGTCGGCGTCTCCGGAGTAGGTGATGTCGAGGTTCACCTGCTCGCCGAAGGCGTCCATCACGTCCTGGATCGCGCCGGCCTCTTCGTCGGTGCGCTCGGGACCGGTGATCGTGATCGAGGCGCCGCCGAAGTCGAGATCGCCGCCGGCGTCACCGCCGTCGCCGCCCTCGTCACCACCGGCATCGGTGGTCTCGGTGTCTCCGTTGCCCGTGTCGTCGTCGTCGTCACCGCACGCGGCGGCGACGAGCGAGAACGCGACCGGGATTGCCGCAAGCCTCAGCAAGCGTTTGTTCATCTGGGTCCTCCCCCTCATTGACTCGGCTCTGGCTGAGCCGATCGTTTGTCGTTGCCGAAACACTCCGGCAATGTAAACGCTTTCACAGCCGGGCCGTCAGGTCAAGTTCTTCGGAGCGATTCGGACGGGGTCAGCCGACCGGCCCGGTGGTGTCTCGAACGACGAGTTCCACCGGTGAGATGACCGGTTGCGACTCGCACTGCTCGCCGCGCAGCGTGGCGAGCAGCATGCGGGCGGCGGCGGCGCCCTGGGCGGTGACTCGCTGGCGGATCGTCGACAGACCCACCACCCGGGAGAACTCGTGGTCGTCGACGCCGATCACCGAGACGTCGACTCCTGACCGCAGGCCCCGGGCGCCGAGCTCCATCAGGGCGCCGAAGGCCATCTCGTCGGACATCGCGAACACCGCCGTCGGCGGATCCGGCCGGTCGAGCAGCGTCGCCATGGCCTCCTGGGCACCGTCGATGCTGAAGTTGCCGTCGACCACCACGTCCCGGTCGAGCACGAGATCCGCGTCGCGCAGCGCCGCGGTGAAGCCCCGTTCACGCAGCTTGGGTACCTCGAAGTTGAGAGGGTCGTCGCCGCGGCCGCTGATCAGGCCGATGCGCCGATGGCCCAGGTCCACGAGCGTGCGGGCGGCGAGCGCGCCGACGCCGACGTCGTCGACGAGCACCGATGGCGAGCCGCCGGCTCTGGTGCCGACGGTCGACAGGCGCACGCCGCGCTCGCGCAGTGAGCCGGCCTGTTCGTCGGTCGCGGGGATGTTGACGAGCACGATGCCGTCGGTCCGGCGTTCGATCCGGTACGAGTCGTCGAGGATCCGAGCACATTCGTCGAGGCTGCCGACGCTCGTCACCAGGAAGTCGTAGCCGGCCTCGTTGCACACCGCCTCGGCGCCGGCGACGACGGTCGAGAAGTACCAACTCGCCAGGTGGGGCACGACCACGATGACGGTCTTGGTGCGTCCCGCCGCGAGTCTCGATGCCACCGGGTCGGGTTGGTAGTCGAGCTCGAGAGCGACGCGGTGCACGCGTTCGCTGGTCGACGCCGCGACGTTGGGGAGTCCGCGAAGGGCTCGGCTCACCGTCGCCACCGACACGTTGGCGGCGAGCGCGACGTCTTCGATACGCGCCCGGCGCGGTCGGCGAGTCGAGGTGGCGGTCATGGCAACGGGGAGCGACGGCGTCGATCGTCGCAGTCGCTCGGTACTGTAAGCGCTTACAACCCCATCGTGTCCGATCGAAGATCCCTGCGGGCGCGGCGGACCGGGACGGGATCAGGAGTGGGTGGATGAGCACCGATCGTCGAGAGCAGCGCGCCGGTGTGCCGGTGGTCGGCGATGCCGAGTGGTGGCGTGACGCCATCGTGTACCAGATC
The DNA here is from genome assembly GCA_041685755.1 of Ilumatobacteraceae bacterium. GTDB lineage: Bacteria > Actinomycetota > Acidimicrobiia > Acidimicrobiales > Ilumatobacteraceae > Sva-07. Next base: position 9,966 of record JAWLFC010000052.1, read on the forward strand.
TACGTGCGCTCGTTCGCCGACGGCAACGGTGACGGCACGGGGGACATCGCCGGCATGCGGTCGCGGCTCGGGTATCTGCAGCGTCTCGGGATCGACGCCGTCTGGATCAACCCGTGGTACCGCTCGCCGTTGCTCGACGGGGGCTACGACGTGGCCGACTACCGCCGGATCGACGAGCGCTTCGGCACGGTCGCCGACGCCGAGGACTTCATCGCTGCTGCCCGCGACCACGGCATCCGGGTGCTCGTCGACCTCGTACCGAACCACACCTCGTGGGAACACGAGTGGTTCCGCGCGGCGCTGGCGGCGCCACCGGGATCGCTCGAACGCGCCCGCTATCACTTCCTCGACGGGCGCGGCGACGACGGCGAACTCCCGCCGAACGACTGGCGGTCGATCTTCGGCGGGTCGGCGTGGACGCGCACGGCCGACGGCCAGTGGTATCTCCACCTGTTCGACGAGAGCCAGCCCGACGTCAACTGGGAGCACCCCGACGTGGTCGCCGAGTTCGAGTCGGTGATGCGGTTCTGGCTCGACCGGGGGGCGGCAGGGTTCCGCATCGACGTGGCCCACGGCCTGGCGAAGGCGCCGGGCTATCCCGACGCCGGGGTCAGCGTGAACGACGGCAAGGGTGGCGCCGAGCCGCTGCCCTACGCCGATCGCGACGAGATCCACCCGATCGTGCGACGCTGGCGCCGACTGCTCGACGGCTACGACGACCGGATGATGGTGGCCGAGGCCTGGGTGCACGCGTCTCGTCGGCCGCTGTACCTGCGTGCCGACGAGTATCACCAGGCGTTCGACTTCGACCTGCTGACCGCTCCGTGGGATGCGGGGGCGTTCGAGGCGATCATCGTCGACAGCGTCCGGGCCGCCCGCGCGGTGGGCTCGAACCCGACCTGGGTGCTCTCGAACCACGACGTCGTGCGCCATGCGACGCGTTACGGCCTGCCGACCGACGTCGACCCGGGAGCATGGCTGCTCGACGGGCCGCACGACCTGCTCGACGCCGACCGTGGTGCGCGGCGGGCGCGATCGGCGGCGCTGATCACGCTCGGTCTGCCCGGATCGGCCTACGTCTACCAGGGCGACGAACTCGGCCTGCCCGAGGCGTGGGATCTTCCCGCCGACGTCCTGGCGGACCCGGTGTGGCACGACTCGGGTCACACGGAGAAGGGTCGGGACGGCTGCCGGGTGCCGATCCCGTGGGAGCCGGCGGGCCCGTCGTACGGGTTCGGCGACGGACCGGCGTGGCTGCCACAACCGGAGTCGTTCGCCGACCTCGCGGTGTCGGCACAGCAGGACGATCCGGACTCGATGCTGACGCTGTACCGGGCGGCGATCGCCCTGCGCCGCGAACGCCTGGTCGGCGAAGCCGAGTTCACACTCCTCGACCTCGGCCCCGACGTGCTCGCGTTCCGGCGCGGCGCCGTCGTCTGCATCGCGAACATGGGAACATCGGCCGTCCCGGTTCCCGCCGGCGAGGTGCTGTTGGCGTCGTTGCCCGTCGTCGATGGACAGCTCCCCGCCGACGGGGCAGTCTGGCTGGACCCGACTGCGGTCACCGACGAGGGGGTGGAGGCATGAAGATCGTCACGAGGCAGGGACACCCGGACTTCCTCGACCTGCCGTGGGAGACGCCACTCGAGGAGTGGGACGACCAGCGTCTCGTCAAGATGGCCCACGGCATCAGCCGCCACGTCGTGCGGTTCGTGCGCTTCGAGGACCGGGTGTACGCGCTGAAGGCGACCGGCGTCGACGCGGCCCACAAGGAGTACCGGATGTTGCGCAGCATGCGCGACGACCACCTCCCGGTGGTCGAGCCGGTCGGTGTGGTGTCCGACGCCCCCAACCGGGGCGACGCCGTGTTGATCACGCGGTATCTCGACTTCTCGTTGCCGTACTGGTACCTGCTCGGCCGCGGTGACCCGACGCTCGCCGACCGCTTGATGGACGCCGCGGTGGTGTTGCTCGTGCGGCTGCACCTCGAAGGCGTGTTCTGGGGCGACTGCTCGCTGTCGAACATCCTGTGGCGACGCGACGCCGGGGCGATGATGGCGTACCTCGTCGACGCCGAGACCACCGAACGCAATGCGCGCATCGGCGACCGCATGCGCAACTGGGATCTCGACATCGCGGTCGAGAACGTCGCCGGCGGGCTGCTGGAGCTTCAGGCGAGCGGACGCATCACCGACGAGATCGACCCGCTCGGCATCGCCGAGAGCCTGAAGGCCCGCTACGAGGAGTTGTGGTGCGAACTCACCCGGGTCGAGGAGTTCGACCTCGACGACCGCTGGCGCATCGAGCAGCGCGTCCGGCGCATCAACGAACTCGGCTTCGACGTCGAGGAGCTGTCGATCAACCGCGACGGTCGGACGCTGTCGGTGCAACCGGTGCTGATCGAGGAGGGGCACTACTCGCGAGAGCTGCGGCGGCGGACCGGCCTCGAGGTGCAGGAGAACCAGGCCCGGCGCTTGCTCGCCGACATCGACGGCCACCGAGCCTGGCTGGAGCGCCGGGAGGGGAAGTCGATCCCACGGGCGGTGGCGACGGCGCGCTGGCTCGCCGAGGTGTACGAGCCGGCGATCGACGCCATCCCCGACGCGTTGCGCTCCCACCTCGAGCCGGCGGAGATCTTCCACCAGTTGCTCGAGCATCGCTATCTGATGGCCGAACATCGTGGCGAGGAGGTCCGCACTCCGGTCGCGTTGGCCGACTACGTCGCCGGTGTCCTCGCCGCGACCCCCGCCGAGCGTCAGCTTCGTCTCGAGGCCGGCTCACCAGCAGATACCGTCGCGCTCGATGACTGACGCCTTCTCCGACGATCGGATCGACGACCGGATCGCGGCGGCCCGCCGCGCGATCTCGCTGATCGACCTCACCGATCTGTCCGACGACCACGCCCACGGCGGCATCGACGCGCTCTGCGAACGGGCGCGTCGGCACGGGACGGCCGCCGTGTGCGTCTGGCCCGAGTTCGTCTCGAGGTGCAGCTCTCGACTCGCCGGCGGCGACGTGCGGGTGGCGACGGTGGTCAACTTCCCGTCGGGCGAACATCCGCTGAGCCAGGTCGCGGCGATGACCCACGGCGCCCTCGACGATGGTGCCGACGACATCGACGTGGTGTTGCCGTACCGGGCGTTCCTCGCCGGCGACGTCGCGACGGCGGCGGAGATGATCTCGAAGGTGACGTCGGCAGTCGCAGCACCGCGGATCGTCAAGGTGATCCTCGAGACCGGCGCGCTCGGAGACGGCGAGACGATCCGCGCCGCGGCCGAGCTGGCGATCGAGAACGGTGCCGACTTCGTCAAGACCTCGACGGGCAAGATCCCCGCCGGAGCGTCGCTCGACGCGGCGAGCGCCATGCTGGCGGCGATCTCGGCGGCTGACCGCCCGGTCGGGCTGAAGCCCTCCGGCGGCATCCGAACCTTCGAGGAGGCGATGCAGTACATCGGCCTCGCCGACTCGGTGATGGGCGAGGGCTGGGCGACACCCGCCACGTTCCGGTTCGGGGCGAGCGGCCTCCTCGACGCGCTGCTCGCGGTCGTCGCCGGTGGGCCCGACGTGGAGGGCACGTCGACGTACTGAGTGACGTACTGAGTTCGGTTGCCGAGGCCCGACCGGGTGCGGTCAGGCGGCGCGGATGGTGGGTGGTCCGATGGTTCTGCTGTTCTGCGGCTCTGCTCAGCCCGACCAGGTCAACAGTTCGCCGGTGCCGCGCAGCAGGAGCGAACCGGGGAACACGCGCAGTCTCGTCGGCTCGAGGCGCACGATGCCGAACGACGCCGCGTCGGGGGAGTCCCATCCGGGGATCATGCTCGGGTCGTAGCCGACGGGTTCGGGTCCCTCGGCGAAGCGTTGCCAACCGGCGCGCCTGTCGTCGAGGTCGCTCTCCCAGGCGGTGTCGCAGTCGGCTGTGGCGACGTCGTGGGCAGCATCCCAGTAGGTCAGCGACACCCGCGACTCGTGGGCGAGGTCGCGTGCCTTGGGAGACGCCGGGCTGGTCGCGATCCAGCCCGTGAGCCGCTCGCCGTCCCATTCCCAGATCGGGTGCAGGACGCGGGTGCGGGGCTGTCCGGTCGCGCCGACGGTGGCGACCGTCGCCCAGACGATCCGGTGGGCGACGTCGACGAACGCCGGCGCCGTGTCCTGCAAGGTGTTGGTTGCCGCCATCGCCCCTCCCCGAGTTCGACGTCCCTGGCGCTGCCGCCGGCCAACCGTAGTCGACGGGCGGCACCGCCCGAATCGGTGTCGGACCGCTAACCTTCGAAGACCCCTGCCCTCGTAGCTCAGGGGATAGAGCATCGGCCTCCGGAGCCGTGTGCGCAGGTTCGAATCCTGCCGAGGGCGCCACTGATCAGGATGCCGCGGCGACCAGCCAGGCGGTCACCGCAACGACGAAGGCCAGCACGATCGCCTCGGCGGTCACCGTCGAACGGATCGAGCGCAGGAGCCCGGCGTCGTCCGGGTGCTCCTCGAGTGCCGGTCGCAGCACGACGTGGTTGTAGGCGCCGATTCCCATCGCCAGGGCTGCGGCGGTGGTCTTGAGCAGGAGCACCTGACCCCATTCGGTCGACGTGAGCTCACCGAACGTGTCGAGGATCGCGATCGCCATCACCACGCCGGCAGCCACGACCCCGGCGAGCGCGAGCGCCGCGACCGACGAGAACCGCACGACGAGACCCATCGCATCGCTCGGCCGACCGGCGCGGTGGCGTCGCCACAGCACGACCGCCATCGACACGACACCGCCGACCCAGATCGAACCGGCGACGACGTGCACGCTGTTGGCGAGGGCGTGCAGCACCCGCCAGCCCTTCGTGACCGTGTGGCCATCGAACCAGAACGAGACGATCGCCAGAGCGACGCCGACGAACGCGAGCCAGGACGTCCTGTCGGGGACCCAACGCACGACGGAACCGGATCCGGTCGGCCTGCTCTCCAGCGTGGTCGCCGGCGCTGCGGACAACGCGTGGGGTCGGCGGACTGCCGCCACGATCGGCGCGAGGCCGAGGGCGATCGCCAGCCCGGCCGCGCCTCGGAGCACGGTGGCGGCACCGGCCGACGTCGACCACGTCGACCACCAGCTCTCGTCGAGGAGCCGGGTGACGCCCACGTACTCCACCACTGCGCCGCCGACCATCGCGAGGGCGACGAGACGGATCGTCCTGACGAAACGTCCGACCTCGGCCGGCGATCCCCGCAGTGTGGTGGCGGCGAACGCGAGGGCGCCGAGCGCCAGCACGACGGCGCCGAACGACACGAGCCGCCCGACACGCGCTCCGGTCTCGCCGGGCGAGCGGCCATCGACCGCCAGGAACTCGTCGAGCGCCGAGCTCGACTCGGCGGTGCCGCCGTCGTCAGGGGCTGCGGTCGCGAGTTCGTCGATGGGGGTGTCGGCGGCCTCGTCGTCCGGCGCGGTGACGGCATCGACCGTGAACGAGAAGCTGCCTTCGATCGGATGGGCATCGCCGGCGCGAACGCTCCAGCGCACGCCGACGACGCCGCCGGCGAGGGGCGGGTCGAACGCGAGCCGGAAGACCTTGTCGTCGTCCGTGCTCACCGTTGTCGGGGTGCGTACCCGGCCATCGGCGTCGAGTGCGACGAATCCCTCGCCTGCCGGGGTCGAGACGCCGGTGAACTCGATGACGATCTCGTCCACCGGCTCGGTGACGATCGAGCCGTCGGCCGGGTCCGAACCGACGAACGCCGTGTGTGCGTGCGCCGGCGACGCCGAGGCGAGCAGGCCCCACAGCACGACCGCCACTGCAACCAGCACTGCCCGGGTCCGTGTGGGCGCGTCGAGATTCGTGATCGTCGACATGGCCGACCACCCTAGGGCGTCCTGGTCGGTGCACGGACAGGCGCGGAGCGTCACCCGCCGTCGGAGAGCTCGTCGCGTCCGTCGGTGGGCTCGAACTCGGGAACCGGTCGAGCCTCGAGTTCGGCCTCCGTGGTCACTTCGCCGTTCTCGGCGATGTCGTCGATCAGCCACGTCATCTCGTCGATCTCCCGGCGCTGGGCGAGGATGATCTCGTCGGCCAGGCGCAGCACGCGCAGGTCGGTGAGTTCGGAACGTTCGCTCGTCAGGATCGCGATCGAGTGGTGCGGGATCATCGCTCGCATGTAGGACGTGTCCTGCACGGTGGTCTGGCTGCGCACGAGCCACAGCGACCCGGCGAAGACGGCGACGGCGCCGACCAGGATGGCGGCATTGACCACCCGGCTCGTGTACATGCCGAGCATGAACAACAGCATGATCACCGCCATGGTGGCGCCCATCACGAAGGCCATGTAGAAGCGCGTCTCGCTCCACTGCACGTGGTCCCACTCGTAGGTGTTGAGGTACATGAGCACGAACATCGCCGCGGTCGACGTCGCGATCATGGCACCGAAGCGCCAGTACCTCTTCTGCATCGGTGATCGGTCGTCGCCGGCGTCGCGGCCGGAGTCGTCGCCCGAGTCATCGGCTGTGGCGTCGGCGCGGTCGTCGTCGAACACGGTGTCGCCGGAGATACGGGCCGGGCGGGTCTCACCGGCCACCGATCCTCGGCCGGGCAGGGACTGGTCGGTCATGAGTGGGCTCCTCGTCGTGGCGGATGTCGTCGGAGGCCTACCCGCGGCATCGGCGGGGAAACGACGGTGGGAGCGCAGCGAGCCATCGAGCTTGCCGACGGCCGATGTGAAGAGTACCTTACACTGGGCAGAAGGCGAGCCGAGGCGACAGCCGGCTCTCGGAAAGGTGTGGCCCATGGTTGTCTGTCACTGCGAGCGGGTGAACGATCGAACGATCCGCAAGCTGATGCGCAACGCGCAGATCACGGTCGACGACGTCATCGCGCAGTGCGGCGCCGGCGGACGATGTGGCGGTTGCCGCGCCTCGATCGAGCAACTGTTGGATGCGACGCAGGTGGGTCTGTCACCGCGACGGTGAACTAGATTCACGACCCGTGCAGGGATCGCCGGACATCATCGAGTTCCTCAACGAGGCGCTGAGCGCCGAGTTGGCCGCCATCAACCAGTACTTCGCCCACTCCAAGCTGTGCGAGAACTGGGGTTGGAAGCGCCTCGCGGAGAAGTACCGCGAGGAGTCGTTCGAGGAGATGCGCGACGCCGAACACCTGATGGATCGCATCCTGCTGCTCGACGGCATGCCGAACATGCAGCGCATCGGCAGCGTACGCATCGGCGAGGACGTGCGCGAGCAGCTCGAGGTCGACCGCGAACTCGAGCTGGCGGCGATCGAGCGGTATCGGCGCGGCGTGGTGTTGGCGCTGGAGTTGGGTGACCCGGGCACCCGGGAGCTGCTGGAGCGACTCGTGGTGGGCGAAGAGGGCCACCTCGACTGGATCGACACCCAGTTGTCGATGATCGACGACATCGGCATCGAGCTCTACACCCAGCACCAGATCGGCGAGTAGCCCTCGCCCGCGCGCAGCGCAAACGATTCACGCCCGCAGCGCAACGAGTCACGCCGCACCGCGATGTGCTGACCGACGCGTCCTGGCGCGTCCCCGGCCACTGGCGACTTCTCGAATTCGGCCTTGCATCAAGTGTTAGGCATTCCTATCATCGCGCGCATGGCATTCCTCAAAGACTCGCTCCGACGGCGCGTTCTGGCCGTCGCGGCGGCGGC
>JAWLFC010000052.1:17701-20092 GCA_041685755.1 Ilumatobacteraceae bacterium
TTCGGCCTTGCATCAAGTGTTAGGCATTCCTATCATCGCGCGCATGGCATTCCTCAAAGACTCGCTCCGACGGCGCGTTCTGGCCGTCGCGGCGGCGGCCGTCCTGGTCGGCGGATGCGGCTCACCCGACGCCGTCGGAGCCCCGAGCGACAGCGTTGCGCCCACCGACGACGTTGCCGACGACGTTGCCGAGGAGTCGGCCCCTGCTCCCACGCCGGCCGCCACCGAACCCGCCCCGACGCCCGCCCCGACGCCTGACGGGACGACGGCGTCGAGCGAAGTCCGCATCCTGCCGCTCGACGGTGACCTCGCCGAGGTGGTGTTCGCGCTGGGGCTCGGCGACCAGGTGGTCGCCACCGACATCTCGGCCACCTATCCGCCCGAGGCCGACGCACTGCCGGAGATCGGGTACCAGCGATCGCTCGCCGCGGAACCGATCGCCGCGTTCGAACCCACGATCGTGTTGGCGACCGACATCGCCGGCCCACCCGAGGTGCTCGACGAACTCGAACGGCTCGGCTTCGACGTGGTGATGATCCCGACCGAGAGCACCCCGGAGGGACCCGGCGACAAGATCCGCGCCGTCGCCGACGCACTCGGCGTGCCCGAGCGCGGCGAGACACTCGCCGCCGAGGTCGACTCGGCGATCACTGCGGCCATGCAACGAGCCGAGGCCGCCGCGACGACGCCACGGGTGGGCGTGCTGTACCTCCGGGGCAGCAACGTGCAGTTGCTCTTCGGTCGGGGCACCGACGTCGACTGGATCATCGATGCCGTCGGTGCCGTCTCGATCGCCGACGACCTCGGCATCGGCGAGACCGCCCCGATCAACGCCGAGGCCCTGGTCCTCGCCGCTCCCGATGTGCTGATCGTGCCCGAACGGGGACTCGAGTCGGTCGGCGGTGTCGACGGCCTGCTCGAGCTGCCGGGAGTCGCCGCCACGCCTGCCGGCGAGGCGCGGCGGGTCCTCACCTACGACGACCAGCTGCTGCTCGGCAACGGACCGCGCACCGGGGCTCTGCTCGACCAACTGATCACCGACCTGTACGGAGGAACCATCGAATGACCGCCACCGACCTCGACGAGCCGACACCCGATGTCAGCGCCCACCTCGCCGCCGGTCCCCGGCTGGTCGGTGACGTCTCCACGCTGCCATCGCACGGCGAACTCGCCCGGACGCTGCTCGAGCCGGGCGCCATGGCGTCGCTCGCGACCCTCACCGCCAGCGGGCATCCGTACACCTCGCTCGTGTCGACCTCGACCCGGCCGGGGAGCGAACCGGTCGTCTGCATCTCGGCGCTGGCCGAACACACCCAGAACCTGCACCACGACCGCCGTGCCAGCTTGCTCGTCGCGCAGGACGTCCCCGACGGGGTCGACCCGCTGGCGTACGCCCGGGTGACGCTCGTCGGTGCCTTCGAGCCGTACGAGCCGAGCGACGCCGATGTCGAGCACCACCTCGCCGTCCACCAGCACGCCGACGACTACATCGGATTCGAGGACTTCTCGTGGTGGCGCTTCGCGACGCTGAACATCCGCTACGTCGGTGGGTTCGGGTTCATGGGCTGGGCGAGCGCCGACGACCTCCTCCACGCCACCGCCGACCCGGTGATCCCGCACGCGGCGCCGATGATCGAGCACCTCAACGACGACCACGCCGACGCCTGCGTGGAGATCGTGCGTCACCTCGGCGGCGTTCCCGACGCGGTCGCGGCGGTCGTCACCGGGGTCGACCGCTACGGCCTGACCTTCGACGCCCACGAGACGCCTGGTCTCGTCGCCGCCATCTCACGTGTCGGCTTCGGCGAACCGCTCACGTCCCCCGCCGAGGTGCGCGCAGCGTCGGTCGACCTCGTACGCCGCGCCCGCGATCTCGCTGCCGGCTGAGCGCCCCCGTCGATCCACGTCCACCGGTCCCGTCCATCCACCCACCCCATCCGAGGAACCACCCGTGACAGCACTCGAACAACTCCGACTCGCCGTCGCGCTCGGCCACGGCACGCCGGGCGCCGAGCTGCGCCTGCGCGCCGCCGGTGGCGAGACCGTGATCGTGAGTTCACACCCCGCCGCCGATCTCGATCACTGCGCCCTGCGCCGTGTCGTCCTCGACGCCGCCCGTCCCGACCAGCCCGACCACGGTGATCGCATCACCGGCATCGAGTTCGGCGGGGCACTCGACGACCTCGGTGGGGGCGTGTTCCGCGTCGCGCACGACGGCCTCGAGCAACGCCGGATCGCCACGTTGCTCCGACCCGAACGTGTCGCCGGGGTCGTCGAGGCGATCGCGCTCGACGAGCGGTGCGAGGAGTCGATGCACGCATGTCTCAAGCCCGACACCGACCTGGCGGTCACCCTCGTCGTGATCACCGCCGACGAACCCGGCTTCGTCAC
>JAWLFC010000164.1:0-4753 GCA_041685755.1 Ilumatobacteraceae bacterium
CTACGACGAGGCCGCCGAGGACGACGAGGCCTTCTGGGCCCGCCAGGCGTCCGAGCTCGTCGACTGGGCGACGCCGTGGGACACGATCCTCGAGTGGGATCTGCCCGACGCCAGGTGGTTCGTCGGCGGTGAGCTCAACGTCGCCCACAACTGCATCGACCGTCATGTGCTCGGTGGCAAGGGTGACAAGGTCGCGATCCACTGGGAGGGTGAGCCGGGCGACACCCGCACGATCACCTATCGCGAGTTGCTGGACGAGGTCAGCCAGTTCGCGAACGTGCTCGAGGGACTCGGCGTCGAGCGGGGCGACCGCGTCAACATCTATCTCCCGATGGTGCCCGAGGCTGCCGTCGCCATGCTCGCCTGTGCTCGCATCGGGGCCGCCCACAGCGTCGTCTTCGGGGGCTTCTCGGCGCAGTCGCTCGCCGACCGCATCAACGACGCCGAGGCCAAGGTCCTCATCACCGCCGATGGTGGCTACCGGCGCGGCGCGGTGTTCCCCCTCAAGCCATCGGCCGACGAGGCCTGCGCCGAGAGCCCGTCGATCGAGCACGTGGTGGTGGTGAAACGCGGCGGCAACGACGTCGACATGGTCGACGGCCGCGACCACTGGTACCACGAGCTGATGGAGGGCGCGTCCACCGACTGTCCGGCCGAGCCGATGGACTCCGAGCAGCTGTTGTTCCTGCTCTACACCTCGGGCACCACCGGCAGGCCCAAGGGCATCATGCACACGACCGGTGGCTACCTCACCCACGTCACCTACACCCACAGGTACGTCTTCGACCTGCACCCCGACACCGACGTGTTCTGGTGCACCGCCGATGTCGGCTGGATCACCGGGCACAGCTACATCGTGTACGGCCCGCTGTCGAACGGCGCCACGCAGGTGATGTACGAAGGCGTGCCCAACCACCCCGGCAACGACCGGTTCTGGGAGATCATCGAGAAGTACGGCGTCACGATCTTCTACACCGCCCCGACCGCCATCCGGACGTTCATGAAGTGGGGTGCCGCAGAGCCCGCCAGGCACGACTTGTCGTCGCTGCGCCTGCTCGGGACGGTCGGCGAGCCGATCAACCCCGAGGCGTGGATGTGGTACCAGGAGCACATCGGTGGCGGCCGCTGCCCGATCGTCGACACGTGGTGGCAGACCGAGACCGGCGGGATCATGATCAGCCCGCTGCCGGGTGCGACGACCACCAAGCCCGGCTCGGCGACGTTCCCACTCCCCGGCGTGTCGGCCGAGGTGATCGACGACGACGCCAACCGGGTGGATGTCGGCGGCGGTTACTTGACCCTCACGCGCCCGTGGCCGGGCATGCTGCGCGGCATCTGGGGCGACCCCGAGCGCTTCCGTGACACGTACTGGTCGCGGTTCGAGGGCCGCTACTTCGCCGGCGACGGTGCCAAGCTCGACGCCGACGGCTACCTGTGGCTGCTCGGTCGCGTCGACGACGTCATGAACATCTCCGGGCACCGCATCTCGACCACCGAGGTCGAATCGGCCCTGGTCTCGCATCCCGCCGTCGCCGAGGCCGCCGTCGTCGGCGCGACCGATGCCACGACGGGGCAAGCGATCATCGCCTACGTGATCCTCCGAGGCGGCGAGGACGTCGACGCCGAGGTGCTGCGTGCCCACGTCGCCGAGGAGATCGGCGCCATCGCCAAGCCGAAGCAGATCTACATCACGCCGGATCTCCCGAAGACCCGGTCGGGCAAGATCATGCGGCGTCTGTTGCGCGACGTCGCCGAGGGTCGCAACATCGGTGACACCACCACCCTCGCCGACGCGTCGATCGTCGACGAGCTCCAGGCCCGGGCAGCGGCCACCGGCGACGACTGACGCGCTCAAGGCCGTCGCGGGTCGTGCCGATAGGGCAGCATGGCTCCGCCCGACGGTTCGCGCAGCACCCACCTTCCCACGCTGTCGTGGGATTCCGTCGTGGAGGACGACTCGGCGCCCGCCGAGGCGCCGGTCGACCGCCCACCCGCTGATGCGGTGCTCGACACACCGGTCGCTGCGCCCACCGGTGCCTCGCCGTCGGCACCGCTCACCCCGCCCATCGCCTTCACCCCGATGTCGAATCCGACGTCGACGCCCGACACACCGGCACCGGCCCCCGAACCCGCGACATCGCCGGCACCGTCGATCGCCGACGACACCATGGTGCCCATCCAGTTCGCGCCGCTGACGCTCGACACGTCGCCGCTGCTCCACAGCCCGCGTACGCCACTCTCCTCCGACGAGGAGACCGTCGAGCCACCGACCCGGCCCGACCCGGAACCGGTCATCGATCCAGAGCCGGTCGTGGCGCCGGAGCCGTTGGCAACGCCAGAGCCGGTCGTGGCGCCGGAGCCGGTGGCAACGCCAGAGCCGGTCGTGGCGCCGGAGCCGGTGGTCGTCGCCACCGTGGCCCCGGCCCCCGTCGTGGCGCCCGACGCCGAGCGGCCCTCCGCGGAACTCCCGCAGATCGTCGAGGCGACGCCGGTCACGGCCTCTGCGGTCGACGTGGCCGATCCGCGCCCGTCGGGTCCGAGGCTCCCTCAGGTCGAGGCGGCGGCACCGGCACCGCCGCAGGCGAGCGTGTTCGAGGCGATGGCACCGGCCTCTGGTTCGGTGCCCACACAGCGTCGACGCACGAAGTCCCGCACGGGCCTGAAGCTCCTCCTGACACTCGTCGTGCTCGGCGGCGTCATCGCCGCCGCCGTCGTGTTCGGCCGGCCGTATCTCTTCCCCGGTGACTGGGACGCCGAGACCGGGCCCTTCGCCGAAGCGGTCGAGGCGGCTCGCGGCGTCGAGTTCGCGGAGCCGATCACGCTGATCAGCGAGCCGTCGGCGACCTACACCGAGCGGATGGCAACCGAGCTGGCCGGCGACTGGACCCGCGATCAGCCGATGTGGCGGGCACTCGGGCTACTCGACGGGGCGGCCTCCCCGGCGTCGGTCGCCCAGCAGATCACCGGGTGGCAGGACGCGGTCTACTCCACCGACGACGGCCAGGTGTACCGCGACCAGGCGGCGACCGGCCCGCAGGCCGATGCTCGGATCACCGCAGCGGTGGCGGCGGCGTCGCTCGACCAGGAGCTGCGCTGGTCGGTCGACCAGACGCAGCGGCAGCTCGAGGCCCAGGTGCTCACGCTCGCCGAGGTGCAACGTCAGACCGCTGCCGTCGTCGCCGACTCGCCCTACGCCGTCGCCGTCGATCCGGTCGACCCGACCCGCTCGGCGTCGGTGCCGCCGGTCGTCGCCTACCGGCTCCTGGCCCCGGCGGTGTACGCGGAATTCGACAACCCGACCGGCTCGCTCTCGGGAATCGGCACCGGCGGGCCGGGCCCGCTGCCGACGCCGGCGCCCGTCATCGCCCCCGACCCGGAGCCGGTCGGCTCCGACACCCTCGTCTCGTCGCCGAGGCCGGCCGACCGCTCGTTCTGGTATCTCGTCCTCGGAGGGTTCCTCGACCCTCGCACCACCTACGTCGCCAGCGAGTCGATCGTCGAGAACTCGCTGTCGATGGCCGAGCGTGACGGAGCGGCGTGCGTGTACGCCACCTTCGCCGGCGGCGACGTCGCCCGGACGGCCACGTTGCGTTCGGCGCTCGAGGCGTGGTCCGCGGCTGCTCCCGCCGAGTTCGGTTCCTCGGTCGGTGTGCTGTCCGATGGCACGCTGCAGCTCGCGAGCTGCGATCCCGGTACCGGGTTCGAGAATCCCGCCCGGCAGAGCGTGGCCCGCGAGCTGATCGGTTGGCGGACCGCCGAACTGGCGACGATCGAAGCCGTGACGGCGGCGTTCGGTCCGGACGCCGATGTCACCGACGCCTGGACGATCGTCGAGGCATCCGATGTCGGCCCCGAGCTCGCCTCGCTGCCCGTCGACACGGCGCCTGCGCAGACAGCAGCCTCGGCCCGAGCGGCCATCACCGAACTCTTCACCCCCGCCGACGGCTGATCGGCGCGCTCAGTCCCGGAAGTTCTGGAACTGCAACGGGATGCCGACGTCTTCGGCCTTGAGCATCGCGATGACGTCCTGGAGTGCGTCGCGCTTCTTGGCGCTGACCCGGATCGACTCGCCCTGAGTCTGGCTGGAGGTGCCCTTGGGGGCCTTCTCCTTGATCAGCTTGTTGATCTCCTTGGCCTTGTCGGAGGAGATCCCCACCTTGATCGTGACGACCTGGCGAACCGTGTTCTGGGTGGCGTCGGTCACGTCGCCGTAGTCGACACCCTTCAGCGACACCCCGCGCTTGACGAGCTTCTCCTCGAGCACGGTACGCAACGCGTCGAGTCGGTCCCGGCTGACGGTGTGCAGGGTGATGACCATGTCGTTCTGTTCGATCGTGGAGTTGGTGTTCTTGAAGTCGAACCGGTTGGCGATCTCACGTTGGGCCTGGTCGACCGCGTTGCGGACCTCCTGGGCGTCGACTTCTGACACGACATCGAAGGTTGGCATGGCGTCAGGGTAGCGAACGAGCCCGCAGCGGCGTGTCGCCCGCCGCGTCCGCCGGTACGCTCAGGCCGCCCTGTTCATCGCTCGATCGGGGTACGCACACAAAGTCATGGGTCGGTGCCCGAGCGGCCAAAGGGAGCAGACTGTAAATCTGCCGGCATTGCCTTCGAAGGTTCGAATCCTTCCCGGCCCACCAGGTTCGACGCGGTCGTCAGAGCATGAGTTGCATGACGGCGACGTCGAGCCAGCGGTTGAACTTGCGACCGACCTCGCGTTCGACGCCGACCAGCTCGAAGCCGCAGGCCTCGT
>JAWLFC010000165.1:0-4681 GCA_041685755.1 Ilumatobacteraceae bacterium
GGCCGCGTCTTGGAGGTGTTCTCGGCGAACGGGATCTTGCGGCCCTCGGCGTGGCCGTGGGCCTGGCTCGACCCGGCGGTCGACGCCGCATCACCGTGCAGCGTGCGGCGCAGGTTCTCGCGGTCCTCGTCGCTCATCACGGTGAACTCGAGGTCGATCGACTCGACGCCGTCGAGTTGCGTCGCGGCCTCGGACACGCGCCGTTGGATCTCGCTCTTGAGCGGGCACCCCGGCACGGTCAACGCGATCAGCACGCCGACGACGCCGTCGTCACGGATGGCGACGCCGCGCAGCATGCCGAGGTCGACGATCGACCGGTGGAGTTCGGGGTCCTCGACGGGGCGCAGCGCCTCGATGATCTGGTCTTCGGTGACAGTGGCGGCCATGGATCCATTGTGGCAACGGCCGCTCGAATTTGCACTACGCGGATAGGTACAATTGCGCACATGCGCACGAGCCCGTCGTTCACCGCCACCGTGTCGGCGATCACCGACGCCTTCGGCGACCCGACGCGCCGCTCGATCTACCTGTTCGCGAAGGAGCACTCCGGCACCGACGGCACCGGCGTCACCGCGTCGATGGTCGCGTCCGAGGTCGGGGTGCACGCCAACGTCGCCCGCCACCACCTCGACAAGCTCGCCGCCGGCGGGTACCTCGAGGTCGTCTCCGGCAGGGTCGCCGGCGCCGGCGCCGGCCGACCGTCGAAGCGCTACGTCGTCGTCGCCGACGCGATCACGATGAACGACGTCGAGTTCCCGGTCCGCAGCGACGACCTCCTGCTGTCGCTGCTCGGGCGGGCGCTCGACCGGCTCCCCCACGACGAGGCCGAGTCGATCGCCGAGGAGGTCGGCCAGGAGTACGGCCGGGCGATGGCCGAGGGCCTCACCGGCGACGCACTCGCGAACGGTCGCCGGTCGCTGCGCTCGGCGATGCAGGCGGTCGCCGACGCCCTCACCGCGCACGGTTTCGCCGCCCACGCCGAGGGCCGCAACGACCAGCTGCGCATCATCAACAACCACTGCCCGTTCGGCGACGTCGCCACCGATCACCCCGTGATCTGCGCCGTCGACCGTGGCATGGTGAAGGGCATGCTCGCCGCACTCGTCGACAACGACGCCGAGTCGCTCGACATCGTCACCGAGCAGAGCTTCGCCCGCGGCGACACCTTCTGCGCCACCGCCGTCTGACGCCGTCCGAGCGGCCGCCCGGGGTCCCGCCGAGCGTTCAGAGCCGCAGTTCGTGGGCGACGACCTGCCCCGCCACCACGGTGAGCTTGGTCTGCGTCGAGCGGGCGTGGCTGCGCAACCGGTCGAAGGCGTCGTCCAGAGCGATGCCGTGACGTTCGGCCAGCATCCCCTTGGCCTGTTCGATCACCACGCGACTGTCGAGCGCATGTCGCAGCTGGGCCGCGACGACGTCGCGCTCGCTCGCTCTGCGTTCGTGGAGGATCCCGATCGTCGCCATGTCGGCGAACGCTCGACCTACGGCGATGTCGCTCTCGGAGAGGGGCCGCGACGGCGTGGCGTAGATGTTCAGCGCGCCGATCGTCCGATCTCGCAACCGCATCGGGAACGCCTCGGCGGAGTGGAACCCGAGTGACGACGCCTTCGGTGCCCAGTGCGGCCAACGCTCGTGGTCGGCAGCGATGTCGCTGGTGTGGACGGCCCGGCCGTTGCGGTAGGCATCGATGCAGGGCCCCTCCTGGCGCTCCATCTGCAGGAGCTCGATGACGCCCATCTCGTCGCTCGTGGCGACGATGAACTCGAGCTGGTCGTCGACGCCGAGCGAGACGCCGGCGGCAGCCCCGTCGAAGATCCGCACGCACGACTCGGCGAGGTCGTGCAGGAGTTCCTGTTCGTCGTAGCCGCTCACGAGCGTGTCCGCGAGCCGGACCAGGGTCTGCACGATGTCGCTCTCGCGACCCTCCAACGCCGAATGGACCATGACGAACCTCCTCACCGGCTGCGAGCAGGTCTACCGTCTCGACGACGTGACGGCAAGAGACGAGTCCGCCCCGGGCATGGCCGATCGCTACCGATAGCGTGCTGGCGTGGACGTACGCATCGGAGTGACCCAGGCCCCCCGTGAGATCAACATCGAGCTCGCCGAGGACGTCGACCGCGACGACCTGAAGGCGCGGATCGAAGCCTCGCTCGTGGGTGCCAGTGACGTGCTCTGGATCACCGACAAGCGCGGCAAGGACGTCGCCGTGCCGGCCGCCAAGATCGCCTACGTCGAACTCGGCTCCGCCGACGGCGACCGCCGCATCGGTTTCGGGGGCTGAACCTGGGCCCCGCGGGTCGGCCAGGGCTCCTGGACCTCGACCTGCTGTGGGTCACCGGGAAGGGAGGCGTCGGCAAGACCACGGTCGCGGCCGCGATCGCCGAGGTCGCCGCTCGCCACGGCCGGCGCACGCTCGTGTGCGAGATGGACGCGAAAGGCTCGCTCGCCACCGCCTTCGACGTCGGTGAACTCGGCTTCGAACCGACCGAGGTCGCCCCCGACCTGTTCGCCATGGCGATGAACACCGAGGACTCGCTGCGCGAGTACCTCCGGCTGTTCGTGCGCATCCCGCTGCTCGGCCGGATCGGTCCGCTCGCGTCGACGTTCGACTTCGTCGCCGACGCCGCACCGGGCGTGAAGGAGATCCTCGGAGTCGGCAAGCTCTGTTGGGAGGTGCGCGAACGGCACTACGACCTGATCGTCGTCGACGCCGAGGCCAGCGGGCACATCGTCAGTCAGATCGGTGCGCCCAAGGTGATCGCCGAACTCGTCCAGGTCGGCCTGGTGCGCGACCAGACCCAGTGGATGCTCGACATCCTCGACGACCCTCACCGCACCGGTGTCGCCGTCGTCACCACCCCCGAGGAGATGCCGGTCACCGAGACGATCGACCTGCTCGGCCGCCTGCGAGCGGAGACCGGCGCCCATGCCACGGCGGTGATCGCCAACCGGGTCCTGCCCGCCATGTTCAGCCGTCGCGAGCAGGCGGTGGTCGACCGGCTCGACGACGTGGTGGATCGCCTCGTCGACGCCGCCGGGCCCGCCGTCACGACCGTCGTCGATGCTGCTCGTCTCACCGAACAGCGTCGTCGCACCGGCGCCGAACACCTCAACCGACTGCGCTCCTGGCTCGGGGCCAGCGACACGGTCGCCGACGGCCTGCCGATCGTCACCGTGCCCGAACTGTTCTCCCGCGGGTCGGGCCCGCGGATCGTGTCGCTCGTCGCCGAGGCGCTGACCGACGAACTCGACCCCGAACCGGCGCCGACCTCCGGCGGTCGTCATGGCTGAACTCGACCACCTGCTCGCCAGCCGGGAGATGGTGCTCGTCGCCGGCTCCGGCGGCGTCGGCAAGACGACCATCGCTGCCGCCCTCGGCATCGCCGCTGCCGAACGCCAGAAGGCGAGGGTGCTGGTGATGACCGTCGACCCGGCGCGCCGTCTCGCGAGCGCACTGGGACTCGAGGAGTTCGGCAACACTCCCGTGCGCATCGACCCCGACGAGTTCGCGGGCTCCGGCGTCAAGCTGCGCGGCGAGGTGTGGGTCGCCATGCTCGACACGAAGGCGGGCTGGGACGAACTGATCACCCGACACGCCCCCGACCCGGTCACCCGCGACGCCGTGCTCGCCAACCCGCTGTACGAGAACATCACCAGCCGGTTCGTGCACAGCCACGAGTACCTGGCCATGGAACAGCTCCACGACCTCCACGCCCGAGGCGAGTTCGACCTCGTGATCGTCGACACGCCCCCGTCGCGCAACGCGCTGTCGATCCTCGATGCACCGAACCGGATGATCGAGTTCTTCGGGAGCCGGCTGCTGCGCTGGCTCACCGTGCCGTACCGATCCCGCCTGTTCACCGTGGCCTCCAAGCCCTTCTACCAGGTGGCCGACCGAGTGCTCGGCTCGCGGTTCCTGCAGGACATCGCCGACTTCTTCGTGCTGTTCCAGGCGATGGAGCAGGGGTTCGTGCGCCGGGCCAAGGAGGTCGAGGGACTGCTGCGCGACCCTCGCACGGCGTTCGTCGTCGTCACCACGCTCGAGACGGCGCCGAGCTACGAAGCGCGTTTCCTCGCTCGTTCACTCGTCGAGCGGGGCATGTCGCTCGGTGCGATCGTCGCCAACCGTGTACTGCCGTCGGCGCTCGCCGACGCCGACGCCGCCGACAGCGCCACGGCGCTGACCGACGCGGCCGACGGCGACCTCGCCGACGACGTCGCCGCCGACCTCGACGTCCCCCGCACGACCGTCGCCTCGGTGCTGCGCCAGATCGCCACGCGCTTCGACGACGTCGCCCTCGTCGCCGCGAGGGAGTCCGATCGCCGCTCCGAGCTGGCCGATCTCGCCCCCGTGTTGCTCGCCGTGCCGTGGCTGGCGGGCGACATCCACGACCTCGCCGGACTCGCGTCGTTGGCCGGTCACCTGCGCAACGCCGGATGATCGGGCAGAATCGTCGGTGATGACCTCCCTCGCCGAACTCGTCCGCGAGCACACGACGCTCCACCGCGACGACACCGACCACCTCCACCGCCTCACCGCCGAGTGGGCGTTCCTCGCCGACCTCTGCTTCGCCGACCTCCTGTTGTACGTGCGCGCCGCCGACGGGAAGTGGTTGATCGTCGACCAGGTGCGTCCGGCGACCAACCAGACGATGTACGTGACCGACTACGTCGGCAC
>JAWLFC010000053.1:0-19022 GCA_041685755.1 Ilumatobacteraceae bacterium
GCCGCTCGACGGTTGTCGGCCCGTTCCGCAGCGGTGGGGCGCTTCGGGATCCGACGCACGAGCCGTACGGTCTGGATGGCCCCGCACACGCAGGGCAGGTCGTCGGGGCACTCGCAGGCGCCGGCGGCCGATGCGAAGCGCTCCTTCACGATGCGGTCCTCGCCCGAGTGATAGGCCAGCACGGCCACACGGCCGCCGGGCCGGGTCGCCTCGACGGCGCGGTCGATCGCGTCGGGCAGCACGCCGAGTTCGTCGTTGACCTCGATGCGGATCGCCTGGAACGTCCGCTTGGCCGGATGGCCGCCCGTGCGGCGGGCGGCGGCGGGAATCGCCGCGGTCACGACGGCGGCGAGTTCCGTCGTCGTCTGGATCGGGCGGGCGGCGCAGATCGCCCGGGCGATCCGACCGGCGAAACGCTCGTCGCCGTAGCGGGCGATGATGCGAGCGAGGTCGGCCTCGGTGTAGCCGTTGACGACGTCGTCGGCCGACCAGGTCTGCTCGGCGTCCATCCGCATGTCGAGTGGCCCCTCGTGACGGTAGGAGAAGCCGCGGTCACCGCGGTCGAGCTGCGGTGACGACACGCCGAGGTCGAACAGCGCCCCGCTGATCTCCTCGATGCCGTGTTCGCGGAGAGCGTCGGGGATCTCGTCGAACCGGCGTCGGCTGGTGCGGACGCGATCGCCGTAGGGAGCGAGTCGGCGGGTCGCGGCGTCGAGGGCATCGGCGTCCTGGTCGATCCCGAGCACATCGAGGTCGTCGCGAGACTCGAGCAACGCGGCGCTGTGGCCACCGCCACCGAGTGTGGCGTCGACGACGGTACCGGCGGGCACGGTGGCGAACACCGCCGTGATCTCGTCGCGCATGACCGGTTCGTGGGCGAACCCGCTGGAGTCGACCGGGGTGGGCGACGGGGTGGATGATGGGGTGGGGGTGGCGTCGTCGCTCATCCGCGTGCGATCTCGTGTTGGCCGGCGGCCTCGTTGGCGCGATAGGCCTCCGGATCCCAGATCTCGATCTGGTCGAGATAGCCGAGGACGACGACGGCGGCGTGCGGTTCGATGCCGGCGTGCTGGCGGAGCCGGGCGTCGAGGGTGATCCGACCCTGCTTGTCGATGGTCGCCTGCGTCGCCGACGAGGAGAAGGCCCGGACGCGGTTGCGGCTGACCTCGCCACGCTTGGCCTTGGCGACCAGCTCGGCGGCCTGCTCGTCGAACGACTCGACGCTGCGCACGCTCACGCAGCCGTCGTCGCCGAAGAACAGATAGCAGTGGTCGCCGAGCTCACCCCGGTACGACGAGGGCAGCGCCACTCGTCCCCGTTCGTCGAGCTGCCGCTCGTAGACCCCGACAAACACGCGCCGCGTCCCTCTCGCTTTCCTGCCTCGTCCCCCGCGGCGAACCTGCCGTGCCGGGAACGCGGGAGTCCTCCCCGGCGATCCCCATTCTTCCCCCAAATTCCCCCATTGTCAACCATTCTCCCCCATTTCATCCCCCAAGACCCCACCCACTCCCCCCGACACCCCCTGCACACAAACCGCGATGAGCGAAGCGACCGGATGGCGGCGCCTCGCTCATCGCACGCCCTGGGGGGCGGCGGACTTCAGGGGCGGGAGACGAGTGCGGTGGGGATCGCGTCGGCCACGTCGGCGGGCACGGTCGCGACCGGCTGGAGATCGCCGACGGGCGGACGCACCGGGGCCGCCAGCAACTCGACGAGGTCGGCGGGCTCGTAGGCCCGGTACCAGCAGCACTGCAGGCGCGCCGCGTGCCGGGTACGACGCTGGCTGATGCCGATCGCCTTGCACCCGTCGATCAGGACCTCACCGGCGCCGAACCCGTCGAAGCACACGAGCGACGACCAGGGCGTCGTCGCCATCGGCCCCTCGTGCACGGCGATGCGACGCTCCGGCAGCAACTCGCGGAGCACCCCGGCCAGGTGGTCGCCCAGCCACGCCATCGGCGCGTGCACGTCGTCGGCCCAGCCGGGGGCGCCCCGGGGAACGATCACGTCGATCCACGTCACTTCCCCGGGCTGCAGGAGCACCGCTCCCCCGCCGCTGCGTCGCCGCACGACGTCGACACCTGCCCGCCGGCATGCGTCGAGGTCGACGATCTCCTCCGACTGGGTCGATCCGAGGACGAGCGCCGGCGCCGTGACGTCGTGCCACCAGATCACGCGTGACGCCGGGTCGGGCACCGAGCGAGCGTGGAACGACGCAGCGGTCGAACGCGACCGCTCCAGCCGGTACGGCGCGTTCACGACGTCAGGAGGCGAGCGGGAGGTACGGCCGCCACGTGTCGGGAACGCCGCTGACCGACACCACGACCCATGCGGTCGCTCGCGGAGCTCGGCACGGTCGGGCGAGGCGCATGCCCGCCTCGTCGGGAGTGCGGTCACGCTTTCCGAGGTTGCACGGCCGGCAGGCGGCGGCGACGTTCTCCCAGCTGTGCGCGCCACCCTTGGAACGCGGCACGACGTGGTCGATCGAGTCGGCCCGGTCGCCGCAGTACTGGCAGCGGTGGTCGTCACGGGCGAAGATCGCCCGCCGCGAGAGTGCGGCCCGACGGACGTAGGGCACCTTGACCATGTAGCGCAACCGGATCACCGACGGGCACGGCACGCTCAGCCGTTCCGAGTGCATCACCCGTCCGGCATCTTCGAGCACGTCGGCCTTCTCGGCGAGCACGAGGCACGTGGCGCGCTCGGCCGACACGATGCTGAGTGGCTCGAAACTCGCATTGAGGACGAGGGCGCTCAGCACGATCTCACCATGGCCTCAACCGTCGGACCTGGGCCGGTCGAGTCGTTCCCAGTCTCGGCACCATCGCAGGTAGTTCAGCACATCGTCACGTTCGGGGCGACGTGAGATGTCGCCGTACTGGGTCAGCAACCGGAACTCGAGATACCGGCGCGACGGCAGTGGCAGGAACGGCGCCGTCCTCCACCACCGGTTCGGCACGAGGCGCGCTCCCTGGCGCAGCGCCGTCGGCCACAGCGAGGGATGCCTCGCCACCGCGCCGATCGTCGTGATCGTGGCGCCGGGTCCCATGACGGTCAGGTCGGCTTGGGTTCCTTGGGGAGCTGCAGGATCATCTCGCCGATGATGTTGCGCTGGATCTGCGACGAACCGGCGTAGATCGTGCCGGCGCGAGCATTCAGGAACGTGCCGACCCACGACGCGGAGGAGTTGGCGGCGCCGGGGTCGTCGGTCTGGAACGCCGACGACGGTGGGCGACCCTCGACGTTCAGCGCGTCGGCGCCGAGGATGTCGACGGCCAGTTCGGTGACGATGCGGTGGTACTCGCTCCAGTACAGCTTGGAGATCGCGCCGTCGGGGCCCGGGTGGTGTCCGGCGAGGAACTGGGTGAGCGTGCGCTGACCCAGGAACTTCATGATCTGCACCTTGGAATGGCACCACGCCAGACGCTGACGGATGATCGGATCCTGGTCGAGCCCACGCGCGCGGGCCATGTCGATCAGCCGGTCGAGTTCGGCCTGGTAGCGGATGGGGCCCGTCGCCGCGGCCTCGCCTCGTTCGAACCCCAGCAGCGACATCGCCACCGCCCAGCCGTTGTTGACGCCGCCGACCACGTCGTCCTTCGGGCAGCGAGCGTCGGTGTAGAACACCTCGTTGAACTCGCTCTCGCCGGAGATCATCTTGATCGGACGGACCTCGATGCCGGGCTGGTCCATCGGGACCAGCAGGAACGAGATGCCCTTGTGCTTCGGCGCATCGGGGTCGGTGCGGGCCAGGGTGAAGATGTGGTCGGCGAGGTGGCCGGCCGAGGTCCAGATCTTCTGGCCGTTGAGCACCCACTCGTCGCCGTCGAGCTCGGCCCTGAGCCCGACGTTGCCGAGGTCGGAGCCGGCGTCGGGCTCGGAGTAGCCCTGGCACCAGGTGTCCTCACCGGACAGGATGCGCGGCAGGTAGTGCTGTTTCTGCTCCTCGCTGCCCCACATCAAGAGCGTGTTGCCGAGCATCTGGATGCCGAACACGTCGTTGGGGCCACCGGCCGGAACGCCGGCCTTCGTGAACTCCTCGGCGAGGATGACCTGCTCGAGCGCGGAGAGACCGGCTCCGCCGTACGCCTGTGGCCAGCCCGGGGCGAGGTAGTTGGCCTCGTGGAGCGTCTTGCGCCACTCGATGGTGAACTCGTGGAGTTCGTCGAGCGACAGTGCGCCCATGCCCTCCCAGTTCGGTGGGAGCTTCTCGGCGAGGAAGGCCTGCACCTTCTCGCGATAGGCCTCGGCCTCGTCGCTGTACGTCGGCTGCATGGCCAACAGACTACCCGAGGGCGCTCACCGACTCACGGCCTGCTCGGGTCGCAACGCCACCGACGCCGCGGCCACCAGTGGCTGGCCGAACCCGGACAGCTCGACGACGCGCAGCGACGAGAGATGCTCGAGCCGCGACCGTTGAGCGAGTTCGCGGTGGACCGATGCCAGGAGCGGGTCGCCGAAGGTGTCGACCACCGAACCTCCGACGTAGAACGTCGTGACGTCGAACGCGGCCGCCGACGATGCGATCGCGCGGCCGATCATGATCCCGGTGCGGTCGATCATCGATGTCGTCGCCCGCCGCAGCGGACGGTTCATCTCCGCTTCCAGGGCAACGGTCGACGCGTAGGCGTTGAGGCACCCGGCCGCTCCACACGTACAACGAATCCCGCCCGGTTCGACCTGGAGGTGGGCGAGCGCTCCGGCGTTGCCGTGGGCGCCACGCAGGCGGACACCGTCGACGACGACCGCCGACTCGATCGTCTGGTCGAAGACCACGAGCGCGAGGCTGTCGACACCGACGGCGTCGCCGATCCACCGTTCGGCGTCGACGGCCGCCCCGGCGAGCGTGTCGAGGTGGACCGGCAGGCCGGTGAGGTCCTCGAGGTGTTCGCGCAGTGTGAACCCGGACCAGGCGGGAATCCGAGCGGGTGAGACCGAACCGGCGGGCAGGTCGATCGAGCCGGCACAGCTCACGCCGACCGCCGTCGGCATGGCGACGTCGTCGGATCGGGCAGCGAGCACACGCAGGACCAGCTGCTCGAGCGAACGCCACACCTCCCGACCGGGATTGCCGACCCGATCGCGCACGAGGACCGCTCCGCTCGACGACACGATGCCCGCAGCGAGCCGGCCCGGATCGACCACGACGGCCAGGACGGTCGAACTCGCTGAACTCACGAGAAACGACGCTATCCCGACTGTCGCCGGCGATCTCGGAGGTCTACCCTTCGCCGGGTGAGCACCGACATCGCCGACGACGGCGCGCCACCGATGACGCCCTCGATGCGGGCGGGCTCGGACTCGACCGGCGAGCTGCGCGGTTTCGCCGACCTCTTCGACGCCATCACCGCCAATGTCGCCCAGGTCCTGCGGGGCAAGCACGACACGATCGAGCTGGCGGTGATGTGCCTGCTCGCCGAGGGACACCTGCTCGTCGAGGACGTTCCGGGGGTCGGCAAGACCAGCCTGGCCAAGGCGCTGGCGGCGTCGATCGACTGCAGCTGGAAGCGCATCCAGTTCACACCGGACCTGCTGCCGGCCGACCTCGTCGGCGTGAGTGTGTACCAGCGCTCGACCGAGACGTTCCAGTTCCAGGCCGGGCCGTTGTTCGCCAACATCGTCCTGGCCGACGAGATCAACCGGGCCTCCCCGAAGACCCAGTCAGCGCTGCTCGAAGCCATGGAGGAGCGCCAGATCACCGCCGACGGCCGCAGCCGTCGCCTCGAAGCGCCGTTCATGGTGATCGCCACGCAGAACCCCATCGACCAGGAGGGCACCTACCGGCTGCCCGAGAGCCAGCTCGATCGTTTCCTGCTGCGCATCGCCATCGGGTATCCGGGACGCGCCGCCGAGATGGAGATGCTCGACGCCCAGGGGTCGACCCAGGCGCTGTCGGCCCTCGACCCCGTCGTGTCGCTCGAGGAGATCCTGGCGATGATCGACGCCGTGCGGCGCGTGCACGTGGCCACCGCACTCAAGGCGTATCTCGTCGATCTGGCCGAGACGAGCCGTCGCCATCCGTCGATCCAGCTCGGCCTCTCACCGCGGGCGACGTTGCAGCTGGCGGCGGCGTCGCGGGCCCACGCAGCGGCGCGGGGGCGCAACTACGCGACGCCCGACGACGTCAAGGCGGTCGGTCACGCGACACTCGGGCACCGGATCATGGTGCGTTCGGACCACGGCTCGCAGCTCTCGCCCGCCGACGCGATCAGCGAGGTCTTCGACGCCGTGCCGGTCCCCGTCCCACGGTGAACCCGATGGAGCGTCCGTGCTGACACGCCAGGGTGTTGCCGTCATCGTCGCCGGCCTCCTGTCCATCGCGATCGGACGTGTCTTCGGCGTCGTCGAACTGTTCGTGATCGGCGCTGCGTTCTTCGCCGCAGCGGCAGCGGCGGTCGTGTACGTCAGGCTCCGGCGGCCCCGCGTCGTCGCCGATCGCTGGATCCATCCCTCCGTGCTCGCCGCCGGCGACACCGGCCGGGTCGACATCCACCTGGAACACCGAGGGCTCCTGCGCTCGGCGGCCTTCACACTGAGCGAGACGGTTCAGCGGACGACCGGTGACGATCACGTCGCCCGCGTGCCGATGTCGCCGATGGCGGCCCGGCAGCGGACGTCGACGGGGTATCAGCTGCCGACGACGCGTCGCGGCGTCATCACCCTCGGCCCGCTCGCCGTCGAGATCTCCGATCCGCTCGGTGTGGCGCGATGGCGGTCGGTGGTCGTGGGCGCCGACGAGGTGATGGTCGCTCCCCGTGTCCATCTGCTCGAGATGCCCGAGCTCGGCCAGGGGGTACTCGGCACGGCGCTGCTCGCCAAGGCGAACCGGCTGGGGCCCGGCGAGTTCCACGGCCTGCGCGAGTACGCCGACGGCGACGAGCCCCGGACGATCCACTGGAAGGCTTCTGCTCGCACGGAGACGCTGATGGTGAAAGAGCACACGATGGAGGGCCTGCGCCGGTGCACCGTCGTCTTCGACGCCGAGCGTCGCGGTCACCCCGACGCCGCCGCCTTCGAACGTGGGGTCACCGCGGCAGCGAGCATCGTGCACAGCGCGGCACTGGCCGGGCTGTCGACGCGCTTCGTCACCGCCGACGGCATCGACCTGCGCGGGCCCGACGTCGCGGCGACCACCCTGCGCGTCCTCGCTCGCATCGAGCCCTCGCCGCGCTC
Organism: Ilumatobacteraceae bacterium; assembly: GCA_041685755.1. Lineage (GTDB taxonomy): Bacteria > Actinomycetota > Acidimicrobiia > Acidimicrobiales > Ilumatobacteraceae > Sva-07. The sequence continues at coordinate 7,174 of JAWLFC010000053.1, forward strand.
CCTCGCCACGATCGTCCGCGAGACCGGCGACGGCCTCGGCCTCGTGGTCGTCGTCACCGGCTCGACGCGCAGCCCCGCCTGGAGCGTGGCCGGCGCCATCACCGATCCGACGCTGACCACCCTGCTCGTCGCGACCGACACCACCACGCCGACGCCGACACTGGCCGTCGCCGTGGGCTCCGACGAGGACCTGGTCCGATCGTGGCAGACGCTGACCGGCCGCGGACGACTCGACCTGGTGCAACGATGAGCACGACGCCGACGCCACGGCGCCGCTCGTTCACCCGGGACCTCGGCGCGACGCTCGCCGTCGCCGCGTTCTCCCTCACGGTGGCGGCCGGCTTCGCACGGGTGTTCACCGGCTGGTCGTTCATGGACGATCTGCTCGTGCTCGTGCTCGTCGGTCACGGTCTCGGCCTCGTGCTGCGACGCCTGACGCTGAGCTCGTGGCTGGCAGTCCCGGCCACGGCGCTCGGCCTCGTCTGGACGATCGCCGTGCTCTACTACCCCGACACGTTGTCGTGGGGCCTGCCGACGGGCGCCACGTGGGAGCTGTTCAGGATCGAACTCGACGACGTGCGCGCCCAGTTCCGCACCGCCGTGGCGCCGGTGATCCACGGCGGCGGTTGGGACGTCCTGGCGGCGATCGGGATGGCGATCGCCGTGCTGCTGGCCGACGTGTTCGCGTTCCGCGCCTACGCCCGCGCCGAGACGCTGGTGCCGGGCGGTGTGCTGTTCGTGTTCGTCGGTGCGCTCGGTGACGAGCGGCTGCGCGTCGCGTTGACCGTCGCGCTGGTCACCGTCGGTGTCGTCACCACCGCGGTGCTGCGCTCGCACTTCGCCGCCGACTCCGAGCCGGCGACCGCCCCGCCGTTTCGCCGCGTGTGGCCGGCGGTGGCGGCGGTGTCGCTCGTCGTCGCCGTCGTCGCCGGCGCGCTCGGGCCGCGTTTGCCCGGCGCCGACGCTGCGCCGATCTACGAGACCCGCGGCGGCAACGGCGGCGGTGTGACCGAGGTCGTGAGCCCGCTCGTCGACATCCGCTCGCGCCTGACCAACCAGTCCGACAACGAGTTGTTCCAGGTGCGCGCCGACGCCGAGTCCTACTGGCGCTCGTCGGCGCTGCCCGAGTTCGACGGCACGGTGTGGGGCCTGCCGGAGCGGCCACTGCAGTCGGTGTCGGGGACGCTCGACGATCCGGCGCGCAGCGCGGTCGAGTTGCGCCAGGAGATCACGATCAGTGCACTCGGCGGCAACTTCGTCCCGGCGGCACCGGATCCGTTCCTGGCCTCGGGCCCCGACGATCTGCGCTGGGTGGCCGAGACGTCGACGCTCGTCACCGTCGACGACGATCTGGGCCGTGGCGACGTCATCGAGGTGGTCTCGGCGTCGCCTCGCCCGGAGCGGGCGGCGCTGGCGGCGACGACGAGCACCAACCCGGGTGATCCGATCTACACCGAGCTGCCGAGCGACCTCCCGGCGGTGGTCGCCGACACCGCCCGCCAGGTCACCGCCGCTGCGACGAGCAGCTACCAGGCAGCGCTGCTGTTGCAGGCGTGGTTCCAACGGGAGTTCACCTACAGCCTCGAGATCCAGTCCGGGCACGGCAACAACGCCATCGAGAGCTTCCTGCGCCAGCGGGTCGGCTACTGCGAGCAGTTCGCCGGCACCTATGCAGCGATGCTGCGCACCCTGGGGATCCCGGCGCGGGTGGCCGTCGGGTTCACGTCGGGGATCGAATCGGCGCCGGGGGTGTACAGCGTGCGCGGACGCAACGCCCACGCCTGGCCCGAGGTGTGGTTCGACGGCATCGGCTGGGTCGGCTTCGAGCCGACGCCCGGGCGAGGAGCACCTGGCGCCGAGTCCTACACGGGGCTGACGCCGGCCCAGGACACCACGGGGGCCGAGGTCATCGACGACACCACCGACGACGGGACACCGGCGACCACGATCCCTCCCGCGTCGGCCGAGGACGACGGCGGTCTGGTGATCCCCGAGTTCGACGACACGACGACCGGTGGTGCGACCGGGAGGACCTCGGCCACGCAGGACACGCCGGGTGTCAACGGCTGGTGGCTGCTGGCCGCGGCCGCGGTCGGGCTGATCGCCGCGGCACCGCTGCTGGTCCGCCGGGCCCGCTCACGCCGACACGGATCGGTCGAACAGCAGCTCGGTCATCTCTGGAGCCGATCGGTCGACGCGCTGGCCGACGCCGGCGTCCCGGTCGAGGCCTCCCAGACACCGCTGGAGACGGCCGCAGCGACCGCGAAGCACTTCCCCGTCGTGGCCCGGCCGGTGGCGTTGCTCGCCGATGCCGTGACGGCGGCGACCTACCGCCCCGAGGGCGGCGAGGGCTACGACGTGGTCGGCACCTACGGGTCGAGCACGATGCGCAACTGCAGCAACTGGAGCCGACAGATCGACCGGGCGGTGTACGAATCGGCGCCGGTCGGCACCAGGATCCGCCGCTACGTCACCGACTGGGGCTGAAGCGTCGCCCGGCGGGGTCCGGACAGTGTCAGCGGGTGGCGTCGTCGTCGACGTCGGGCCGGCGGCCGCTCAGCCACGCCGAGATCGGCAGTTGACCGAGCCGTTCGCGACCCAGGAGCCGCAACTCGGACTCGAGCATGATCGCCATGACGAGCACGATGACGAATCCCACGAAGGAGACCAGGAAGCTGACGGCCAGCCCGCCGATGGTGACGACGAGGCCGAGTACCAGGCCGAACGTGAGCAGGAGCGAGCGCCGCCTCGACACGCGGTACCCGCGCTGGGAGAAGGTGGGATCCTGTTCGAGCTGCTGCTCGATCTGGCGCAGGATGCGCTGTTCTTCCTCGGAGAGGGGCACGACGCCATCATCGCACGTTCCGTACCGATCCTCAACGCGGTCGGCCAGGTTCTCCCGATCCGAAAAAGCCCGTTCCGTTTGCGCTCAGCGCAAACGGAACGCGACATTTCGGGGTTTGGACGGGCCGGGCGCCCTCGATTCACGGTTCGTCCGGTCCCCACTGCTGCTGGCCGCGCCGCACGTTGCGGACCCGGCCGGCACGAACGGAGCTGGCCCGTCCGATCGCGTCGACACCGAACCTCTCCCGGATCCGATCGAGCGTCGCTTCGCGGGCGCCGTGTTCGACGTCGTCGTCGGCAGCGTCCTCGAGCGTCAACTGACGGTGCACCGGCGCGAGGTTCGAGCCGCCGACACCGAGGAGGCGGATGCCCGGGCTCGGATCGATGCCGTCGAGGATCGGCTGCAGCACGGCGATGATCGTCTCGGCCTGATCGACCGGTTCGCGACTCGTCGTCGAGCGGGTGATCGTGCGGAACCCGTCGTCGAAGCGCACCTTGGCGGTGAGCGTCCGAGCCCCCACACCCGCATGGCGCAGACGGGCGGCGACGGCGTCGGCGAGTCGCACGAGATGCGTTCGCAGTTCCGAGGCCTCGGTGACGTTCGCCTCGAACGTCTCCTCGTGACTGATCGACTTCGCCTCCCGTTCGGGTTCCACCGGCCGATCGTCGACACCGAGCGCCAACGCCGACAGGTGCTCGGCCTGGGCGCGTCCGAGCGCGCCGGCCAGCACCGCCGGCTCGACGGCGACGAGATCGTGCACCCGGCGCACGCCGATGCGGTGCAGCCGGTCGAGCGTCACCGGCCCGACGCCCCACAGGCGCTCGACCGGCAAGGGCCGCAGGAACTCCTGCTCCTGGCCGGCCTCGACGACCACGACGCCGAGGCCCCGATCGACGCCGGCCGGCGACGCCACCGGCTTCGCCTCGACCGAGGCCAGCTTGGCGAGGAACTTGTTGGGGGCCACGCCGACCGAGCAGGTCAGACCGAGTTCGTCCTGGATGTCGCGGCGGATGCCGGCCGCGATCTCCGGTGCGGCACCGAAGAGCCGGATCGAACCGGTGACGTCGAGGAACGCCTCGTCGAGCGACAGGGGCTCGACGAGCGGCGTGTAGCGCTCGAAGATCTCTCCGACCTGCCCGCTGACCTCGCTGTAGAGGGCGTGATCGCCGGGCAGGAACACCGCATGTGCGCAGCGTCGACGCGCCACCGCCGACGGCATGGCGGAGCGCACGCCGTACCGCCGGGCCTCGTAGGACGCCGCCGCCACGACCCCGCGCCGTCCGGTGCCACCGACGACCACCGGCTGCCCGACGAGGTCGGGACGCCGCCGCAGCTCCACCGACACGAAGAAGGCGTCCATGTCGACGTGCAGGATGTCTCTCTGACGGGGTCGGAGCACGGCACCAGTCTGGCTCGCGTCCGTCGTGGCGGTACGCTGCAGCGCCGTGGACACGCCCGACGACGTCGATCCGACCCTGTCGGCGCTGCCGTCGGTCGGGGTCCGCATCGCCGCCTTCGCCGCCATCTGCCTCAGTGGGCTGGCCGGCGCGCTGATCGGCTACTCGCTCGTGTCGTTGCAGTGCGAGGGCGACTGCAGCATCTGGACCGGGATCGGCCTGCTCGTCGGCGCGCTCGTCGCTGCCGGGGGCATGGCGATCGTCGCGGTGCTCGTGATGCGGGCCATCGGAGAGTGGCGTGAGGTCGAGGACCGCAGCGCCGCCGGCCACGCACCCCGATGACCGCCGACCCCGACGACCTGCGGGCGTTCGCCGAGGCGGTGGCCGTGCGCGCCGGCGACGAGGCGCTCGCCGGTCGGCGGCGCCTCGGTATCGGCCAGCCCGTCGCCCACGACACCAAGTCGAGCCCGACCGATCCGGTCACCGAGTACGACCGTGCCGCGGAGCGACTGATCGTCGAGGAGATCCGGCAACGGTTCCCCGATGACGCCGTCGTCGGCGAGGAGGGCGCCGACGACGACGGAACCTCCGGCCGGGAGTGGCACATCGACCCGATCGACGGCACGGCCAACTTCGTCTACGACCTGCCGAGCTGGTGCACGTCGATCGGCGTCGTCGATCGGGAGGGCCCACTCGCCGGCGCCGTCTACGCCCCGGTCACCGGCGAGCTGTTCTCCGCCGCCCGGGGCCGTGGCGCCACGTTGAACGGCGCGTCGATCACCTGCTCGGCGGTGTCCGACCTCGAGCGGGCGCTCGTCGGGACCGGGTTCAGCTACTCGGCGTCGCGCCGCGCCCTGCAGGCCGATCGGCTGGCGCGGCTGCTGCCGAGCGTCCGCGACGTGCGACGCCTCGGTTCGGCCGCCATCGACCTGTGTCTCGTGGCGTGCGGGCGCCTCGACGCCTACTACGAGGAACACCTCAATTCGTGGGACATCGCCGCCGCGGTGCTGATCGCCGCCGAGGCCGGTGCGACCACCTCGGACTTCGCCGGGGGTCCGCCGCGCCCGGCCGAGACGGTTGCCGCTGGGCCGGGGATCCATCGCCAACTCCTGGAACTGCTCGCCGCACTCGACGCCTGAACGGCGCTGCCCCTGCGACCGGGCTGCGGTTGTGGGCTCCATGGTCGTCGTTCGGTGCCCGGATGCGGCATCATGGTCGGGTGGGTACACGCATCCTCGCCGTCGAAGACGACGAACGCATCCGTTCGGCGGTCAAGCTCGCTCTGGAAGACGAGGGGTGGACCGTCGACGAAGCCGAGAGCGGCGAGGAGGCGATCGAGATCTTCCAGCGCACGAGCCCCGACGTCGTGCTGATCGACATCATGCTGCCGGGCATCGACGGCTTCGAGTTGTGCCGCACGCTGCGTCGCACGAGCGACGTCCCGGTCGTGATGGTCACGGCCCGCAACGACACCCACGACGTCGTCGCCGGCCTCGAAGCCGGCGCCGACGACTACCTGACCAAGCCGTTCGCCCCCAAGGAGCTGTCGGCGCGCATCCGGGCGCTGCTGCGTCGCATCCGTCCGGGCGCACCCGGCCACGCCCGACTCAGCTTCGGCGATCTCGAACTGATCCCCGACGAGGGCAAGGTGATGCGCGACGGCGACGAGGTCCATCTCACCAAGACCGAGTTCCGCTTGCTGTGCGAGCTCGCCGAGAGCCCGGGCAAGGTGCTCAGCCGGGAGGCGCTGCTCGACAAGGTGTGGGGCTACGACTACTTCGGCGACGGTCGGCTCGTCGACGTGCACGTGCGCCGGCTGCGCACGAAGGTCGAGGCCGACCCCGCCAATCCGCGTCACGTCGTCACCGTTCGCGGGCTCGGGTACCGGCTCCAGACGTGAACGAGGGCGGCTGGCCCCGTCGCCTGGTCAATCGTTTCCGCCCCGGCACGCTCGGGCTGCGACGACGGATCCTGCTCATCTTCACCCTCGGTGCGCTGCTGTTGTCGGTCTTCCTCGCCACCACCACGTACGGACTCACCCGGTCGAGCATCGTCGCCGAGCGCATCGACGCGGCGTTGTCGACCTCGCAGCGCAACGCCCAGGGCGTCGAACGAGATCTCCGGTCGCTGCCGGCGAACGCCAACACCGCACAGGACTCCTTGGAGCGCATCGGCGTGCAGGACTACCTGATCTGGTACGGCGAGCGATGGAGTGGCGGCGGCGCCAGTTTCCGCAACCCCGACGTGCCGCCGGCGTTGTTGACACGGGTGATCGAGGAGGGCACGTCGGCGAGCCAGATCATCGAGATCGGTGACGAACTCAACGTGGTCGTCGGCTGGGACGTCCCCCGCATCGGCGCCTACTTCGAGGCGTTCAGCCTCGAGGAGGCGAACTCGACGCTGGCGAACGTCCGACTGTCGCTGATCCTGGCCGCTGTCATCACGACCGGTCTCGGCATCCTGCTCGGCGTCTTCGCCGCTCGACGCGCCGTGCGCCCGGTCGGCACGGCGGCGCAGGCGGCGTCCGCGATCGCCGGGGGGCGCCTCGACACCCGGTTGGAGACGACCGACGATCCCGACCTGCGCATCCTCACCGAGTCGTTCAACGACATGGCCCAGGCACTCCAGGCCCGCGTCGAGCGTGACGCCCGCTTCGCCTCCGACGTCAGCCACGAACTGCGCTCGCCGCTGATGACGCTGTCGGCGTCGGTCGAGGTCATGCAGGCCCGGCGCGACGAGCTGCCGGAGCGGGCCCTGGCGGCACTCGACCTGCTGGCGAGCGACGTCGTGCGGTTCCAGGGCCTCGTCGAGGACCTGCTGGAGATCTCTCGCTTCGACGCCGGCGCCATCCGACTGCATCTCGAGGAACTGCTCGCCGCCGAGTTCGTCCGCCAAGCGGTCGCCGTGAGCTCACTCCCCGACACGCCCGTCACGGTCGCCGAGCGCGCCGAACTCGCCCTGATCCGCGGCGACCGTCGTCGTCTGGCCCGGGCGATCGCCAACCTGATCGACAACGCCCGCGCCTACGGTGGCGGTGAACCGGAGGTGTCCATCAGCGTGCTGAACCCCGACGACGAGCCGATGTCGCACATCCTGATCGCCGTCGAGGACCACGGCCCCGGGGTGCCCGCCGACGAGCGCGACCTCGTGTTCGAACGGTTCGCCCGCGGTGGCGGGGCCGGGCGCCGAACCGGCAGCGAGGGCGCCGGACTCGGCCTGTCGCTCGTCGACGAACACGTCCGCATGCACGGTGGCCGGGTGTGGGTCGAGGATCGCCTCGACGGTGAGCCCGGCGCCCGATTCGTGATCGAGCTGATGGCGACGGAGCTCGACGAATGAGGTGGTGGCTCGCCCTCCTCACGGTCCTCGCCGTGGCCGTCGGCTCGGCCTGTGCCATCCAACCCGAGGCGGCGCCGAACGACGTGCCCGACGACCGCAGCGGCGTCTTCGGTGATCCGTCGACCGGGGACGAAGCGGCGGGCACGAACCGGATCTTCCTGCTCGCCCCCACCGACGCCGAGGAGCCGCAACGCCTCCGAGCGGTCCTCCGCGACGTTCAGAACACGGCGGCAGCGGTGCTCAACTCACTGTTCGCCGGGCCCAACGCCGCCGAGCGCGACGAGCAGCTCGACACCGCCATCCCGGCCGACGTGGAGTTGCGGACGGCTCGGACGGTCGGCGAGGTGCTGACACTCGACCTCAACGACGTGTTCGCGGAGCTCACCCCGGACGGACTCCGCCTCGCCGTCGCCCAGATCGTCATCACCGCCACCGAGATCGAGGGGGTGCGCGCCGTACAGCTGCGCGTCGACGGCGAGCCGCGCGTGTGGCCGCGCGGCAACGGCGAGCTCACGGAGGATGCCCTGACCGAGTTCGACTTCCCCGGCCTCGTCGAGTCGAGCCAGCCGGCGTTCCCCGGCACGCCGTCGCCGGCTTCCTGAGCCCACCACCGCGATGTGTCCCAGGTTGGTTCGTCACCGCCGGGCTGCTAGGTAATCACCGATGGGATGGGACAGCAGCCGACCGGTGCCGTGGCAACGACTCGTTCGCGAGTGGTTGATCTACGCCGCGATCATGTCGGCGATCTTCGTCGTCTTCTTCCGTGGCGACAACTGGATCGGCGCCATCGCCGGCGTGCTGATCTCGGGTCCGCTGTACCTGGCGTTCGGCGCGATCCTGGCGAAGTTCGGGTACCAGCGCCAACGGCTCAAGGACATCCGCGCCGAGAGCCGCAAGAAGCCCGCGCCCGTCGACGACGACGCTGACGCTGACGCGGTCGCCGGCGGTCGGCCCAAGCCGCCGCCGACGAGCCGCACCGGCGGTGGCGGCAACCGGCCGAAGGCCTCGGGCAAACGCAAGCGGTGACCGCGGCCCGAGGGGGACACCTCGGCTACATTCGCTGGCCGTGACGAGCAGCTGCGTGATCGCCATCGATGCCGGCACCACCGGGGTGCGGAGCCGGGCCGTGTTCACCGACGGGCGGCCGTCGGTCGGTGCGTACCGGGAGTTCCCCCAGCTCTACCCCGAGCCCGGCTGGGTCGAGCACGACGCGCTCGAGATCTGGGCGGCGGCGCGCACCACCCTCGTCGAGGTCGTCGAGTCCGTCGGCAGCGACACGGTGGCGGCGATCGGGATCACCAACCAGCGAGAGACCGTGCTCGCCTGGAACCGTTCGACCGGGGAGCCCTACGGCACGGCGATCGTCTGGCAGGACCGCCGAACCGCGCAACGCTGCGACGAGCTCGCTGCCGCGGGCCACCTCCCGCTCGTGCGCGACCGGACCGGGCTCGTGCTCGACCCGTACTTCTCGGGCACGAAGGCCGAGTGGCTGCTCGCCAACCGCGACATCCCCGTCGACGACGATCTCGTCATCGGCACGATCGACACGTGGCTCGTCTGGAACCTGACCGGCGGCGCCGTGGTCGCCACCGACGTGAGCAACGCCAGCCGAACGATGCTGTGCGACATCCGCACCCGCACCTGGGATCCCGAGTTGTGCGAGCTGCTGAACGTCCCGATCGGGGCGCTGCCCGAGATCGTCCCGTCGAGCGGGCGGGTCGGCACGACCGACGCTGCAGCGGGTGTGCCCGGCGGCATCCCGATCAGCGGGATCGCCGGCGACCAGCAGGCAGCGCTGTTCGGACAGGCGTGTGTCCGGCCGGGGATGGCCAAGAACACCTACGGCACGGGTTCGTTCGTGCTGCTCAACGTCGGCGAGACCCATCCCGAACCGACCGAGGGCATGTTGACCACCGTCGCCTGGACCCTCGCCGACGGCACGACCCACTACGCGCTGGAGGGTTCGATCTTCGCCACCGGCGCCACGATCCAGTGGCTGCGCGACGGGATCGGGATCCTCGACGAGGCACCGCAGGCGGGTCCGCTGGCGGCCTCGGTGCCCGACACCGGCGGCGTGTACGTCGTGCCGGCCTTCGCCGGGCTCGGGTCGCCGTGGTGGGACCCCTACGCCCGGGGAACGATCGTCGGCATCACACGTGGCACCGGGCGCGCCGAGATCACCCGGGCCGTGGTCGAGTCGATGGCGTTCCAGACCCGTGACGTGATCGACGCGATGACCGCTGCCAGCGGCACCGAGATCGTCGAGTTGCGCGTCGACGGCGGGGCGTCGGTGATGGACATCCTCTGCCAGTTCCAGGCCGACCAGCTCGGCGTGACCGTGCTGCGACCGTCGGACCAGGAGACCACGGCGCTCGGGGCGGCCTTTCTCGCCGGTCTCGCCGAGGGCGTGTGGCCCGACCTCGACGCCGTCGGCGCCCAGTGGTCACTCGAGGCCGAGTTCCCACCGGAGGCCGACCGCGAGGTGGCCGACGCCCTGCACACCCAGTGGCTCCGCGCCGTCGACCGCTCCCGGAACTGGATCCCCCACTGACCCGAACCGGTCTACGACTGGTGCGACTCGATCATGTTCCAGGCGTCCTCGGTCAGATGCCGGGCGAGGTCCTGCAGCGCCCTGGCGGCAGCGAGTTCCTCACCGACCTGGGGCAACGACGGGTCGCTGGGATTGCGGCGCGACCGTCCGAGTCCGGACAACGACCGATCACCGGCGTCGAGGTGGACGACCATCTCGCAATGGTCGTCGTCCTCGCGGGTCTCGAACTTCAGTGTCCATCCGTGTGGCTGAAAGCTCTCCATCGCGTCACCGTCGCGCCCTCGTGCCCGCCCTGCCAGGGCCGGACGTCCCGCCGGCGAGCGCGACCAGGCCTCAGCGGGTGACGAGGGCGTCGGCGAGGCGGACGAGGAGCGAGAAGCGGACCCGTTCCCGCTCGTGGATCGGGTTGCCGGTGCGGCCCGCAGCGACGGTCAGGCCCGCAGTGGTCATGCTCGCCCACAGCAGGTCGCTGGGCGCCGAGTCGTCGAGGCCGTCGAGGTGCTCGCTTCCGGCGAGGAACGCCGTCAACCAGCCGAGATCCGGTGCCTCGCCGACGGTGGCGACGCGCTCGCCCGCCATGAGCACGGCGACCCAGTCGGTCTCGGAGAACCGTTGGATTCCCTGCACCATCACGTCGAGGCGCTCGTCGGGCGGCGACTCGGCGATCGCGGCGCCGAGCGCCAGCGCCGAGAGGCTGGCGTCGGTGCGGTCGGGGTCGACGATCCGGATGCTCTCGACCGACACGCCGTCGACCGCATCGACCTCGGCGGTCAGGAGCGGCAGCAGGTCGTCGTCGGGCAGTGCCACCGTGAGCTCGTCGATCGCCCGTCCCCCGCCCTGCTCCAGGATCTCGATCGCCAGCACGTCTCCGCGGACGGCACCGATCCGGCTCGCCACCTGGCCGAGGGCGCCGGGGCGATCGGGCATCCAGACCCTGACGACGATCGTGATCACGGCCCGGGACGGTAACTGGCGGATGCGCTCAGCTGCGTGACCGCTCCGTGACCATCGTGTTACGCGTCAGCCGAGCTTCGGCAGGCCGCGCTTGAGGTTGCGGATCGCCTGCTGGATGCGCTTCTCGTTCTCGATCAGGGCGAACCGCACGAACCCCTCGCCACCGGGGCCGAAACCGACACCGGGCGACAGCGCCACGTCGGCGTCGCGCACCATCAGCGAGCAGAACTCCACCGAGTCCATCTCGGCGTAGGGCTCGGGAATCGGGGCCCACACGAACATCGAGCCGCCGGGCTTCGGGATGTGCCAACCGATCCGCTCCAGCCCGTCGATCAGCGCGTCGCAGCGCGACTCGTAGATCGCCCGCACCTGGTCGGGGAACTCGGGCGCTTCGTTGATCGTGACCGTGGCGGCGATCTGCACCGGCTGGAACATGCCGTAGTCGAGATAGCTCTTCAGCTTCACCAGCGCCTGGACCACCTCGGCGTTGCCGAGCAGGAAGGCGCTGCGCCAGCCGGCCATCGAGAAGCTCTTGGTCATCGAGTAGAGCTCGACGGCACAGTCCTTGGCGCCCTCGGCCTGCAGGATGCTCGGCGGCTGGTGACCGTCGAAGCCGACGTCGGCGTAGGCGAAGTCGTGCACGACGATCATCTCGTGGGCGCGACAGAAGTCGACGACACGCTGCATGAAGGCGAGGTCGACCGTGGCGCCGGTCGGGTTGTGGGGGAACGAGATGACGAGGACGCGGGGCTTGGGCCAGCCG